>NZ_FSRL01000001.1:2168250-2478000 GCF_900142295.1 Vannielia litorea
CGCCACCGGCATGGGCATCCGGCTCGACGGCGGCACCGCCTATGCCGGGGCGGTCATCACCCGCTACTACGACTCGCTGCTGACCAAGGTCACCGCCTGGGCCCGCACGCCCGAGGCCGCCATTGCCCGGATGGACCGTGCCCTGCGCGAGTTCCGCATCCGGGGCGTGAGCACCAACATCGACTTCGTCATCAACCTGCTCCGGCACCCCACCTTCACCGGCAACACCTACCACACCAAGTTCATCGACGAGACGCCGGAACTCTTTGATTTCAAGCGCCGCCGCGACCGTGCGACCAAGATCCTGCGCTACATCGCCGACGTCACCGTGAACGGCCATCCCGAGACGGCGGGCCGCCCCCGGCCCGCCGAGGCCAAGCCGCCCAGGGCCCCCGCCCGGCGCACCGAGAGCCCCGCGCCCGGCACGCTGAACCTGCTGCAGGAGAAGGGCCCCAAGGCGGTGGCCGACTGGATGAAGGCGCAAAAGCAGCTCCTCATCACCGACACCACCATGCGCGACGGCCACCAGAGCCTTCTGGCCACCCGGATGCGCTCGATCGACATGGTCCGCGTCGCCCCCTCCTACGCCGCCAACCTGCCGCAGCTCTTCTCGGTCGAGTGCTGGGGCGGCGCCACCTTCGACGTGGCCTACCGTTTCCTGCAGGAGTGCCCCTGGCAGCGCCT
Source organism: Vannielia litorea (assembly GCF_900142295.1). Taxonomy (NCBI): domain Bacteria; kingdom Pseudomonadati; phylum Pseudomonadota; class Alphaproteobacteria; order Rhodobacterales; family Paracoccaceae; genus Vannielia; species Vannielia litorea. The sequence continues at coordinate 2,168,935 of NZ_FSRL01000001.1, forward strand.
CCGCGACATCCGCGCCGCCATGCCCAACATCATGACCCAGATGTTGCTGCGCGCCTCCAACGGGGTGGGCTACACCAACTACCCCGACAACGTGGTGGTGAGCTTCGTCAAGCAGGCCGCCGCCTCCGGGGTCGATGTGTTCCGCGTGTTCGACTCGCTCAACTGGGTCGAAAACATGCGCGTGGCGATGGATGCCGTGGGCGAGAGCGGCAAGATCATCGAGGGCACCGTCTGCTACACCGGCAACCTGATGGACCCGGCCCGCGCCAAGTATGACGTGAAGTACTACGTTGAAATGGCCAAGGAGCTCGAAGCCGCCGGGGCCCATGTGCTCGGTCTGAAAGACATGGCCGGCCTGCTGAAGCCCGCCGCGGCATCGGTGCTGATCCCGGCGCTCAAGGATGCGGTCGATCTTCCGATCCACTTCCACACCCACGACACCGCCGGCATCGCCTGCGGCACCATCCTCGCCGCCTCCGAGGCCGGCGTGGACGCGGTGGATTGCGCGATGGACGCGCTCTCGGGCAACACCTCCCAGGCCACGCTCGGCACCGTGGTCGAGGCGCTGCAATACACCGACCGCGACACCGGGCTCGATATCGGCGCGATCCGCGAGATCTCCGACTACTGGGAGACCGTGCGCACCCATTACGCCGCCTTCGAGAGCGGCCTCCAGGCGCCTGCCTCGGAGGTCTACCTGCACGAGATGCCCGGCGGCCAGTTCACCAATCTCAAGGCCCAGGCCCGCTCGATGGGGCTCGAGGAGCGTTGGCACGAGGTCGCCCAGATGTATGCCGACGTGAACCAGATGTTCGGCGACATCGTGAAGGTCACCCCCTCCTCCAAGGTGGTGGGCGACATGGCCCTCATGATGGTGTCCCAAGGGCTAACCCGCGCCGAGGTCGAGGATCCCAAGCGCGAGGTCTCCTTCCCCGACTCGGTCGTCGACATGATGAAGGGCAACCTCGGCCAGCCCCCCGGCGGCTGGCCCGCCGCGATCCAGAAGAAGGTGCTGAAGGGCGAGAAGCCCCTCACCGAGCGCCCCGGCAAGTCGCTGCCGCCGGTCGATATCGAGGCCACCCGCAAGGAGGCTTCGGCAAAGCTCGGCATCGAGCTCGATGACGAAGACCTGAACGGTTACCTGATGTATCCCAAGGTCTTCTCCGACTACGCCGCCCGCCACGAGGAATATGGCCCGGTCCGCACCCTGCCGACCGATACCTACTTTTACGGCATGGAGCCCGCCGACGAGATCTCGGTCGAGATCGACCCGGGCAAGACGCTGGAAATCCGTCTTTCCGCCGTGGGCGAGACCAACGAGGAGGGCATCGCGCGGGTCTTCTTCGAGCTGAACGGCCAACCCCGCACCATCCGCATCCCCGATCGTCGCGTCGCCGCCGCGGTGCAGGCTCGGCCCAAGGCCGAGCTCGGCAACGACAACCACATCGGCGCGCCGATGCCCGGCTCGGTGGCCTCCGTGGGCGTGCAGGCCGGCCAGAAGGTGAGCGCGGGCGACCTGCTGCTGACCATCGAGGCGATGAAGATGGAAACCGGCCTCCACGCCGACCGCGACGCCACGGTGAAGGCCGTCCACATCCATCCGGGCGACCAGATCGACGCGAAGGACCTGCTGGTGGAGTTGGAATAGGGCCGCCCCCGCCGGCCCGCAGCTCTCTGCAGTCGTCCGCCCCTGACAGCCAGGTTCCGCCCATGCCTGGCTCCGAGGATGATAAACGGCGCGTTTTCTGCTATCCTTGAGGTCCATTTCGATCTCAAGGACATTTTCTCATGCAAACCACTTTTGACGCTTCGCGCCTGGCCGACGCGCTATCGGCCCTGCTCTGGTCCAACCGCCCCTACCTTCTGGGCGGCAAGCTCGGCATCAACGTCCCGCCCGACCAGGCCCGCAGCGGCTCGGGCGGGATAGATTGCTCCGGCTTCACCCGCTACGTGCTGCACCACGCCAGCAACGGCCAGCTCTCGCTCTCGGGCGGCAGTGCGAGCCAAAGCGCCGCGCTGGAGCAGATGGGCTACCCAAGCGTGCCCGAGGCCGACTTCGCCGCGACCCAGCGGCTCTGCGACAACACCCTGCGGATCGGCTTTCGCAACACCGAATGGGCGCGCAATCCCGACGGCACGCTGCAGCGCAACGGGCGGCGGCTGGTGGCGGAGGCCATCGGCCATGTCTGGCTGGTGCTGAACGCCACCACCTACGAAAGCAGCACCCGGCTTGGCCGCAACGGCCCCATGGCCAGCGGCGCCACGAACCTGCGCACCGATACCGATGCGATCTTCACCCTGGGCCCGGTGCCCAACTGGCAGCAGCGAAGCTACGACATCCTCTTCGCCCACGACGCCGCGATGACCGACGTGGGCTGACCCGACCCCGCGTTCTCCGGCCACGGGAACGGTTGAAACCGCTGTGCTTCTGCGCTCCCATGCGCCCGGTTTCAGGGAGTCCCGCATGTTCGCCATCACCTCGGTCAACGCCGGCCTGTTCGGCATCCTCTACGTCGCCCTCAGCTATCTTGTTGCCCATACCCGTCGCACAGGCGGGGTGAGCCTGGGCTATGGCGAAGACAGGCGCCTCACCCGGCGCGGCAGGGCACATGGCAACTTTTCCGAATACGTGCCGATCGGGCTGATCCTGCTCGCCCTGACCGAGGCCCAGGGCGCCCCCGCCGTCGCGCTGCACGCCCTCGCCCTGTGCCTCCTCGCCGGGCGGCTGCTGCACGGCTGGGCCTTCATCGGCCCCCGGCTGAACCGGCGCTTCCGTGTCGTCGGCATGATCCTCACCCTGAGCGCCCTGCTCCTCGCCTCGCTCGGCCTGCTCCTCCACGCCCTTCTCTGAGCGGGCAAAAATTTTCGTCAGGCGGGCGAAATTTCCCCTTGAACCCGCCCGGCACGCCCGTTATCTCACCGCTACTCAACGGACGCGGGCGTAGCTCAGGGGTAGAGCATAACCTTGCCAAGGTTAGGGTCGTGAGTTCGAATCTCATCGCCCGCTCCAATGAGTTCCTTCACAGACATCGGTGAATGATCGCAGCGCCTCCGGCGCCTGCGTCACACGTGCACATCGCCCGGCCCGAAGGCGCGGAAACGGTGCGCTGCGATGCCCTCCGCCGCCAGCGCCGCCGCCAGCAGCTGCACCGGCTCCTCCCTGGGCTCGTCGGTCAGCTGGAAGGTGCCCCAGTGGATGCCCAAGCCCTGCCCTGCTCCCACATCGTTGAACACCCGCACCGAGTCCTCCGGCGCCACGTGCTGATTGCCCATGAACCACCGCGGCTCGTAGGCACCGATCGGGATCAGCGCGATGTCGGGCGCGCCGTGGCGGGCGCGGATCTCCCGAAAGATCGCGCCATCGCCGTAGCCGGTATCCCCGGCAAACCAAAGGCTCCCCTGGGGCGTATCGAGCCAGTATCCGCACCAGAGCGCCATCCGCCGGTCACGCAAGCCCCGGGAGGACCAATGGTTCGCTGGCGTCAGCGTGGCCACCACGCCCTCGCCCAGCGCGACCTGCGCATGCCAGTCCCCCACCGCCACCCGCACGCCACCGGCCCTGCGCACCGTGGCATCGGTGCCCAGCGGCATCACCATCAGGGGCGCGTGCGCCGCATGGAGCCGCCGCAGGGTGGGGAGGTCGAGGTGGTCGTAGTGATTGTGGCTGAGCAGCACCGCGTCGATCTCCGGCAGATCCTCGAACCGCACCCCCGGCGCCGTCACCCGCCTCGGCCCGGCAAAGCGCAGCGGGCTGGCGCGCTCCGACCAGACCGGGTCGGTCAGAATGTTCAGCCCCGCGACCTGGATCAGCACGCTGGCATGGCCCACCATCGTCAGCCGGGGCGTCTCGCTGCGCGCGGGCGGCACCGCAGACGTCACCGGCACCCTGCGCGGCCACCTTGCCCGCTGCCCGCTGCGCTGCCATTTCCAGATGTCGCGCAGCCCGCGATCCGGCAAGGGCTGGCCCGGGGAGTGAAACCGCAGACCATCGAAATTGGCCGTCACCGGGCCGCTGTAGTACCGATTCTTTCTCATGGCTCCCGCTGTCTCCCGCTCCCCTCCGAGCTAGGCCCCCCGTCGCGCCAGGCACAAGCCTCTCATCGGCCGGACCCCATGCATCGGCCCTGCCCCCACTTCACTATCTGTTGAAGCGCCGCCGAATTTCGCTAGGCTTGTCACATTCATTGCGCCGTAGGGAATTTGACCGATGTGGAATTTCAAGTCCTCCCTTGCCTGGGGACTCCTGAAGCAGACCGCCGCCTTCACCGGATATCGCCTCGGGGTCTTTCTCGGGATCGCCACCTGCTATGCCCTGCTGGCCTGGATCGGCTGGATCGTGGGCCGCACCATTGCCGGTCAGGCAATCGCCTACGGCGGGGCCAGCCTGAGCACCGGTATCGCACTCTGGAACAGCCTGCCCCCGCTCTTCATCCTGCTCTTCTGCGGCTCCCTCGGCATCGGCATGTGGTTCCTGCGCAAGCATCTCTACTGGTACGTCCGGGCGCCCCACATCGCGCTGATGGCCGAGATCCTCGAAGGCCGCCGCCTGCCCGAGGGCAGCCAGATCAACACCGGAATGGATCTGGTCAAGGAGCGCTACGGTGACATGAGCCGCCTCTGGGCCCTGCGCGGCCAGATCGAAACGACCCTGCCCGCGATCAACACCCTTCTGCCGCTGCGCGCGCTCTTCGGGATGAAGCCCGAGGGCAAGGGCGTGGGCATCAATGCCCCCTGGCTCTGGCTGGCCCAGCGTCCGATCGACGAGATGGTGCTGGCCCACGGGCTGCGCAAGCGCTCGGTGAATCCCTACGCCGGTGCCCGCGAGGGGCTGGTGCTGCTGGCCCAGAACGGCAAGCCCGTGGTCGGCAATGCGCTCACCCTCCAGGGACTCGGCTGGGCCTATACCACCATCGCCTTCGTCGGCTGGCTGCTTCTCTTCGCGCTGGTCATCCTGCTGGCGCCGGGAGCCGGGCTGCTCATGGTCATCATCTCCGGCCTCTTCGCCTGGGGCACCAAGGCCGGGCTGATCGACGCCTTCGCCAATGCCTGCCTCCTGCAAATCTACGTCGGCGCGACCCGTGGCCAGCGACCCAACCCCGATTGGGAAGCCCGGCTCGACGCCGAGTCCGAGGCCTTCGCCGAGCTTGGCAAGGAGGCCGCCACCCTGCCCGGCGGCGCCGACCGGACTTCCGCCACCGCGCAGAAAACCGTGATCGGCGGCGCGCTGCCGGATGCCGAGCCTGCCCCGGCTTCCGCCCCGTCGTCCGCCGCTGCCGCAGCGGCCGCCGCCGCCGTCGCCGCGCCCGCTGCGGCCCCGGAAGTGGCCGCAGCCGCCTCCGCCTTCGCCCCGCCAAGAGAGCTGATGCCCAGCGGTTTCGTGCCGCCCCGCCCGGCGCCCGCCGCAGCCCCCGCACCCGCGGCCCCCGCACCCGCAGCCTCTGGTCCCGCCGCCGAGGCCCCGGCACCAAAGCCCGCCGACCCCGAGCCCAAGCCCGAACCCGCGCCGCAAGCCGCGCCCGTGGCAGCCCCGGCCCCGGAACCGGCCCCCGAGCCCAAGCCCGAGCCTGCGCCGCCCGCCGCACCCGCCGCGGCACCAGACCCGGCACCGGCACCTGTCGGAGCGCCCGCGGCGCCGAGCCCAGCACCGGCACCTGTCGCAGCCGCGACGCCCGAGCCCGACCCGGCGCCCATCCCGCAACCCGCGCATCCGCCCACGCCGCCCGAAACGCCCGCCGAGCCGCCGCGCGAGGCCCCCGCTCCGACGCCCCAGGAGGTGCCCGCCCCCAACCCACCGCAAGAGGTGCCGCCCAGCACGCCGCCCGAGCTGCCCACCGGCACCGCCGAGTCGGATCCGCTGGCCACAACGCCCCAGGCCCTGGCCGAAACGCCCGAGACCCGCGCGATCCCCGCCGCGATCTCCGATCCCTGGAGCGCGCCCGAGCCGGAGCCCGCCCTCGCGGCGCCGGAGTCGGAGCCCGTGGCGGCATCCGAACCCGCACCGCAGCCCGTGCCCGAGGCCCCGCCCGCGCCGCAACCGCTGGCTTCCGACCCAGCCACAACCGCCACGCCTGCCGCCTTTGCAGACCCGTGGGCCGCCGCGCCCGCCGAGGCCGAGGGGTCGCCACCCGTCGCACCGGAGCCCGAGCCACAGCCCGCCCCGGAACCGCCCGCCGCGGTCTCGCCCGCACCGCCTCCGCCGGAGCCCGCGGCCCCGCCGCCGCCACCTTCCGCGCCCCCCGCGGCCTCTGCCAAGACGGTCATCGCGCCCATGCCCACGCTCGACGACAGCCGGAAACCCGGCGACGAGGCATAACCCTCTGGCGCAGCCGCGCCACAGACCGCCCCTCGCCGCGCCTCGCCCCCTTCCCTGAGCGCGCCGCCGCGCCTATACCCCTGCCGACCCGCTTCGGAGGCCCTTGATGCGCAAAGCCAGCGTTACCCGTGAAACCGCGGAAACCGCGATCACCGTCGAGATCGACCTCGACGGCACCGGCAGCTACGCCAATGCCACCGGCGTCGGCTTCTTCGACCACATGCTCGACCAGCTGGCCCGCCACGCCCTGATCGACATGAAGGTGAGCGCCAAGGGCGACCTGCACATCGACGATCACCACACCGTCGAAGACGTGGGCATCACGCTGGGCAAGGCGCTGACGGAGGCGATGGGCGACAAGCGCGGCATCACCCGCTACGGCTCGTGCCTGCTGCCGATGGATGACGCGCTGGTGCGCGCCGCGCTCGACCTCTCGGGCCGGCCGTTTCTCGTCTGGAACGTCGCCATGCCGACTGCCAAGATCGGCAGTTTCGATACTGAGCTGGTGCGCGAGTTCTTCCAGGCCTTCGCCACCCACGGCGGCATCACCCTGCATGTCGACGCGCTGCACGGGATCAACAGCCACCACATCGCCGAGGCCGCCTTCAAGGCCGTCGCCCGCGCCCTGCGCGATGCGCTCGAGGCCGACCCCCGCAAGGCCGACGCGATCCCCTCGACCAAGGGCACGCTCTGACCCGCCTCACGGCGCGCTTTCACGGCGCGCGCCCTTGACGCCCTCGCCGTTTCCCGCCACCCACGAGGCGCGAAAGGAGCCCCCATGCGCACCGTCCTCATCGACTACGACAGCGGCAACCTGCACTCCGCCGAGAAGGCCTTCCAGCGCATGGCCGCCGAGGAGGGCGCGGGCGAGGTGATCGTCACCTCGCACGCCGAGGAGGTCGCCCGCGCCGACCGCATCGTGCTGCCCGGCGACGGCGCCTACCCCTCCTGCCGGGCCGCGCTCGCCGCCCGGCCGGGCATGATCGAAGCCATCACCGAGCACGTCGAGACCAAGGGCAAACCCTTCATGGGCATCTGCATCGGGATGCAGATGATGAGCACCCTGGGCCGCGAGCACGAAGACACGCCCGGCTTCGGCTGGATCCCCGGCGAGGTGGTGCCGATCGCCCCCGCCGACCCCGCGCTGAAGGTGCCCCACATGGGCTGGAACGATCTCGTGCTCTCCGGCACCCACCCCTGCCTCGACGGGGTCAGCACCGGCGATCACGCCTATTTCGTTCACAGCTACCACCTGCGCCCCGAGCACCCCGCGCAGCGCCTCGCCTATGCCGACTACGCGGGCGAGGTGACGGCCATCGTCGGCGAGGGCACCCGCTTCGGCACGCAGTTCCACCCCGAGAAGAGCCAGGCCACCGGCCTGCGGATCATCGCCAATTTCCTGAAATGGGCGCCATGACATCCGCCATCGGCTGGTCGTCCGGCAAGGATGCCTGCATGGCGCTGATCCGCGCCCGCGCAGCAGGCCATCAGGTGACCACGGCGCTGACCACGATCAACGAGGCCTTCGACCGCGTGGCCATGCACGGCACCCGCGCCGATATTCTTCGCGCCCAGGCCAGCGCCGCCGGGCTCGACCTGCTCGAGGTGCCCCTGCCCTGGCCCTGCTCCAACGAGATCTACGAGGCCCGCATGGCCGGGGCCGTGGAGGCCCTGAAGGCCCGCGGCATCACCCGGATGATCTTCGGCGACCTCTTTCTCGAAGACGTCCGCGACTACCGGATCAAACAGCTCGAGGGCACGGGCATTGCGCCGGTCTTCCCGCTCTGGGGCGAGAGCACGGCCGCCCTGGCCGCCGAAATCGCCGGGACCTTCGACACCCGCATCGTCACGCTCGATCCGGCCAGGCTGCCCGAAACCTTCGCCGGCCGGCGACTCGACGCCGCCTGTCTCGCCGACCTCCCCGAGGGCGTGGACCCCTGCGGCGAGAACGGCGAATTTCATACCTGCGTGCTGAATGCCCCCTGCTTCAGGGCGCCGATCTCGGCCACCCGGGGAGAGACCGTCACCCGCGACGGCTTCGTCTATTCGGATCTGGTGCTGACCGGCGCCTGATCGGCGCCCCGAGGCTCACTTCAGACGGGTCCAGGTCTGGTCCATGCAGATCGGCCCGGCGCAGCCCTTCACCACCATCTTGTTGCCCTGAAGGACCATCTGCGCGCCGTAGTCACGCTTCATGACCGGCACATAGGCCCGCCCTTCGTAGGTGTTTCCACCTGCCGGGGTCATGTCCCAGAACACGCGCTTGCCCACGTTGGGCGACTGGATCGGCTGGCCGGAGGCGTTGAAGGCCTTCACGATGGTGCCGCACATGGCCGCGCCACACTTCACCGCCTTCACATGGGCCACGTTGCCCTTCTTGTCGGGGCCGGTCAGCCACATGCCTTCGGGAGTCGCCGCCTGCGCAGCACCCGAGAGCAACGCCACCACGGCGCCCGCGATCATCATGGTCGAAAAAGTCTTCGTCACCGGCATCACTCCCTTTGGCGACACTGGCTCGCTTCGCTGGAAAACAGCAGCCGCAAAGCATGATCGCGCTATGGAGTTAACCGTGAGTCGATGCAAGAGGTTCCTGCGGTGCAGCGCAAAATCGGCGGCACACCGCAGGAAATCGGGTCTTACTTGACCTTCTGCCAGGTGCCGCCGTCGCGACAGATACCCAGCACGCAGCCCGACACCTTGAGCGTGGAGCCCGAGAGCATCAGCTTGGAGTTGTAGGTCTTGCCGCGGTCGGGCGAATAGACCTTGCCCTTGTACTGGCCGCCCCCCGAAGCCGTGGTCTGCGAAATGATCTGACGCCCCACATTCTCCGATTTGATCTCCTTGCCGTCCGGCCCGTAGGCCTTGATCAGCGTGCCACAGAGCCCGCCGCCGCAGGGCTTCACCTGCACCAGCCCCGAGTTCCCGTTGTCGTCCTTGGCGGTGCGCCACAGGCCTTCGAGCGGGTCCGCCGCCCAGGCCGGGGCCGCCACCAGCAGGGCCGCCAGGGTCATTGCAATCTTGCGCATGGTTCTCCTCCCATTCCTAACGCTGGTCGCATCCTGAGGCCACGCCCGAGCGTCACGCAACTGTAACGTTGGGTCCGGCGCGTTCACTTCTGCGCCGCCCCTTCCCTTCGAGCGCTGCCCGTGGCAAACCCCGCGCCAAAAGGAGCCGCCCCATGATCCTCTACCCTGCCATCGACCTGAAAGACGGCAACGCCGTGCGGCTCCTGCGCGGCGACATGGAAAAATCCACCACCTTCAACGAGGATCCGGCCGCCCAGGCGATGGAGTTCGTCAACGCGGGCTGCGAGTGGCTGCACCTGGTGGATCTCAACGGCGCCTTCGCCGGCGAGCCGGTCAACGCGGCCCCGGTCGAGGCGATCCTGAAGGCCACCAAGACGCCCGCCCAGCTCGGCGGCGGCATCCGGGACGTGGCCACCATCGAAGGCTGGCTCACCAAGGGCCTCGCCCGCGTGATCCTCGGCACCGTCGCGGTGGAAAACCCCGCGCTGGTGCGCGAGGCCGCCGCCGCCTTCCCCGGCCAGGTCGCCGTGGGGATCGACGCGCGGCACGGCATGGTCGCCACCAAGGGTTGGGCCGAAGAGACCGATGTCAACGCCACCGACCTCGCCCGCTCCTTCGAAGATGCCGGCGTCGCCGCCATCATCTACACCGACATCAACCGCGACGGGGCCATGCAGGGCCCCAACGTGGAGGCCACCGACGCGCTGGCCCGCGCCGTCTCGATCCCGGTCATCGCCTCCGGCGGCGTGTCCTCGCTGGCCGACCTCGAGGCGCTCAAGGCCTGCGGCACCATCGCCGGGGCCATCTCGGGCCGCGCCCTCTACGATGGCGCCATCGACCTCAAGGAGGCCCTCGCCGCCCTGCGCGGCTGACACTTGGCCGAACCCATGCCCTCCGCGCGCCGGCCAGCCCGCCGATGCCGGTCGCACCTTCCACGAGGCCGAGGCACCCACTAGGCTCCCGCCCATGACACCGCTCGGCGCCGCCATCCTGCTCAGCCCGCTGCCGCTGCTTGCGGCGCTGCCCTTTCTCAAGAGTCGCTCCGCCCGTTGGCTGGCGGCCCTGGCAACACCCTTCGCCCTGTTCTGCCCGGCACTGCTCTGGCTCGCCGGGGACTGCGCCGAGGATGAACTGGCCTTTACAGGGTGCGCCCACACCGCCCAGCCGCTTGCGGATGCCTTCGGCGCCCTGGGCCTTCTGGCCTATGTCGGCTGGGTCATCGCCGGACCGGTGCTGCTCGTCGCCATCACCGCCTGCGAGGTCTCCGCCCGTCGGGCCTAGCCGCCCGCCGCCGCGCCGGTGAGCTTTTTCAAGGCGCCCTCCATCTGGCCGATCGCCTCCAGGTCGTCGTCCACGCCGACCTCGTCCAGCATCTCTTCGGGATCCTGGTAGGAGAGCGTCACGACACCCTCGGCATCCTGCCAGACAAGCACCTTCATCGGCAGCACCAGCCCGGCCATGGGCGAGGTCTGAATCGCAGGCGTCCCGAGCTTGGGGTTGCCGAAGATCACCAGCTCCATCGGCGCAAGCTCCATGCCCGCGCCCCGGGCACCCGCCGCATGATCGACGCGGGCAAAGACCGTGGCCCCTGCACCCTCGATCGAGGCAACCAGCCGGTCGGCCACCTCCGCCACGCTGCCGGTGGCCTCCACGTTGATGATGTCGTCATCTGCCAGCGCAGGCGCGGCGGCAAGGGTCAGGGCAAGGGCGGCAATCGTTCGTTTCATGGCTGTCTCTCCCGGTTGGATCACGCAAGCTCAACCCGAGACTGCCCGCCCCGTTCCGCGCGTCCATGAAAGCCGCATCACAACTGCGCCATCCAGAGCCGTACCTTGAGCCCGCCGTGGGCCACATGCGGGCCCGGCGGCTGCCAGGGCAGGCCCGTGGCGCGCGCCAGTTTCTCCTCGCTGGTGACCATCGCCACCCGCCAGCCGCCAAAGCGCTCCTTCATCACCTTCCCGAAGCTGCCGTAGAGCCCGAACAAGGGCCCCTTGTTGCCGATCCGGCTGCCGTAGGGCGGATTGCAGATCACCAGCCCCGGCGCACAGTCCGGCCGCTCCAACGCGCCCAACGCGACCTCCTCGAACCGGCAGTCCACCCCGGCCCGCTCCGCGTTCTCCCGGCTCATCCGCACCGCCCCGGCATCCCGGTCCGAGCCTATCACCGGCCCCTCACCCCGCGCCACCGGCGCCCGGTCTTTCATCTGCGCAAAGGCTGCCCCGTCGAAGCTGCCGAACCCCTCGAAGGCAAAGGCGCGTCCGCGCCCCGGCGCCAGCCCCGCGGCGATCTCCGCCGCCTCGATGCAAAAGGTGCCGGAGCCGCACATCGGGTCCAGCACCGCCTCCCGGCCCGCGTAGCCCGCTGCCCGCAGGAACCCCGCCGCCATGGTCTCCCGCATCGGCGCGGCGTTCACCGCCTCCTTGAACCCCCGGCGGTGCAATGCCTCGCCCGAGCTGTCCACGCTCACCACGCAGGCGTTGTCCTCGATCCGCACCAGCACCCGCAGCCCGTCGGGGTCCACCACCGCGCCGGCCCGCTGAACCGCCTGCTCCAGCCGTCCCTTCACCGCGCCCGCGTGATAGAGCTTCGAATGCTTCGTCGCCGCCTCCGCCCGCACCGGCTGGCCCGGCGCCAGAACCGCAGGCCAGTCCACCGCGTCCAGCCCCGCCTCGAGCGCCCGAAAGCTCATCGCCCGGAACGTCGCCAGCCGCACCAGCACGCGGCCCGGGATGCGCAGAACCAGGTTCGCCCGCCACACTTCGGGCCATGCGCCCCGGCACACCACCCCTCCGGGCACCACCCGCGCCCTGGCAAAGCCCTGCTCCCGCGCCTCCAGCGCCGCCACCTCCTCCAGCCCCGGCGCCACCACCAGGAAGATCTCCAGCTTTTCCATGCCCCTGCCCTAGCCCGCACCGCTTCCCTCCGCCAGCAAAACCGGCTATCGCAGCCCCATGCTGAAGACCCGCATCATCCCCTGTCTCGACGTCGCCGATGGCCGCGTGGTCAAGGGCGTCAACTTCGTCGACCTCGTGGATGCCGGCGACCCCGTGGAATCCGCCCGCGCCTACGATGCCGCCGGCGCCGACGAGCTCTGTTTCCTCGACATCCACGCCACCCACGAGAATCGCGGCACGATGTACGACCTGGCGACCCGCACCGCCGAGCAGTGCTTCATGCCACTGACCATCGGCGGCGGCGTGCGCAGCCACGAGGACGTGCGCAAGCTGCTGCTCTCGGGCGCCGACAAGGTGAGCTTCAACTCCGCCGCCGTGGCCGACCCCGACGTCATCACCGAGGCCGCCCTGCGCTTCGGCTCGCAATGCATCGTCTGCGCCATCGACGCCAAGACCGTCGAGCCCGGGCGCTGGGAGATCTTCACCCATGGCGGCCGCCGCCCCACGGGGATCGACGCGGTGGAATTCGCCGTCATGATCGCCGAGAAGGGGGCAGGCGAGATCCTCCTCACCTCCATGGACCGCGACGGCACCAAGGCGGGCTTCAACCTCCCCCTCACCCGTGCCATCGCCGATGCCGTGCCGGTGCCGGTGATCGCCTCGGGCGGCGTCGGCACACTCGACCACCTCGTCGAGGGCGTTACGCAAGGCCATGCCTCCGCCGTGCTCGCCGCTTCGATCTTCCACTTCGGCACCCACACCATCGGCGAGGCCAAGGCCCACATGGCCGCCGCCGGCATTCCCGTGAGGATGACATGAGCCTTTCCGCCCTCGCCGCCACGATTCAAAGCCGCAAGAGCGCCGACCCCGACACGAGCTGGACCGCCAGGCTGCTCGCCAAGGGGCCGGAGAAATGCGCCGAAAAGTTCGGCGAAGAAGCGGTGGAAGCCATCATCGAAGCGGTCAAGGGCGACCGCGCCAGGCTCACCGCCGAGGCCGCCGACGCGCTCTACCACCTGCTCGTGATGTGCGCCGCCCGCGACGTGACTCTGGCCGACATCGAGGCCGAGCTGGCATCGCGCAGCCAGCAATCCGGCCTCGCCGAAAAAGCGTCCCGCTGAACCCGACCTGCCCATCTTCTTGGCGCAAATACCTCGGGGGGTGCGGGGGGCTGGCCCCCCGCCCGATCGCCGATCAGGCCGTGCGCCGCTCAGGGCAGCCGCGCCGTCACCTCGATCTCGATCTTCATCGCCGGGCTGATGAGCCCCGCCTGGATCATCATCGCCGCCGGCCGCGCCCTCGCAAAGGCCTCTGCCAGCACCGGCCAGCAGGGCTCGAAATCCTCCGCCACCGGCAGCACGTAGTTCACCCGGACCACGTCATCGAGGCTCGCGCCGGCCTTCTCCAGCGCACGGCGGATGGTTTCCAGCGTGTTGCGGCACTGCTCCACCACGCCCTCGGGCATCGCGCCGCTGTCGGGGTCGGCCCCGGTGCTGCCCGACACGAAAACCCAGCCGTCGCAGACCACCGCGCGGCTGTAGCCGATCTTCTCCTCGTAGGGCCCGCCCGAGCTGATCAAGGTCCGTTTCATCTCTCTCTCCATCCGTGGGGTGCGCCCGCATTGCGTACCCATCAAGAAAAGGCCCCGCTGCCGCGAGGCCCTGTGGGGTGGGTCAAACCCACCAGGTCAAACCGGGATAAGGTTACGCCGAGGCGTTCTCCGCCTTGGTCTCCTCGGAGTAGATGAACAGCGGCTGCGCGTCGGAGGTCACCGCCTCCTCGTTCACCACAACCTCATCCACCTCGGTCATGCCCGGCAGGTCGAACATCGTGTCAAGCAGGATGTCTTCCATGATCGAGCGCAGCCCGCGTGCGCCGGTCTTGCGCTCGATCGCCCGCTTGGCGATGGCGCGCAGCGCGTCGTCGGTAAAGGTCAGGTCGGTGTTCTCAAGCTCGAACAGCCGCTGGTACTGCTTGACCAGCGCGTTCTTCGGCTCGGTGAGGATCGTCACAAGCGCGTCCTCGTCGAGGTCCTGGAGCGTGGCCAGCACCGGCAGGCGGCCGACGAACTCGGGGATTAGGCCGAACTTCAGCAGGTCCTCCGGCTCCAGCTCGGTAAAGATCTCGCCCACGCCGCGGCTCTCGGCATCCTTCACGTCGGCGCCGAAGCCGATGGCCGAGCCCTTGCCGCGGGCCGAGATGATCTTGTCGAGCCCGGCGAAGGCCCCACCGCAGATGAACAGGATGTTCGTGGTGTCGACCTGCAGAAACTCCTGCTGCGGATGCTTGCGCCCGCCCTGCGGCGGCACCGAGGCCACGGTGCCCTCCATGATCTTCAGAAGCGCCTGCTGCACGCCCTCGCCGCTCACGTCGCGGGTGATCGAGGGGTTGTCGGACTTGCGGGTGATCTTGTCGACCTCGTCGATGTAGACGATGCCGCGCTGCGCCCGCTCCACGTTGTACTCGGAGGCCTGAAGCAGCTTCAGGATGATGTTCTCCACGTCCTCGCCCACGTAACCGGCCTCGGTCAGCGTGGTGGCATCGGCCATCGTGAAGGGCACGTCGAGGATGCGCGCCAGCGTCTGCGCCAGCAGCGTCTTGCCGCAGCCGGTCGGGCCGATCAGCAGGATGTTCGATTTCGCCAGCTCGATATCGCCCGACTTGCTGGCGTGGTTGAGCCGCTTGTAGTGGTTGTGCACCGCCACCGAGAGCACACGCTTGGCATGCATCTGGCCGATCACGTAATCGTCGAGAACCTCGCAGATCTCCTTCGGGGTCGGCACCCCGTCTGCGGATTTCAGGCCGGAACTCTTGGTCTCCTCGCGGATGATGTCCATGCAGAGTTCGACGCATTCATCGCAGATGAACACCGTCGGCCCTGCAATCAGCTTGCGCACCTCGTGCTGGCTCTTTCCGCAGAAAGAGCAGTAGAGCGTGTTCTTGCTGTCACCACCTGAATTCGTCGCCATTCATAACCCCTCGGGCTGCTCTGCCCGTTTCTTGCGTTCTGCCCTGTCTGCGCCCCGGATTTGGAGAATCCTAGGGCAGCACCCTACGGGACACAACGCCAAATTAAAGTGAACGGCGCACCTGTTGCCGCGACCTACTTGCTGCCGCTTTCGTCGCCGCCCTTGTCACGGTTCTCCACGATCTCGTCGATGAGGCCCCAATCCTTGGCTTCCTCGGGGCTCATGAAGTTGTCGCGCTCCAGCGCGGCCTCGACCTTCTTCAGGGTCTGCCCGGTGTGCTTAACATAGATGTGGTTAAGCCGGTCTTTCAGCTTCTGGGTTTCCTGCGCGTGGATCATGATGTCGGTCGCCTGGCCCTGGTAGCCGCCCGAGGGCTGGTGCACCATGATCCGGCTGTTGGGCAGCGAAAACCGCATCCCCTCGGCGCCGGCGGTCAGCAGCAGCGAGCCCATCGAGGCCGCCTGACCAACGACCAGCGTGCTCACCTTGGGCCGGATGTACTGCATCGTGTCATAGATCGAGAGGCCGCTGGTCACCACGCCGCCGGGGCTGTTGATGTACATGCTGATCTCTTTCTTCGGGTTCTCCGCCTCGAGGTGCAGCAGCTGGGCCACCACGAGCTGGCTCATCCCGTCATGCACCGGGCCGTTCACGAAGACGATCCGCTCCTTCAGCAGGCGCGAGAAGATGTCATAGGCGCGCTCGCCGCGGCTGGTCTGTTCGACCACCATGGGAACGAGGTTCATGTAGGTTTCGACAGGATCGCTCATAACTCGGGCCTCGGCATCTTGGGCCCCCGAAGGCGGAGGCGTGGTTTGCTTCCCCTTGTCTTAGTGCTGGCATGGGGGGGCTGCAAGGGCACCCCGCCCAAAGACCCGATAAGGGTGAACAATTGGTTGAAGGCGCGTGGCGCGGGGCCGAAACCGTTCAGTCCTTGTGCTCGGCCAGCTCGTTCAGCAGATCGAGGAGCGCATCCACGCGCTCTCGCCCGAAGGCGGTTTCCAGCTCGTTGAAGATCCGGTTGCTCTCGCCCACGTGGCGGGCAATCAGCGCCCGGCCCTCCTCGGTGATCGCCAGCCGCAGCTTGCGGCCGTCGTTGGGGTCTTTTTCGCGGGTGATGTACCCGCGCTCCTCCAGCGATTGCATGATCCGGGTCAGGCTCGGCAGGAGCAGGCAGGCCTGTTGGGCCAGCGCCTTGGGCTCCATGGTGCGATTCTCGTCGAGCACCCGCAGCACCCGCCACTGCTGCTCCGTCACTCCCGTCGACGACAGCATGCCCCGCACCGGGGCCATCACCGCTTCGCGGGCCCGCAGCAGCGCAATCGGCAGGGACCGGGAGGTATGGCGCAGCGCGGCACCGCCGTTCCGGCTCAGCTCGGCAGGTTTCGGGGCATGATCCGACATGTTTCATGTATGACTTATGCTTGACGGAGCGGCAAGCGCACTTCGGCGCAAGGCGTCGCGCCACGCTTCAGTGAAACTTGACGTTCGCGCCAAAATTATTTAACGAGTTAAAAACATCCGGGAGGACAGATTGCCCCATATCCGCGTCGAATACTCGGCCAACCTCGAGGCCCACGCCGATATTGGCGGGCTCTGCGAAGCGCTGCGCCGCGCCGGGCTCGAAACCGGCATCTTCCCGCTCGCCGGCATCCGTGTCCGCGCCGCGCGCTGCGATCACTACAGCATCGCCGACGGCGACCCGGCCAACCTCTTCGTCGATATCTCGATCCGACTGCGCGGCGGCCGCCCGCAGGACGCCAAGGAAGCCGCCACCGCCCATGTCTTCGAGGCCGCCCGAACGTTTCTGGCGCCGGTGATCGCCGCCCGGCCGATCATGCTTTCGCTCGAGATGCGCGATATCGACCCGGCCCTTTCCCCCAAGCTCAACACCCTGCGCGACCATCTCGCCGCCAAGGAGGCCAAATGACCGACCTCGCCAGCAACACCGCAAAGCTCGCCCCCCACCTCGCAGCCCTCCGCGAGACCGGCATCGCCCATCGCATCGCCGGAAAGGACGTGACCGGCGCGACCTTCGCCAACCATTCCCCGGTCGATGACAGCGTGATCTGCGAGGTTGCCCGCGGCACCGCCTCGGACATCGACGCCGCCGCCCAGGCCGCCAGGGCCGCCTTCCCCGAGTGGCGCGACATGTCGGGCACAGCCCGCAAGAAGATCCTTCACGCCGTGGCCGATGCCATCGAGGCCAACGCCGAAAAGATCGCCCTCTGCGAGGCCTGGGACACCGGCCAGCCGATCCGATTCATGGCCAAGGCGGCCCTGCGCGGTGCCGAGAACTTCCGCTTCTTCGCCGACCGGGCCCCCGCCGCCCGCGACGGCCGGCACCTGCCCAGCCCGACGCTGATGAACGTCACCACCCGCGTGCCCATCGGCCCCGTCGGCGTGATCACCCCGTGGAACACGCCCTTCATGCTCTCCACCTGGAAGATCGCGCCGGCCCTCGCCGCAGGCTGCACCGTGGTTCACAAACCGGCTGAATTTTCGCCCGTAACCGCCCGACTTCTCATGGAAATCGCCGAGGAGGCCGGGCTGCCTCCCGGCGTCTGGAACATGGTCAACGGCTTCGGCGAGGAGGCCGGCAAGGCGCTCACCGAACACCCTGCCATCAAGGCCATCGCCTTCGTGGGCGAGAGCAAGACGGGCAGCATGATCCAGGCCCAGGGCGCGCCGACCCTCAAGCGCGTCCATTTCGAGCTCGGCGGCAAGAACCCCGTGGTCGTCTTCGACGATGCCGACCTGCCGCGTGCGCTCGATGCCGCCATCTTCATGATCTACTCGCTCAACGGCGAGCGCTGCACCTCCTCGTCGCGCCTGCTGGTGCAGGAGAGCATCGCCGACAGGTTCGAGGCCGAGCTCGCCGCGCGCGTGGCCAACATCCGCGTCGGCAACCCGCTCGACCCGCACACCGAGGTCGGCCCGCTGATCCACGCCACCCACCGCGCCAAGGTGACGAGCTACTTCGCCAAGGCCAAGGCCGAAGGCGCCATCATCGCTGCCGGCGGCACCGCGCCCGAGGGGCCGGGCCATTACGTCACGCCCACGCTCTTCACCGGCGCGCGCAATGACATGGCCATCGCGCAGGAAGAGATCTTCGGCCCCGTCCTTACCTCAATACGCTTCAAGGATGAGGCGCAAGCCCTTCAGATCGCGAACGATATCCCCTACGGCCTCACCGCCTATGTCTGGACCCGGGACATCACTCGCGCCCTGCGCGTCACCGACGGGCTGGAGGCCGGCATGATCTGGGTGAACTCCGAGAACGTGCGCCACCTGCCCACCCCCTTCGGCGGGGTGAAGGCAAGCGGCATCGGCCGCGACGGCGGCGACTGGTCGTTCGAGTTCTACATGGAAACCAAGCACATCGGCTTCGCCACCGGCAGCCACAAGATCCCGCGCCTCGGCGCCTGAAGACACCCCGGAAACGCACCCTCTGGGAGGAGACCCGCAATGCCCATCCCCAAGCCGAACCTGAACCCCGCGTTCAACATCATCCGGCTCAGCCATGTCGAGCTGGTCGTCACCGACCTCGCCAGGTCCCGCGCCTTCTACGTCGACACGCTCGGCCTCCAGGTCACCGATGAAGACAGCGAAACCATATACCTGCGGGCGATGGAAGAACGCGGCCACCATTGCATCGTGCTGCGCAAGGGCGACGAGCCCCGCGCCCGCGACCTCTCCTTCAAGCTCTTCGACGAGGACCACCTGGAGAAGGCCGAGCATTTCTTCCGCACCAGGGGCCACGCCACCGAATGGGTCGAGCGCCCCTACCAGTCCCGCAGCTTCCGCACCCGCGACCCCCACGGCATCCCGCTGGAGTTCTACGCCCGGATGGACCGGCTCCCTCCGATCCACCAGCAGTACAAGCTCTATCACGGCGTCAAGCCGCTGCGGATCGACCACTTCAACTGCTTCAGCCCCGACGTCGACGCCTCGGTGGCCTTCTACACCGAGCTCGGCTTCCGGGTGACCGAATACACCGAGGATGAAGAAACCGGCCGCCTCTGGGCCGCCTGGATGCACCGCAAGGGCGGCGTGCACGACATGGCCTTCACCAACGGCACCGGCCCGCGCCTGCATCACACCGCCTTTTGGGTGCCCACGCCGCTCAACATCATCGACCTGCTCGACCTCATGGCCACCACCGGCTGGGTCGGCAACATCGAGCGCGGGCCGGGCCGCCACGGCATCTCAAACGCCTTCTTCCTCTACATCCGCGACCCCGACGGCCACCGGATCGAGATCTACTGCTCCGATTACCAGACGGTCGACCCCGACCTCGAGCCGATCAGGTGGGATCTCAAGGACCCGCAGCGCCAGACCCTCTGGGGCGCCCCCGCTCCAAAAAGCTGGTTCGAGGAGGGCTCGCTCTTCGAGGGCACGGAGCCGGTTCCGGCCTCGCTCGCGGCCCAGCCCATTGTCGCGCCGTAACATGGCGCTACAGTCCGCCCCGACGGACAACACGGAGGACCGACGATGCCCATGCCCAAGCTGAACGACCCCGAACTGCTCAAGGAGGCCTGTCTCGTCGCCGGCAAATGGGTGCCCGCCGGCGAGAACGCCATCGAGGTCACCAACCCCTCCACCGGCGAGGTGATCGGCCGCGTGCCCAAGCTCGGCGCCAGGGAGACCGACGAGGCCATCGAGGCCGCCCGCATCGCCCAGAAGCCCTGGGCCGCCCGCACCGCCGAAGATCGCGCGAACGTGCTGATGAAGTGGCATGACCTGATGATGGCGGCGCAGGACGATCTCGGCGCCATGATGACCGCCGAGCAGGGCAAACCGCTTGCCGAGGCCAAGGGCGAGGTCGCCTATGGTGCCAGCTTCATCAAGTGGTTCGCAGAGGAATGCCGCCGCACCAACGGCGAGGTGATCCCCGGCCACCAGCCCGACAAGCGCATCGTCGTGCTCAAGCAGCCGGTGGGCGTGGTGGCGGCGATCACGCCGTGGAACTTTCCCAACGCGATGATCACCCGCAAGGCCGGCCCTGCCCTGGGCGCAGGCTGCGCCATGGTGCTCAAGCCCGCCTCGCAAACGCCGTTCTCCGCCATCGCGCTGGGCGTGCTGGCCGAGCGCGCGGGCCTGCCGCTGGAGCTCTTCTCCATCCTGACCGGCTCGGCCTCCGCCATCGGCGGCGCCATGACCGCCTCGCCCACCGTCCGGGCGCTCACCTTCACCGGCTCCACCGAGGTCGGCGCCAAGCTCTACGAGCAATGCGCGCCCACGATCAAGAAACTGGGGCTGGAACTGGGCGGCAACGCCCCCTTTCTCGTCTTCGACGACGCCGATGTGGATGCCGCCGTGGACGGCGCGGTGATCGCCAAGTTCCGCAACAACGGCCAGACCTGCGTCTGCGCCAACCGGATCTACGTGCAATCCGGTGTCTATAACGAATTCGCCGAAAAGCTGGCAGCAAAGGTCGGCAGCATGAAAACCGGCGACGGCTTCGACGAGGGCATCAACTTCGGCCCGCTGATCGACGAGGCAGGGCTGGAGAAGGTCCGCGAACACGTGGAAGACGCCAAGTCGAAGGGTGCCAAGGTCATCCTCGGCGGCGAGGCCCACGAGAAGGGCGGCACCTTCTGGCAGCCCACCGTGCTCACCGGCGTCGATACCTCGATGAAGGTCGCGACCGAAGAAACCTTCGGCCCCGTCGCCCCGCTCTTCCGGTTCGAGACCGAAGAGGAGGCCGTGGACGCCGCCAATGCCACCGAGTTCGGCCTGGCCTCCTACTTCTACGCCCGCGACCTCTCCCGCGTCTGGCGGGTGTCGGAGGCGCTGGACTACGGCATGGTCGGCATCAACACCGGCCTGATCTCCACCGCCGTCGCCCCCTTCGGCGGGGTCAAGCACTCCGGCCTCGGCCGCGAGGGCTCGTCGCACGGCATGGAGGAGTTCATGGAGCTGAAGTACCTCTGCATGAACGTCTGACCCGCCGGGTGCGCCCGCTCGGCGCACCCTCCAGCACTGGAGCCCGCATGACCCGCCTCGCCACCGTCACCTGCCACGCCACCGGAGACACCCTCTGGGGCGTGATCACCGATGAGGGCTTCTCCGCCCTCTCGCCGCACCACGTCGGCTACCCCACGCTCCGCGAGGTGATCGAGGCGGGTGCACTGGAGAAGATGGCCGCACAGGCCGGCCCCGTTACCCACGGGCCGGGTGAGTTTTCCTACCAGATTCCAATTCCTTCGCCCGAAAAGATCATCTGCGTCGGGGTCAACTTTCCCGACCGCAACGCCGAGTACAAGGATGGCAAGGAAGCCCCGCCGAACCCCTCGCTCTTTATCCGTATTCCGCGCAGCTTCACCGGCCACGAGCAGCCCCTTGTCCGCCCGCCCGAAACCCCGCAGCTCGACTACGAGGGAGAGATCGCCGTGGTCATCGGCAAGGGCGGCCGTCGGATCCCCGAGGCGCAGGCGCTCGACCACATCGCCGCCCTGACGCTCTGCAACGAGGGCACCCTGCGCGACTGGGTCCGCCACGCCAAGTTCAACGTCACACAGGGCAAGAACTGGGATGACAGCGGCGCCATGGGTCCCTGGCTCGTCCCCTTCACCGACCCCGCGCAGATTACCGATGCCGATATCGAAACCCGCGTGAACGGCGAGCTGCGCCAGCAGGACAACACCGCGCGAATGATCTTTCCGGTCGCCTTCCAGATCGCCTACATCAGCACCTTCACCACGCTGGTGCCGGGCGATATCATCGTATCCGGCACCCCCACCGGCGCCGGCGCCCGCTTCGATCCGCCCCGGTTCCTGGAGCCCGGCGACGTGGTCGAAGTCACCTCCCCCGGCCTCGGAACCCTGCGCAACAGGGTGCAGGATGCGTAGGCTGGGTGAAACCCGCCACCTCTAGATCTGTCCGACCTCCGGCCTTGGAAGCGCTGTCAGCAGCGCCACCACCAGCGCCCGGCACCGCTCCCCCGCCCAGCCCTCGGGCATGAACCGCGCCGGCACCGCCGGCGTCCGCAGCGCCACCCGGCGCCACGAATGCACCACCAGCGCCCGCAGCGCGGCCACCTCGAGCGGCGCGAGCCGCTTGGGCGGCTTCACCGCGCCCAGCGCCCGCTCGAGCGCCGCCGCCTCGTCAAAAAGTGCCCCGGAACAAAGCGTTGCCTTCACCCACCCCGGCACCTCGGCCACCTCTCCGGCGGCCAGACCGGCGGCAGGCACGGCGCTGAGCACCACGTTGCCGGCCAGCTGAACCTCTCCCGCCCCGGCCTCCACCGCGCCCTCGCCCACCGCCAGGAACCACCGCTCCGGCACCTCGGGGCGTGCCGCGTAGATCCTTGGCGCCGCCGCCTCGGACTGCGCCCGCCCTTCGGCGGTGAGGGCATGCACCGCCCCGCGCCCGGCCTTCCGGCTCTCGATCCAGCCCTCCTTGCGCAGCCGGTGCAGCGCCACGCGCATGGCCTCGGGCCTCACGCCCACCGCCTCCATGATCCGTCCCAGCGCCGCCCCGTCGATCTGTGCCCCCTCGGCGCGAGCCAGGTCTCCGAAAACCGTCACGATGAGCGACCACACCCGGTGGTCACCGGGCCGAAGCGGCGCGGCGGCGGCATGGAATTCGGGCGTCAGGTCAGGGGCTTCGGCGGTGGCGCTCATGGCCGGAGCATAGCGCCGCGCCGCCTAGCCCGCCACCATGGTCAGCAGCTCGTATTCGGCCACCACCTCGCCGTCCTGCCGCAGGATTTCCACCGCCCAGCGCACCTCTCCATGCTCCGCCGTGCGCCGCTTCTTGCGGGCGACCGTCAGCCTCACGCTGATGCTGTCGCCCGGCACCACAGGTTGCAAAAAGGCAAGCTTCTCCAGCCCGGTGTTGGCCAGCACCGGCCCTTCCTCCGGGTCCACGAAAAGGCCTGCCGCAAAGCTGAGCAGCAGGTATCCATGGGCCACGCGGCCCGGAAAGAACGGGTTTCGCGCCGCCGCCGCCTCATCCATATGGGCATAGAAGGTATCGCCGGTGAACTCGGCGAAATGTTCGATATCTTCCAGCGTGATCTCGCGGGCCTCCGTCTGCAGAACCTGGCCCACCTCCAGCTCGCCGAACTTCCGGCGGAACGGATGGCCCTCGCTCGCCACCTCCGGCGCGCCCTTCACCTGCACCCCGCTCACCGCCCGCAGCATCTCGGGCGAGCCCTGCACCGCAGTCCGCTGCATGTAGTGCTTCACCGCACGGATCCCGCCCAGCTCCTCGCCACCACCCGCGCGGCCCGGTCCGCCATGCACCATCTGCGGCATAGGCGCGCCATGGCCGGTGCTCTCCTTCATCGACATCCGGTCGTTGAGGTAGACCCGCCCGTGCCAGGCCGCGAGGCCCATCACCGCCTCCTGCGCCACCGCCGGATCATGAGTGATCACGCTCGCCACCAGCGATCCCTCGCCCCGCGCCGCGATCTCGCAGGCGTGGGCGATGTCGCGGTAGCCCATCACCGTGCTGACCGGCCCAAAGGCCTCGGTGTCATGCACGCGCCGGGCGGCATCCGGATCGGCCCGAAACAGGTGCGGCGCCACGAAAGCCCCCGGCACGGCCCGGTCGCCCACCGGCGAGAACCCTTCCATCCCGCCGTAGACCAGCTCCGCCTCGGAGCCGATCACGCGGGCCTTCTCCAGCACATCCTCCGCCTGCCCCGCACTCACCAGCGCGCCCATCCGCACGCCCTCTTCGCGCGGATCGCCCACCACCGTCTTCGCCAGCCGCGCCGAGATCGCCTCGATCACCGCATCGACTCGCGCCTCGGGCACGAGGATCCGCCGGATCGCGGTGCACTTCTGCCCCGCCTTCGCGGTCATCTCCCGGTGCACTTCCTTCACGAAAAGGTCGAACTCCGGGCTGTCCGGCCCCGCATCCGGCCCGAGGATCGAGGCATTGAGCGAATCCTGCTCCGCCGTGAACCGCACCGAGTTGCGCAGCAGCGCCGGCGTGCCGCGCAACTTCAGCGCCGTCTCCGCCGAGCCGGTAAAGGTCACCACGTCCTGCGGCCCGAGCCGGTCGAGCGTATCGCCAAGGCCCCCCGTTACCAGCTGCAAGGCACCCTCGGGCAGCACACCGGCCTCCAGCATCATCCGCACGCAGGCCTCGGTCACATGAGCGGTCGCCGTCGCGGGCTTGACCACCGCAGGCACACCCGCCAGCAGGCAGGGCGCGAGCTTCTCCAGCATCCCCCAGACCGGGAAGTTGAAGGCGTTGACATGCACCGCAACCCCTTGGAGCGGCACGCAGATGTGCCGCCCGCCAAAGCTGCCCGCCTTGCCGAAGAACTCCACCTCGCCGTCCAGCAGCGGCCCCTCCTCGGGCAGCTCCTTTACCCCCTTCGAGGCGAAAACAAAGAGCGTGCCGATGCCGCCGTCCACGTCGATCATGTGATCAACGGCCGTGCCGCCGGTGGTGTAGCTCAGCTCGTAGAGCGCTTCCTTCTGGCCGCTCAAATGCAGCGCCAGCGCCTTCAGCATCTTCGCCCGCGCCTTGAACCCCATCGCCCGCAGCACCGGGCCGCCGACCCTGCGCCCATGCTCCAGCAGCGCGCCCGCATCGAGCGCGCCATTGCCCGCCCGGGCAATCCGCTCGCCCGTCACCGCATCGTGGATGTCCCGCGCGCCCTCGCCCGGGGCCATCCACACGCCACCCACGTAGCTGCCAACCTCGATCATCGCGCTCTCCTCCCTGTTGCGAGAATTAATTGACCAACCGGACGGTTTATGCAAACGATTCCGCAGGGAGGACGGCGACATGAGCGATACCATACAGGTGGCGCGGCACGGCGACTGGGTTGAAATCACCCTCCACCGGCCGGAAAAACTCAACAGTTTCAACGAGGACATGCATCTTGCCCTGCGCGCGGCGCTGGACGGCGCGGCCCAGGCCCGCGCGATCCTTCTCACCGGCGCCGGGCGCGGCTTCTGCGCCGGGCAAGACCTCGGCGACCGTGACCCGGCCAGGATGAAAGGCACGCCAGACCTCTCCCAGACCCTCACCAGGTTCTACAACCCGCTGATCCGCCAGATCCGCGCCCTGCCCTGCCCGGTGATCTGCGCCGTCAACGGCGTGGCCGCAGGCGCCGGCGCCAACGTGGCGCTCGCCTGCGACATCGTACTGGCCGCGCAATCGGCCAGGTTCATCCAGAGTTTCGGCAAGATCGGCCTTGTGCCCGACGCGGGCGGCACATGGTCCCTCCCCCACCTCGTCGGCATGGCCCGCGCCAAGGCTCTTGCGCTCACCGCCGAGCCCCTGCCCGCCGAAACCGCTGCCGACTGGGGCCTGATCTGGAAGGCCCTGCCCGACGACCAGCTCATGCCCGAGGCCCGCGCCCTCGCCGACAGGCTCGCCAAGGGCCCGACCCACGGCCTCGGCCAGATCAAGGCCGCCCTCCACGCCGCGCCCGGCAACACGATGGACGAACAGCTCGACCTCGAAGCGGCCACCCAGAAGCTCTGCGGCGCGCACCCCGACTATGCCGAGGGCGTCGCCGCCTTTCTCGCCAAGCGCGCTCCCGTCTTCGGAGCCAAGCCATGACGCCGCAGGAGCGGGCGGCGCAGTCTGCCGCCGTGATGTGGGCGCAGGATGCCGCCTCCAAATGGCTCGGCATGGAGCTGGGCGAGGTAACGGAAGGTGCCGCCACGCTCACCCTCAAGATCGAGCCGCACCACTGCAACGGCCACGGCATCTGCCACGGCGGCGTGATCTTTGCCCTGGCCGACTCTGCCTTCGCCTTTGCCTGCAACAGCCGCAACCAGTCCACCGTGGCCCAGCAGAACCAGATCACCTACCTCGCCCCCGGCCGCCTTGGCGAAACACTCACGGCAAGGGCCGTGGAAACCAGCCTGCAAGGCCGCACCGGCCTGACGGATGTGAGCGTCACCGGCGCGGAGGGGCGCGTGATCGCCCGGTTCCGCGGCCTCTCCCGCGCCATCCCCGGCACCCTCTTCGACGAAAGCGCAGCGCCATGATCGACCTCACGCCCCCCCGCGATACGCTCGACCCCATCGAAACCGCCTCCCGCGACGAGATCGGGGCGCTGCAACTGGAGCGCCTCAAGTGGTCGCTGAACCACGCCTACGCCAACGTGCCCTTCTACCGCGCCAGGTTCGACGCGGCAGGCGTCCACCCCGACGACCTCACGTCCCTGACCGACCTCGCGAAATTCCCCCTCACCGCCAAGTCCGATCTGCGAGACAACTACCCCTTCGGCCTCTTCGCCGTGCCGCGCGAGCGCATCCTGCGCCTCCACGCCTCCTCCGGCACCACCGGCAAGCCAACCGTCGTGGGCTACACCGCCCGCGATATCGAGACCTGGGCCACCGTGGTCGCCCGCTCGATCCGCGCTTCCGGCGGCAAGGCTGGTGACATCATCCACGTCGCCTACGGCTACGGCCTCTTCACCGGCGGGCTCGGAGCCCACTACGGCGCCGAAAAGCTGGGCTGCACCGTGGTCCCCGTCTCCGGCGGCATGACCGAGCGCCAGGTGACCCTGATCGAAGATTTCAAACCCTCCGTCATCATGGTCACCCCCTCCTACATGCTGTCGATCCTCGACGCCTATCGCGCCGCCGGGCTCGACCCCGCGCAAAGCCCGCTCAAGGTCGGCATCTTCGGGGCGGAACCCTGGACCAACGCGATGCGGGCGGAAATTGAACAGGCGTTCAACATGCACGCCGTTGATATCTATGGCCTCTCCGAGGTCATCGGCCCCGGCGTGGCGAACGAGTGTGTCGAATCCAAGGACGGGCTGCATATCTGGGAAGACCACTTCTACCCCGAGATCATCGACCCCGAGACAGGCGCGCCCGTCGCCGAAGGCGAGCTGGGTGAACTGGTCTTCACCACGCTGACCAAGGAGGGCATGCCGATCATCCGCTACCGCACCCGCGACCTCACCCGCCTTCTGCCGGGCACCGCCCGCTCCATGCGGCGGATGGAAAAGGTGACAGGCCGCAGCGACGACATGATCATCCTGCGCGGGGTAAATGTCTTTCCGACCCAGATCGAGGAGCAGCTCCTCAAATGCCGCGGCCTCGCCCCGCATTTCCAGATCGAACTCACCCGCGAGGGCAGGATGGATGCGCTGACGGTCCATTGCGAGCACTTGGGCGAGGCGAGCTCCTCAGAGGCCTCCGCGAAGGAGTTCGCCCACCACATCAAGTCGGTCGTCGGAATCACCGCCCGTATCGTGGTTCACGATCCCGAGGGCGTCGCCCGCTCGCAGGGCAAGGCCCAGCGCGTCGTCGACAACCGCCCGAAAGGCTGAGCGCATGGCCCGCCCCATCGCTGCCGACCACGAGGAAAAGCGGGAGCACATCCTGCTCACCGCGGCCCGCGTCTTTGCCGAGGGTGGCTACGACCGTGCCTCGATGGCACAGGTCGCCCGCGCCTGTGGCGTCTCCAAGGCGCTGATCTACCACTATTACGACAGCAAGGAGGCGCTGCTCTTCGATATCCTCGATGTGCACCTCAAGCGCCTGCGCGACCGGATCCGCGCGGTGGAGGCCGAAGAGGCCGAGGCCCGGCCCCGGCTCATCGCCATGCTGCGGGTGATCCTGCGTGACTACGAGGGCGCCGACCACAAGCACCAGCTCCAGATGAACGCCCTGGCCACCCTGCCCGAGCCGAGCCAGGCGGTGCTGAAGGACTACCAGCGCGACATGGTGCGCCGCCTCTCCGCCGCCCTTGCCGCCCTCGCGCCTCCCGAGCTTGCGGCCTCCGGGGCGCGACTGCGCGACGTCACCATGTCGGTCTTCGGAATGCTCAACTGGTTCCACATGTGGCAACCCCATGCCACGCCCGAGGCGCGCGACGACTATGCCGGCCTCGTGGCCGCGCTGGCGCTCGACGGGTTGAAGGGCGTGCCACCCGCACCCGCAGCCCGTGGGGGGCCAGCCCCCCACACCCCCCGAGGTATTTGAGCCAAGAAGAGGGGCAGGAGTCAGTCGGCGCGCCACCGGTCGCCGGGGTAGACGACGCTGTAGGACCGCCCCGCCTCGATCGCAACCCAGGGGCCGACGGTCCCGTCCGGCCAGATCACCCGCGCTTCCGGCGCCTGCGCGGCGCCCAGCCCGAAGTGCAGCGGCATGAGCTGCGCGCCGCCATGGCCGCCGCCGATGGTGCGCTCCTGCGCCTCGGTCCGACCCTGCGCCCGCACCTCGACCCAGGCCCCCACCGCATCGCGGTTGGCGCCTTCCTGCCGGGGCGACACGGCAAGCCAGTTGCCGGTGCCCTCGGTCACGTTGCGATAGACCTCCATCGGATCGCGCCGGTTGACAACCACCAGATCGAGCCGCCCGTCGCCGTCGAGATTGGCCAGCGCGGCGCCGCGCGAGCGCGCGCCCGAGGCCACGCCGGCCTCGGCCGCCGCCTCGCGGAACACCCCGTCGGCCCCCTGCATCAGCAGGTTGTTCGGGTCGTCCATCGCCATGCCGGGCATCTGGTCGACATTGCCCTTGGCGATGAACAGGTCGGCCCGCCCGTCGTTGTCGACATCGCCGAACTCGGCGTGCCAGCCGGTGCTCGGCCGCCCGTCCTCGCGCGTATGGGGCCGCGTCGCCGTGGCGCCGCGCTCCCAGGGCGCGCGCACGTAGCCCTCGCCGTTCCACTCCATCAGCACCTGGTCGCCCATCGAGGTGAGCATCACCTCGGGCCGGCCGTCGCCGGTGAGGTCGCGGCTGGCAATCCCCATGCCCCAGATCGACACCGGCTCGAAGCCCTCCGCCTCGCCCAGCAGGCGCGGCTCCTTGTCGAGCCGCCACATCTGCTCGGTCCCGCCCGACACGTAGTAGTGCCGGTCATTGGACACCCGCAGATCCTGCTGGCCGCGCCTTGCCCAGTCCGAGAACAGGATCGACAGCGCGCAGAAGCCGGGCTCGAGCACCGTGACAGGGCCATAGCCCTCGCCATTGGGGCGATGGAGGTGGTTCACGTCACAGGCCTCGAAGGGACCATCGGGGTTGTCGCGGTCGACGTAGTTGCCGAAGGCCAGGGTGGGCCAGCTCTGCCCCGCCTCCCAGGTGGCCGAAAACGCGGGGCTCCAGCGGTCGCCGCCGTCAAAGCCCCAATCGGCCTTTTCGAAGCCGCAATCGCCGGTGCCGCGCAGCAGGATGTTGGGGCCGACCCGCCCCAGCACGAGGTCGGTCACCCCGTCGCTGTCGATGTCGATGGGCCAGACCCCGCTGACCTCGGCGATCTCCGGAAAGCCGCCCACCGTGAACCGCATGCCGCCGCCATTGCGCAGCAGCACCGCGGGCGACGCACCGCCTGCGGCAACAATCTCGGGCAGCCCGTCGCCCGAGCAGTCGAACACCGCCACGCCGCCGCCCACGAAGTGCTCCCAGCCGCCGGTGTAGATGTGCTCGACCGGAAGCGCGACCGGCTCGAAGCGCGGTTCCGCCAGCGCCGGTCCGGCCACCAGGGCCACCGCGACCGCACCGCTCAGGGCTTTCAAGATGCGCCCCGCCCCGCGAGTTTGTCGGCGGCCACTTCCAGCGCCAGCGCCGCCGCGCCCCGCGCCCAGACCAGATCGCCCCAGGCGTTCACGGCCACCTCGGGGGCCTTGCGCCCCCGGCCCACGATCAGCTCTTCCATCTCGCGCATCACCTCTTCGGCATAGAGGTACTGATACTGCATCCGCTCTCCCGAAAGGATGATCAGCGAGGGGTCGAAGAGGTTGATCACATTGGCAAGCCCGGCCGCCATGTAGCGCCCGGCCCGGCGAAAGATGCTGCGCGCCGCCTCGTTGCCCGCCTTGGCCCGGTCGTGCAGGCTTTCCAGCACCATCTGGGGCGAAAGCTGCAATCGGCTGTCGAGTTCCAGCGCGGTATGGGCCTCGCGGACCAGCGCGTAGTCGGAGGTATAGGCCTCGAGGCAGCCGCGCTGGCCGCAGCGGCAGAGCGCCCCGTCGAGCTGCACCTTGGTATGGCCCAGCTCCAGGGCCAGCGAATGTGCACCGCGATAGAGCCCCTGCCCCAGCACCAGCCCCATGCCGACGCCCTGCTCGATGGAGACCACGGCAAAGTCGCGCGCGCTCCGGCCGCGGCCGAACCACAGCTCGGCCAGGGTCAGCAGGTTGGTGTCATTGTCGATCCATGTCGGAATGCCCAGCGCGTCCGAGAGCCGGCTGGCGAGCGGCACGCCTTCGCCCTCCAGCACCGACGACCACAGCACCAGGCCCTCGGGGTGGTCGATCAGCCCCGGCAGGCCCGCGCCCAGCGCGATCACGTCGGCCTTGCGCACGCCGGCCCGGGTGATCACGTCGCCTGCAAGGGTCGCGGCCTCCTCCAATACGCCCTTCAACGAGCGCGCCTGCGAGGGGCGCGCCAGCGTGCCCGAAGCCAGCGTGTTGCCCGCCATGTCGGTGAGCACGGCGGTGTGCTTGAACTCCGCGAGCTTCATCCCGATCACGTAGCCGGCCTCGCCGCGCACCCGGAGCGCCACCGGCGGGCGTCCGCGCGCGCCGGGTCGGGCCGGGCCCTCGACCTCTTCCACCAGCGCGGTTCCGAGCAGCTCGGCCACCACCGCCGTGACCGTGGCCGGGCTCACGTCGAGCTCGCGCGCAAGGTCGACCCTGGCGATCTGCCCGGCACTGCGAATCCGCTCGTAGGCCAGCCGGCGCAACGGCCCGCTCGCCTCGGTCCCGTTGCCGCGCCGGATCGGCCCGCAGCCTGCCGACAGCGCCGTGTCGCCGGACTCCCGCTGTGTCAGATCGAGCTGCATTGCTTCAGCTTTTCAAGTTAATATCCATCCGCTGCTGCCGATGTAGACACATCAGGCCGCTTGGGCGCAAGGAATTAATCGGGTTTTCGATGGTTAGCGTGTGAACCACCGAAGCTAGCCGAATATTTATTTTGACAACCAAATGAAAGCGAGCCAGTCTCGATTTGCCCGGCCGTCAAAGAGTCGGGTGCCTTGCCGCGCCCAGCGGGCCGGTCGGGCGGAACCCTTGGGAGGACATCATGAAGAAGACCCTTCTCGCCGCCGCCATGGCATCGGCGGCCATTGCCGCACCCGCTTTCGCCCAGACCGTGGGCGTCTCCTGGTCGAACTTCCAGGAAGAGCGCTGGAAGACCGACGAGGCCGCCATCAAGGCCGCCCTCGAAGCCGCTGGCGCCACCTACATCTCCGCCGACGCCCAGGCCTCTGCCGCCAAGCAGCTGACCGATGTCGAGGCGCTCATCAGCCAGGGCGCCGACGCGCTCATCATCCTCGCGATGGACAAGGACGCCATCGGCCCGGCGATCGACGCCGCCGCCGCCGAGGGGATCCCGGTGGTCGGCTACGACCGCCTGATCGAGGACGACCGCACCTTCTACATCACCTTCGACAACAAGGGCGTGGGCCGCATCATCGCCGAGCAGGTGACCGCCGCCCAGCCCGAGGGCAACATCGCCATCATCAAGGGCGACAAGGGCGACCCCAACGCGCTCTTCCTGCTTGAAGGCATGATGGAGGTGATCGGCGACGACGTGGAAGCCGGCAAGCTCACCATCGCCTGTGAAACCTTCACCGACGGCTGGAAGCCCGACAACGCCCAGAAGAACATGGAGCAGTGCCTCACCTCCACCGGCAACGAGATCGACGCCGTGCTGGCCGAGAATGACGGCATGGCCGGCGGCGTGATCGCGGCGCTTGCGGCACAGGGCCTCGACGGCATCCCCGTCGGCGGTCAGGACGGCGACCTCGCCGCCATCAACCGCGTGGCCCGCGGCACCCAGACCGTCTCGGTCTGGAAAGACAGCCGCCAGCTCGGCAAGGCTGCCGGCGAGATCGCCGTGGCCCTGGCCAGCGGCACCGCGATGGACGCCATCGAAGGCTCCGAGAAGTGGTCGGGCGGCGAGAAGGGCGTGGAGATGAACGCCATCTTCCTCTCCCCCACCCCGATCACCAAGGACAACATCGGTGACGCCATCGACGCCGGCCACATCTCCAAGGAGCAGGCCTGCGAAGGCGCGATGGACGGCGTGAACGGCTGCTGAGCCCGATACCACACCAACCGCCCCGGCACCCCTCGCGGCGCCGGGGCACCCCGCCCCTCGACGGGCAAGCCTTTTTGGGGAGGAAGGCATGAGCAGCCAGACAACCGACATTTCGGCCGAGAACGATCCGGCCAACCAGCCGCACCACACCAGCACCGGCATTCGCGGCTTTCTCGACGCGACAGAGCTTGATACCCGCCTGCTGGGCATGGTGGGGGCGCTCGCCCTGATCTGGGTCGGCTTCCACCTCTACGGGGCGCTGGTCAACGGCTTCGGCGCCTTCCTCACCCCCCGCAACCTCTGGAACCTCTCGGTCCAGACCTCTTCGATCGGGATCATGGCCTGCGGCATGGTGCTGGTCATCATCACCCGAAACATCGACCTCTCCGTGGGCTCTATCCTCGGGTTCTGCGCCATCACCATGGGCGTGCTGCAGGTCGATGTCTTCGCCAGCTGGCTCGGCCTCGGCCACCCGCTGATCTGGGTGCTCGCCGCCGCCTGCGGCATCGCGCTCGGCGCGCTGATCGGCTGCTTCCACGGCTTTCTCATCGCCTACGGCAAGATCCCGGCCTTCATCGTCACCCTCGGCGGCCTCCTCGTCTGGCGTGGCGCGGCCTTCCTAGTGGCCCGCGGCGAGACGATCTCGCCGGTCGACAGCACCTTCGCCCTGCTCGGCGGCGGGCCCTACGGCGCAATCGGCGCCACCGGCAGCTGGATCGTCGGCGCCCTCGCCTGTGCCGCCATCGTCGGCCTCATCCTCTGGGGCCGCCGCCAGCGCCGCAAGTTCCACTCCCCGCTCCGCCCGGTCTGGGCCGAGTGGTTCCTGGGCGCGCTCGGCTGCGGCTTGGTCATCGGCGCGGTGCTGCTGGTCAATGCCTACCCCTGGCCGCGCGGCATCGTGAACCGCTACGCCGAGGCCGAGGGCATCACCCTGCCCGAGGGCGGCCTGTTCATCAGCCACGGCTTCGCCATCCCCGTGCTGATCCTGGTCGGCGTCGCCATCGGCATGACCATCCTGATGACGATGACCCGCTTCGGCCGTTACGTCTACGCCATCGGCGGCAACCCCGAGGCGGCCGAGCTTGCGGGCATCAACTCCCGCATGATGACGGTCAAGATCTTCGGCATCATGGGCGGCCTCGCCGGCCTCTCCGCCGTGGTGGCCTCGGCCCGCCTGAACTCCGCCACCAACTCGCTCGGCACGCTCGACGAGCTCTACGTCATCGCCTCGGCGGTGATCGGCGGCACCTCGCTCGCAGGCGGCGTGGGCACCATCTACGGCGCCATCCTCGGCGCGTTGGTCATGCAATCGCTGCAAACCGGCATGGTACTCATCGGCTTCGACGCCGCGATCCAGCAGGTCGTCGTCGGCTCGGTGCTCGTCCT
The DNA here is from genome assembly GCF_900142295.1 of Vannielia litorea. Classification (NCBI taxonomy): domain Bacteria; kingdom Pseudomonadati; phylum Pseudomonadota; class Alphaproteobacteria; order Rhodobacterales; family Paracoccaceae; genus Vannielia; species Vannielia litorea. Next base: position 2,202,505 of record NZ_FSRL01000001.1, read on the forward strand.
CGCCGTCTTTCTCGACATCCTCTACCGGGGGAAAACCAAATGACCGATCAGACACCCCTCGTGGAGATGAAGGACATCTGCATCTCCTTCGGCGGCATCCATGCCGTGGATCACGTGAGCATAGATCTCTATCCAGGCGAGGTCGTGGGCCTGCTTGGCCACAACGGCGCCGGCAAGTCGACCCTCATCAAGATCCTCTCGGGCGCCTACCAGATGGACTCGGGCGAGATCCGCATCAATGGCGAGAAGGCCACCATCGAAAGCCCGCGCGACGCCCGGCGCTACAACATCGAGACGATCTACCAGACCCTCGCCTTGGCCGACAATCTCGACGCCGCCGCCAACCTCTTTCTCGGCCGCGAACTGACAACCCCGCTCGGCTTCGTCGATGACGCCAAGCAGGAGGCCGAGACCCGCAAGATCATGGCGCGGCTGAACCCCAACTTCAAAAAGCACAAGGAGCCGGTCTCGGCGCTCTCCGGCGGCCAGCGCCAGTCGGTCGCCATTGCCCGCGCGGTCTACTTCAAGGCCCGCATCCTGATCATGGACGAGCCCACCGCAGCCCTCGGCGTGCACGAGACCCAGATGGTCGCAGACCTGATCCAGGAGCTGAAGAAACAGGGCCTCGGCATCTTCCTCATCAGCCATGACACCCGCGAGATGATGGATCTCTGCGACCGGGTTTCGGTCATGAAGAACGGCAAGGTCGTCGGCACAGAGCGCGTCGAGGACGTGACCGAAGACGACATCCTGTCGATGATCATCCTCGGCAAGAACCCCCTGCACGAGCGCAGCGCGGAGCCGGCCTGACATGTTTCTAGGCCTCGATCTCGGCACCTCCGGCCTCAAGGCCGTGCTCATCGACGACGCCCAGAAGGTCGTGGGGGAGGCCCATGCCAAGCTCACTGTCCAGCGCCCGCATCCCGGCTGGTCCGAGCAGTCGCCCGCCGACTGGCTCTCGGCCACCGAGAAGGCGCTGGATACGCTGGCCAAGTCGCACAACCTCGCTACGGTGCAGGGCATCGGTCTCTCCGGCCAGATGCACGGCGCCGTCTGCGTGGATGCCTCCGACGAGGTGCTGCGCCCCGCGATCCTGTGGAACGACACGCGCTCGGCCGCCGAGGCCGCCGCGCTCGATGCCGACACGGCCTTCCGCGCAATTTCCGGCAACATCGTCTTTCCGGGCTTCACCGCGCCGAAGATCCACTGGATGGCCGCCCACGAGCCCGCCCTGCGGGAGCGCATCGCGAGGGTCTTTTTGCCCAAGGATTACCTGCGCTACTGGCTGACCGGCGAGGCGGTGTCGGAGATGTCCGACGCCTCCGGCACCTCCTGGCTCGACACCGGCGCTCGCGACTGGTCTGACGCACTGCTCGCCGCCTCCGGCCTGACCCGCGCGCAAATGCCCTCGCTGGTGGAGGGCTCCGCCGTCTCCGGCACGCTGCGGCCCGAACTGGCCTCGCGGTGGGGCATGCGCGCCGGCGTGGTCGTCGCCGGCGGCGGCGGCGACAACGCCTGCTCCGCCGTGGGCGTCGGCGTGGTCGGCAAGGGGCAGGCCTTCGTGAGCCTCGGCACCTCCGGCGTGCTGCTGGCCGCGACCGAAAGCTACGCCCCCGCGCCCGAAACCTCGGTGCATACCTTCTGCCACGCGCTGCCCGGCATCTGGCACCAGATGGGCGTGATCCTCGCCGCCACCGACGCGCTCGAATGGTACGCCCGCCTCACCGGCAGCCCGGCGGCCCAGCTCACCTCCGAGCTCGGCCCGCTCCAGGCGCCCGGCCGCGCGCTGTTCCTGCCCTACCTCGGCGGCGAACGAACCCCGCACAATGACGCAGCCATCCGCGGCTCGCTCACCGGCATCGAACATGTGACCGATCTGGATGCCGGCACCCGCGCCGTGCTCGAAGGGGTCACCCACGCCCTGCGCGACTGCCACGAGGCCCTGGCCGCCACCGGCACGCAGTACGAAAGCCTCCTCGCCGTCGGCGGCGGCTCCCGCTCCGACTACTGGCTCTCGGCCATCGCCACCTCGCTCGGCCTGCCCGTCGAGATCCCGGTGGCAGGCGACTTCGGCGGGGCCTACGGCGCCGCCCGCCTCGCCCTCATGGCCGCCACCGGCGCCGGGCCCGAAGCCGCCAGACGCCCCGAGATCGCCCGCGTGATCGAGCCCGAGCCCGCGCTGCAAGATGCCTTCGCGCAGGCCCACGCCCGCTACCAAGCCACCTACAAAGCTCTGAAAGGCCTCTCCTGATGTCCTACTTCGCCGGTATCGAAGCCGTCCAATACGAAGGCCACGAAAGCCTCAACCCGCTCGCCTTCCGCCATTACGATCCCACCGCGATGCTGGGCGACAAGACGCTGGAAGAGCACCTGCGCTTCGCCGTCGCCTGGTGGCACAGCTTCGCCTGGGAGGGCGGCGACCCCTTCGGCGGCCGCACCTTCGACCGCCCCTGGTTCGGCTCCGAGATGGACAAGGCCAAGGCCAAGGCAGACGCGGCCTTCGAGCTCTTCGCCATCCTCGGCCAGCCCTACTTCTGCTTCCACGATGTCGACATCCGCCCCGAGGGCGCGAGCTTTGCCGAGAACACGGCCAACCTCGAAGAGATGGTCGACTACATCGGCACCAAGATGGAGAGCGCCAGGACAAGGCTGCTCTGGGGCACCGCCAACCTCTTCTCGCACCGCCGCTTCATGTCGGGCGCGGCTACCAACCCCGATCCGGATGTGTTTGCCTTCTCCGCCGCCACGCTGAAAACCTGCATCGACGCTACGGCCAAACTCGGCGGCGAGAACTACGTGCTCTGGGGCGGCCGCGAGGGCTACGAGACGCTCCTGAACACCGACCTCAAGCGCGAGCGCGAGCAGGCCGGGCGGATGCTGACCATGGTGGTGGACTACGCCCGCAAGATCGGCTTCAAGGGCGCCATCCTGATCGAGCCCAAGCCGCAGGAACCGACCAAGCACCAGTACGATTTTGACGTCGCCACCGTCTACGGCTTCCTCAAGGACTTCGGGCTCGAGGGCGAGGTGAAGGTCAACATCGAGCAGGGCCACGCCATCCTCGCCGGCCACAGCTTCGAGCACGAGCTGGCCCTGGCCGCCTCGCTCGGCATCCTCGGCTCCATCGACATGAACCGCAACGACTACCAGTCCGGCTGGGATACCGACCAGTTCCCCGTCTCGCTCCGCGAGACCACGCTGGCCTATTACGAGATCCTCAAGGCGGGCGGCTTCACCACCGGCGGCACCAACTTCGACGCCAAGCTGCGCCGCCAGTCGCTCGACCCCGAAGACCTGGTGGCCGCCCATGTCGGCGGCATGGACATCTGCGCGCTCGGCCTGAAGAAGGCCCACGCGATGATCGAGGAAGGCTCGCTCCAGGCCGCCCTCGAAGCGCGCTATGCCGGCTGGAACGACCCGGCCAACACGGCGATGCTCACCTCCGACCTCGCCACCATTGCAGAGCGCGTCGCCCGCGACGGCATCAACCCCGAGCCCCGCTCCGGCAAGCAGGAAAAGCTCGAAAACCTCGTCAGCCGCTTCGTGGCCTGACAGCGCCCCGCGCAGCCGCCGTTTCGCCCTCTCCTCGCCCCGGCTCGCACGCGCCGGGGCGAAGACGCCTCGAAGGGCGGATGAGCCGACCCTTGATAAAGGTCCGATCCGGCCCTAGCTTGTGACTCCAAGGAGGACCAGTCTCATGACCGACAAGACCCCCGACACCAGCCTCAAGCACATGACCGAAGCCGCCAAGCGGCAAGCCACAGAGGGCGCGCATCCGGCAACCAAGGCCGCCCTGCGCCAGCCCGTCAAGCGGGACGACGCCCGCAAGGCGCAATACGCCCGGATCGAGCGCGGCATCACCGTCTGACCGACATCCCGCCACGGCCCCTTCTGCGGGGCCGTGATCCTCCACGCGCAAATCCTGCACCGAGATTTTTTCGTGCCGGTCTGAAACTCTCGGTCTTTCCGCCCCGTGTCTCTTCTCAAGGGCAACCCGCCCAGGACACCAACAGGAAAGACATCCACATGCTCCGCACCCTGACCCTCGCCGCCACCGCGGCGCTCTCCGCCTCCGTGGCCATGGCCGCCAACCCCACCGTCGGCGGCGCGCCGATGCTGGAAAGCAAGAACATCGTCGAGAACGCCGTGAATTCGCCGATCCACACCACCCTGGTGGCCGCCGTCAAGCAGGCCGGGCTGGTCGACACGCTGATGAGCGAGGGCCCCTTCACCGTTTTCGCGCCGACCGATGCCGCCTTCGCCATGGTCAAGCCCGAGTCGCTCGCCGCGCTGATGCAGCCCGCCGCCAAGAAGCAACTCACCGAGATCCTCACCTGCCACGTGGTCGGCGCCAAGGCGATGTCGACCGCCATCGCCGGCATGATCGCCGATGACGGCGGCACCCACCCTGTGGCCACCCTTGGCGGCTGCACGCTCCAGGCCAAAATGACCAACGGCAAGATCACCCTCACCGACGAGAACGGCCGCATGGCCACCGTCACCGTTGCCGATGTCGAGCAGTCCAACGGCGTGATCCACGTCATCGACCGGGTTCTCCTGCCCAAGCAGTAAACCTTGGCAGACAGACCTCCGGAAAACCAAAAAGCGCCCCGCGGGGCGCTTTTTCATCTCTCTCCGGGTTGAGAGATTGGTGCGGTCGAGAAGACTCGAACTTCCACGGGTGTTACCCCACAGCGACCTCAACGCTGCGCGTCTACCAATTCCGCCACGACCGCACGTCTTGGCTTGGTGCAGGGCTTCTAGCGAAAGCACGGGCCGATGAAAAGCGGTTTTTTCGCCCCGCGCCGACGCTTGTTGGGGGCTGGATTCCCCCGGCCTTAAGGGCATATCTGGGCGCATGGTGGACTGGATCACATCGAGGGGCCTCACCGGCTACGACGAGGCCGTGGCAGAGATGGAATCGCGCGTGGCCGCGATCCGGGCCGGCGCGGCGTCGGAGGCGGTCTGGCTCGTGGAGCACCCGCCGCTCTACACCGCCGGCACCTCCGCCCGGCCCGCCGACCTGCTGGCGCCGGGCCGCTTTCCCGTCCATTCCTCCGGGCGCGGCGGGCAATACACCTACCACGGACCGGGCCAGCGGGTGGCCTATGTCATGCTCGACCTGTCCGAGCGCGGCCGCGACGTGCGCGTCTTCGTTCACAAGCTGGAAGACTGGATCATCGCCACCCTCGCCGAGTTCGGCGTGACCGGCGAGCGCCGCGAGGGCCGGGTGGGTATCTGGATCCCCCGCCCCGAGAAGGCGCCCCTGCCCGACGGCTCCCCCCGCGAAGACAAGATCGCCGCCATCGGCATCCGCCTGCGCCGCTGGGTCAGCTTCCACGGCATCTCGATCAACCTCGAGCCCGACCTCGAGCATTTCTCCGGCATCACCCCCTGCGGCATCTCCGGCCACGGCGTGACCTCCCTCGTCGACCTCGGCCTGCCGGTCACGATGGACGACCTCGACCTCGCCCTGCACCGCGCGTTCACCGCCACCTTCGGGTGACATTTCAAGCAGGAAAGGGCCGCCCCTAGAGCGCCGTCGGATACACCGACTTCAGGCCCGCCGTCGCAACGTTGGTATAGACCTGTGCCGTCGGAGGCCCGTTCGCGAATATCCGATTGCCCCCTGCCGGAAGAGGCCCCTTGTTGGCGGGCGCCTCGTCATTGGCCGCCCCGTGCACCCAGGCCCGAGCGGTGATTCCGCAAGTGGCATTGTTCACGTTCAGGAACTCGACGTAGTTCGAGCCCGCCGCGGGCAGAGTGGCCCAGTAGATCGTTCCGGTATAACCGAGGTCGGACGCAATGGAGCTCAGCTCGGTGCGGTCGAAGTTCGATGGGGCGCTCTCCGAGGCCGCATAGAGGTTGCGCAGCCCGCCGGCAGGCATGCGCGCCAGGACAAAGTTGACGAAGGCGGTCTTCTTGCCATCGTTCAGCTTGCCGTTCAGGTGATACCCGCACAGCCCCGTCGGCGTGACCGCAACTATGGCACGGCAGGCCGCAACAGACGGAAACCCCACCTGCGCGGCGTCATAGCCGATCTCGCGTTCCAGTAGGTAGATCATGAAAGCATCCTCCCGGGCCATCTTCGCAGGTTGTCCCTGCGGCAATCAAGCGGAGTCGTCAATGATCTTCGCCTAGGCGCTCCGAAAGGGCCGCCCGCCCCGAGGCCCGGTGCCCCGGCCTGCAAGATGCAAAAAAAGCGGCCGCCCCGAAGGGCGGCCCCCATATTCCATCCTGCGGCCCGGTTCAGAAGCGGAAGCTCACCTTCAGCCCGCCCGACACCTGCTTCAGGTCGCCACCGAGCCCGCCGAACTCCACCGACGTGTCAACGCCGTGGCCGGCCTTGGTGGCAAAGTTGCCGCCAAATTCGACCCGGCCTGTCCAGCCTTCGTCGACAAGCAGATCCGATACGGTCTCGACCGACGCATCACTGTCGCTGTGGTCGGCATAGACTGCCGCATAAACCGTTCCGTCCCCGTAGGGCCTCGCGTAACGTGTGCCGACGGAAACCTGGCTGAAGTCGACCTCGACCTCACCCGCTCCAGCAAGCGTGCCGCCCGTGCCCTCGACCGTCTGGGTGCCCACCGTCACGCCGAGCGATGGCGTGATCGTCGCGCCCGCATAGGCCATGTCGTAGCTGCCGGTAAAGCTGGCCGCCCGGACGCGGGCCTCGCTTTCGCCGGTCCCGCCGATGTCGGATTGATCGAAGTCCCCGCGTCCGAAGAGCAGCGAGGCCTCCGCCGCCCAGGCGCCGGACCTGTACCCGATGTAAGGCTGCACGAAGAGCATGTCGCCCTCGAAGCTCAGCGTGCCCTCCGCCGCGGCAATGCTGTCGGTTCCAAGCGCGATACCGGCAACCATGGTCTCGCTCAGCGCTATATCGGCCCCGACCTTGATCCCGCCACCACGAAAGCTGCGGTCCGCGTCGTCGTCCTTGGCGTAAAAGCCGGTCATCTCGACCCAGCCATAGACATTGCCCATCATGCCGGGCGCGCCCTTGGTGGAAGTGATGAGCTCATCGCCTGCCGCCGTCGGCACCGACTTGGTGCCAAGCGTATAGGGCAGGCTCTGCGCGCGAGCCGCGATGCTGTTGTCGATCTGCGTGGTGATCAGCCGCCGTTGGGTGCCTGTCACGATCTGCATCGGCGTCACCATCCTGGCTGCCAGCGTTTCAAGCGGGTTCACGAGCGAGCCGAAACTCAGTACGAAATCGAGGTCAAGATACGAAAAGGTGTACGCCGAAGGGCCTTGCGGTTCGGCCTCGGGATCCAGATCGAGCGTCTCGCAGTCGAGGCAGAAACTAAGCAGATCACCACCTGAATAGGCGTTGCCCTCAGGATCGCGGAAGACACTGTAGGTCGGTCCGTAAGGCAAATAAACGTAGGGCGTCGGCGCGCCAGCTTCCATCGGGGCTCCCATCATCGAGGGAAGAATGACAAAGGCGTAGGTGCCTGCTTCAAGCTCGACCTCGGTCGACGCCGTTACACGGCCACCTTGCTCGCCCATTTCCAGAATGCCGGATGCTTCGGTCAAAGGCATCATTCCTGCCCGCCCGGACTGTGGATCGTAGGCGACCACAACCATTTGAAACCGCTGATTAACTGTTTCCACGGTGAAAGGCGCGACTTGAGAGTACACCCCGAATTCGATCTGGTTCAGCGTACCGGCGCGATCGAGCGTGAATGACTGCCCTATCACGTCTGAAAACATCGGGTAGAACTCTTCGGAGTGTCCCTCCGACGAGATCGAAAAACTCTGTGCGGCGGCCCCGGTCGGAAGGGCGGCGGTGGCCAGGAGGGTAGCGAGGATAGCTGCGCGGGTCATTGATTTTCCTTGTGTCGCGGACTGCTTCGTTTTGCGCGACCATGTCGCCAGATCTCTGAAATCATGAAATGATTTCGACAGTAGGCGGAATCTGGCCGACCACTGTGACCGCCAAGGCACGCTGCCGCCGCACCAAGTGTGGCATCCTTATCCAACTCGCCTCGAGCGGGAGTCCGCCGACCTTTCACTCAACAACCCCAAGCAGCGTCACCGAGCGGTTACACTGGCGTCACAAAACCGAGTCCTCCCCCGCCTATGCGGAGGGCCGACGCGCGGAGCAACCGCGCTTCCAAGCATTTCAGCCAGGGAGCCCCAGCATGACCGACACCAAGCACAACCTCTCCTTCGACGATTGGGACGAGGCCAATTTTCCGCGCCCCGCCGAAACCGAGTTCGACCGCGTGGTCGAGCGCGCGCTGTCGCGCCGCAACTTTCTCGGCTCGGTTCTGGCCTTCGGCTCCGGCGCCGCGGTCATGGGCACCGGCCTTCTCAAGGGCAGCACCGCCCTGGCCGAGGGCCACGCGATGGCCAAGTCGCGCTTTCCCTTCAAGCCCATCGGCATCGCCACCGACCACGAGGTGCACGTGCCCGAGGGCTACACCGCCAAGGTGCTGATCCGCTGGGGTGACCCGCTGTTCTCCGAGGCCGATGGCTACGACGTGGCCGAGGGCGGCCCGGCGGCGATGTCCGACAAGGTCTTCGGGGAAAACACCGATGGCATGGAGCTGTTCTCCTACCAGGGCCACGAGATCATCGCGGTCAACTCCGAGTACACCAACAACGACGTCAACCTGCCCGCCGCGCAGGAGGGTGTTCCGGCCAATGCCGATGACGTGCTGAAGCTCCAGCAGCTCCAGGGCGTGACGGTGATGGAGGTGGCCCCCGGCGCCGACGGCTACGAGGTGGTCAAGGACAGCCCCTTCAACCGCCGCATTCACCACAACACCCCGATGACCATCGCCGGCCCCGCCGCCGGGCATGACCTGATGAAGACCGAGGCCGACCCGACCGGCACCGCGAGCCTGGGCACCATGAACAACTGTGGCTCCGGCCGCACGCCATGGGGCACCTACCTGACCTGCGAGGAAAACTTCAACGGCTACTTCGGCTCGACCGATGCCGACGCGCCCCGCCCCGAAGGCTACGACCGCTACGGCATCGGCGCCGATGGCTGGGGCTACGACTACCACAAGCACGACGCCCGCTTCGACTACTCGAAAAACCCCAATGAGCCGCACCGCGTGGGCTGGGTCGTCGAGATCGACCCCACAGATGCCTCCAGCACCCCGGTCAAGCACACCGGCCTTGGGCGCTTCAAGCACGAGAACGCCGCCTGCGCCCTGGCCCCCGACGGCCGCGTGGTGGTCTACATGGGCGACGACGAGCGCGGCGAGTTCATGTACAAGTTCGTCTCCAACGGCACCTATGCGCCCGGCGGCTCCACCGAGGGCCTGCTGGATGACGGCACACTCTTTGCCGCCAGCTTCAACGACGACGGCACCGGCGAGTGGCTTCCGCTGACGCCCGAAAGCACCGGCATGGCCTCGCTGGCCGAGGTGCTGATCTTCGCCCGGATCGGCGCAACCACCGTCGGCGCCACCACCATGGACCGCCCCGAGTGGATCGCGGTCAACCCGCATGCCATCGAGGCCTACTGCTGCCTGACCAACAACTCCAAGCGCGGCGGCTCCGCCGGCGAGGTCAACGCGCCCAACCCGCGCGAAAGCAACAACTACGGCCAGATCGTGCGCTGGCGGCCCCATGATGACGATCACGCCTCGAACACCTTCGACTGGGATCTCTACGTCATGGCCGGCAACCCCGATGTCTACCCGAACAACCCCTACGGCGGGTCGGAGAACGTCACCGCGGGCAACATGTTCAATTCGCCCGACGGCATGATGTTCGACAGCAACGGCCTGCTCTGGATCCAGACCGACGGCGACGACAGCAACGAGGAGGACTTCGCCGGCATGGGCAACAACCAGATGCTGGTGGGCGACCCGATGACCGGCGAGATCGCGCGCTTCCTCACCGGCCCGAAAGGCTGCGAGGTGACCGGTCTCTGCTGGTCGGCGGATCGCCGCACCATGTTCGTGGGTATCCAGCACCCCGGCGGCTCCTGGCCCGACGGCTCCGGCCTGCCCCGCTCGGCGATCATCCAGGTCACCCGCGACGACGGCGCGCTGATCGGCTGAGGCCATTCAAACCCTGGCGGGCACCTTCCCGCCAGCAAGGGGGGGCCGTCCGCGAGGGCGGCCCCTTCGCCTGTACTACCCCTGCCGCCCGATGATCGAAGGCTCCCGCCGGGCCGGGCAGGCCTCGCGCGGGCAAATCCGGCAACTCGTCCCCAGCGCCAGCACCTCCCCCGCCTCCCGCGCGGCCCCGAACCCCTCGTCGAGCAGCAGCATCGACGCCTCAAGCACCTGCGGCACCCCAAATCCCGGCTCACCCACCGGGCGGCAGATGGCGAAGGCGGTAAAGCGCCGCGGGCTCCGGCCCGCCATCTCCACCACCTCCCGCACCGGCAGCGTCGGGCGGGTCAGCGCGGTGTAGAGCGGCCAGAGCGCGCAGGCGGCCCCGAAGCGCGGCATCGGAAAGCCCGAGAGCGGCTTGCGAAAGGTCAGCGTGCCCGAGGCGTCGCAGGTAACCAGCCCGATCTCGCCCGGCAAGCCCTCGCGCGGCAAGCTGGCCAGCCGCCGCAGCACCGCCTCCACCGGCACCCCGAACCGCCCGGCCAATGCGCCGGGGTCATAGCCCGCCTCATGGGCGGCTTCGGCGAAGGGCTCCAGCGGCATCGCCCTCGCATCCGCGGCGTAGCGGGCGAGCTGGGTCGCGGCCATGCTTCGCGCCGCCCCGCCGCGCAGCACACCCGTGGCAACCGCCTCGTCGAGCAGGGCCTCCGGCCGCCCGGCCTCGCCCGCCTCCAGCGCCTCCATGTGAAAGCCGCGCGCCCCGAGCCAGGCTTCAACCTCCTCCTGCGGTGTGCCCGCGCCCGCATCGGCCCCACCGCCATCGTCGAGATAGCGCACCAGCCCCTCGGCGCTCTCCGCCAGCCGGGCGCTGTCGTCGTTGATGTTGCGGTGAAACCGGTTCAGCCAGTCGCGGTCGAGGTCCGGCGTATCGGCGAGGATCGCCGCCGTCGAGCGGATCGCCGTGACAGACGAGAGCATCTCGTGCAGGCTGGCGCTCAGGTGCGGGTCATGGCTGAGCCGGTCCGACAGCGCCGCGACGCTGCGCTCGGCCTCCAGCACGCGGGCGCGGGTCTCGGCCAGCAGCGCGGCCCAGCCCGGAAACCGCCCGGCGAATTCCTCCACGCGCTCCAGCTCCGCCTCGGACATCCGGGGGTGCGGCATGGCGCGCCCGCGCGGCCGGCTCCGGCCGCGCTCGCCCGAGGCATCCACCGCCGCCTCCCGCAGCGCATCCACCAGCGCGGTCTCGGCGCCTTCCGATAGCGCTACCGGTTCGGTCTCGAGCGCACGGGCCAGGGCCACAAGGAGTTTGCCCCCGATTCTGCGCCGGTTGTGCTCGATCAGATTGAGGTAGGACGGCGAGATCCCGACCCGCTCCGCCAGTTCGCTCTGCTTGATGCCCATATCCGCCCGCCTCGCGCGGATCCGACTGCCGGTCAGCACCCCCTTGGGCATGGCGTTTCTCCCGTAGTTTCAAGGCGGTTCTGCACTTGCGTGACAAGAACTTTACAACTTGCCTGACCAGCCTGACAATATATTTACAGAAAAATCCTTTATCCGAAAGCGCTTGTTGCCAGATTTGCGCCGATCACGAAATAATGACACAGCCCTGAAAAGGGTAGCGGTGCGGCCAGGGAGGAGCCCGGCACGCCGCAAAACCAAACGGGAGGACATCCATGTCGACATCCAAGTTCACACGCCGCGGCGTGCTGAAAACCGGCGCCGTTGCCGGTGCGGGCCTCGCCCTGCCCACCATCTTCACCAGCCGTGCCAACGCCTACGTCAACGAGCCCACCGGCGATACCGTGACGCTCGGCTTCAACGTGCCCCAGTCCGGCCCCTACGCCGACGAGGGTGCCGACGAGCTGCGCGCCTTCGAGCTGGCCGTCGAGCACCTGAACGGTGAAGGCGACGGTGGCATGATCAACACCTTCTCCAACAAGAACCTGAAGGGCAACGGCATCCTGGGCAAGAAGGTGGGCTTCGTCACCGGCGACACCCAGACCAAGTCCGACGCCGCTCGCGCCTCCGCCAAGTCGATGATCGAGAAGGACGGCGCCATCATGATCTCCGGCGGCTCGTCCTCCGGCGTGGCCGTGGCCGTCCAGGGCCTCTGCCAGGAAGCCGGCGTGATCTTCATGGCCGGTCTGACCCACTCCAACGACACCACCGGCAAGGACAAGAAGGCCAACGGCTTCCGCCACTTCTTCGACGCCTACATGTCGGGTGCCGCGCTGGCCCCGGTGCTGGCCAACGAGTATGGCAAGGAGCGCCGCGCCTATCACCTGACCGCCGACTACACCTGGGGCTGGACCCAGCAGGAGTCGATCCAGGCCTCCACCGAGGCCTTGGGCTGGGAGACCGTCGAGAACGTGCTGACGCCGCTGGCGGCAACCGACTTCTCGTCCTACATCGCCCCGGTGCTGAACTCGGGCGCCGACGTGCTCGTGCTCAACCACTACGGCGGCAACATGGTGAACTCGCTCACCAACGCCGTGCAGTTCGGCCTGCGCGACAAGATGGCCAACGGCAAGCAGTTCGAGATCGTCGTTCCGCTCTACTCCGAGCTGATGGCCAAGGGCGCCGGCGAGAACATCAAGGGCATCCTGGGCTCGTGCAACTGGCAGTGGTCGCTGCAGGACGAGGGCACCAAGGCCTTCGTCAAGTCCTTCGGCACCAAGTACGGCTTCCCGCCGAGCCAGGCCGCGCACACCTGCTACGTGCAAACCCTGCTCTACGCCGATGCCGTCGAGCGTGCCGGCTCCTTCGAGCCCTGCGCCGTGGTGGCCGCGCTCGAGGGTGACGGCTCCTCGCTGGAGGGTGTGTCCTCCGACAGCAACAAGGGCTTCGTGTTCGACGGTCTCGGCAATGGCCAGACCCTCTACCGCGCCGCCGACCACCAGTGCTTCAAGGATGTGCTGGTCACCAGGGGCAAGGAGAACCCGACCTCGGAGTTCGACCTGCTCGAGGTGGTCGAAGTCACGCCCGTGGACCAGGTCTGGTACGAGCCCGATCACCCGATGTTCGCCGGTGGCGACCTCGGCCAGTGCAACAACGGCGCCTGATCCGTCAGGCACCCGGAGGGCGGCCACGCGCCGCCCCCCGGTTCCCCGCACCGCGGGGTCCGGGCAGAGGCCCCGGCAAGACCTAGAAACATTCCCAACAGGGACCTGTCGAGGCCGAACGCGCGGGGCTGAGCCACCGCGCGAACGGCCGCACCAAAACTGAAGCCGCTCTCAAGGTGGGGACCGATGGACGCAATCCTACTTCAAATCCTGAACGGGCTCGACAAGGGCAGCGCCTACGCGCTGATCGCCCTCGGTCTGACGCTCATCTTCGGCACGCTCGGCGTGGTCAACTTCGCCCACGGGGCGCTCTTCATGATCGGCGCCTTCTGCGCCGTGACCCTTCAACGCCTCCTGAACCTCTCCCACGAGGTCATCGACGAGAGCCAGACCGACTTTCTCGGCAATCCGCTCAAGGTCAAGGTGCCCTACCTGCAGGACTGGTTCGGCGAGAGCACCGGGGCGGCGATACAGGACTGGTCGGTGCCGCTGGCGATCCTGCTGGCGATCCCGGTCATGCTGGTGGTCGGCTACGTGATGGAGCGCGGCCTCATCAAGCACTTCTACAAGCGTCCCCATGCCGACCAGATCCTGGTGACCTTCGGCCTCGCCATCGTGCTTCAGGAGATCGTCAAGTTCTACTACGGCGCCAACCCGATCCAGACACCCGCCCCCGAGGCCCTCAAGGGCGTGGCCGAGGTGCTGCCCGGCGTGGTCTACCCGATCTGGCGGATCGTCTACTTCTGCTTCGCCGCGGCGATCATCGCGGGCGTCTTCGCCTTCCTCCAGTTCACCACCTTCGGCATGGTGGTGCGGGCCGGCATGGCCGACCGCGAGACGGTGGGGCTGCTGGGCATCGACATCGACAAGCGCTTCACCTTCATGTTCGGCCTCGCGGCCTCCGTGGCGGGCCTCGCGGGGGTGATGTACGGGCCGATCAACGCGCCGAACTACCACATGGGCATGGACTTCCTGGTGCTCAGCTTCGTCGTGGTCGTCGTCGGCGGCATGGGCTCGCTGCCCGGCGCCGTGCTGGCGGGCTTCCTGCTCGGCATCCTGGAGAGCTTCGCCTCCACCACCTGGGCCACGACCACCCTGCCCGGAATCAACCAGATCATCATCTACCTCGTCGCGATCATCATCCTGCTCACCCGTCCGCGGGGCCTGATGGGGCGCAAAGGCGTGATGGAGGACTAAGAGAATGCTTGGACTGAACCGCAAAGACACCAACCTCCTCCTGGTGGTGCTGGCCCTCACGATGCTGGCCCCCTTCATCCTCAACCCCTTCCCCAGCGGGAGCGGACTGGCGCAGTTCAACGCGGGCTACCCCGACCTGATGCAGCGCTTCGCGATCTTCGGGATCTTCGCCATCGGCTTCAACATCCTCTTCGGCCTCACCGGCTACCTCTCCTTCGGCCATGCGGCCTTCCTGGGCGTGGGCAGCTACTCGGCGGTCTGGATGTTCAAGCTGCTGTCGATGAACATCCTCCCGGCGATCGTCCTGTCGGTCATCATCGCGGGCCTCTTCGCCCTGGTCATCGGCTACGTCTCGCTCAGGCGCTCGGGGATCTACTTCTCGATCCTCACGCTGGCCTTCGCGCAGATGTCCTTCGCGCTGGCCTACTCGGTGCTGACCCCCATCACCAACGGCGAGACCGGCCTGCAGATCACCCTGAGCGATCCGCGTGTGCTCGGCCAGTCGGTCATGCCCGACGGCTCGATCCCGGTGACCAACCTCTTCGGGATGGAGATGCGCTCCGCCGTCGACCTCGCGGTCGGTCCGTGGAACTTCACGTTCTCGGTGGGCTACTACGTCTGCGCCCTGGTGCTTCTGGCGGCCTTCTACCTGTCGATCCGGATCTTCCGCTCGCCCTTCGGCATGATGCTGCGCGCGATCAAGTCCAACCAGACCCGGATGAACTACACCGGCCTCAACCCCAAGCCCTACACCCTCGCGGCCTTCGTGATCTCCGGCATGTATGCCGGCCTCGCGGGCGGCCTGATGGCAGCGATGGACCCGCTGGCGGGCGCCGAGCGCATGCAGTGGACGGCCTCGGGCGAGGTGGTTCTCATGACCATCCTCGGCGGCGCGGGCACCCTGATCGGCCCGGTCCTCGGTGCAGGCATGATCAAGTACTTCGAGAACATCCTCTCCAAGATCAACGACACCGTGCTGCACGGCTGGTTCGCCTTCCTGCCCGACGGGCTTGAGGACTTCATGGTCACCATCGTCCACCCCTTCGTGGGCAAGGGCTGGCACCTCACCCTCGGCATCCTCTTCATGCTGGTGGTGATCTTCCTCCCCGGCGGTCTCGTCGAGGGCGGCCAGCGCATCGGCCGCACCTTCCGGCGCCGCGGCACCAAGGCTTCGGGCGCAGAGGCCGAAGCCGCCAAACAGCAACCCGGCGAATAAGGAGACGGACAGATGGGTATTCTCGAAGTCAAAGGCGTCAACAAGCGCTTCGGCGGGTTGCAGGCCCTGGGGGACGTGAACCTCTCCATCGAGGAGAACACGGTGCACGCCATCATCGGCCCCAACGGGGCGGGCAAGTCCACCCTGCTCAACTGCCTCGTCGGCAAGCTGATCCCTGACAGCGGCTCGGTCAGCTTCGACGGCCAGTCGGTGCTCGGCCGCTCGCCGCACGAGATCAATCAGATGGGGATCAGTCGGGTGTTCCAGACCCCCGAGATCTTCGGCGATCTCACGGTGTTCGAAAACGTCATGATCCCCTGTTTCGCCAAGCGCGACGGCACCTTCAAGCTCAACGGCATCGGCTCGGTGCTGAGCCAGCGCGACATCCGCGATCAGGCCATGGCGATGCTCGAAGACGTGAACATGGCCGACAAGGCCCATGTCCACTCCGCCTCGCTCTCGCGCGGCGACAAGCGGCGGCTGGAAATGGCGATGTGCCTCGCGCAGGAGCCCAAGATGCTCCTGCTCGACGAACCCACCGCCGGCATGGCCCGCGCCGATACCAACAACACGATCGACCTGCTGAAGGAGATCAAGCAGAAACGCGACATCACCATCGCCATCATCGAGCACGACATGCACGTCGTGTTCTCGCTGGCCGAACGGATCACCGTGCTGGCCCAGGGCACGCCTCTGGTCGAGGACACGCCCGAAAACATCAAGGGCCATCCCAAGGTGCAGGAAGCCTACCTCGGAGGCCACGGCTGAGGCCGCAGGAGATATCAGATGAACGTCAAACCCGACTTTTCCAAGAACGCCAACGTCGCGGCCACCGCTCCGGCCTACTTCTCGGTCTGGGACCTCGAGGCCTACTACGGCGAGAGCTACATCGTGCAGGGCGTCAGCTTCAACGTGCACGAGGGCGAGATCCTCGCGCTGCTGGGCCGCAACGGTGCCGGCAAGACCTCGACCCTGCGGGCCATCGCCCGGCTCGACGACCCGCAGGTGACCCACGGCGAAATCTGGCTCGACCACCAGCCCCTGCACCTGATGCGGGCGCATGAGGCCAGCAAGCTCGGCATCGGCCTGGTGCCCGAGGACCGCCGCATCATCCCCGGCCTGACCGTGGAAGAGAACATCAAGCTGGCCCAGATCGCCCCGCCGATCGGCTGGTCCCTGAGCCGCATCTACGAGCTCTTCCCCCGTCTCGGCGAGCGCCGCCTTCAGGAGGGCGTCACCCTCTCGGGCGGCGAGCAGCAGATGCTGGCCATCGCCCGGGCACTGGCGCGCGACATCAAGGTGCTCCTGCTCGACGAGCCCTACGAGGGCCTCGCCCCTGTGATCGTGGACGAGATCGAAAAGACCCTCCGCGTCATCAAGGAACAGGGCATCACCACGATCATCGTGGAGCAGAACGCCGTGCGCGCGCTCGAGCTCTCCGACCGCGCGGTGATCCTCGACACCGGCAAGATCGTCTTCGACGGCACCGCCGCCGAAGTGCTCGAGAACGAAAGCCTGCGCGCCGAGTATCTCGCCATCTGAATAATACCTTTCGGGGGCTGGCCCTTGTCCGGGGCCACCCCTACCACTTGCGACAGAGGAAGACCGGCCAGCAGAGCGCACCCAGCCGCCGCAGCCGTCAGGAGGACAGCATGACCGAACCCAAATCCTACCCGCCCAGCGCCGACTTCGCCGCCAAGGCCCATGTCGATGCCGCCAAGTACGACGAGATGTATGCCGCCTCGGTGAACGACCCCGAGGGCTTCTGGAAGGAGCAGGCCAGGCGCCTCGACTGGATCACCTTCCCCACCAGGATCAAGAACACCTCCTTCAAGTCCGATGACGTGTCAATCAAGTGGTACGAGGACGGCGTGCTGAACGTCGCCGCCAACTGCATCGACCGCCACCTCGAAAAGCGCGCCGACCAGACCGCGATCATCTTCGAGCCCGACGACCCCGAGACCCCGGCCCGGCACATCACCTACCGCGAGCTGCACGAAAACACCTGCCGCATGGCCAACGTGCTGCTGAGCCAGGGCGTCATGCGCGGCGACCGGGTGGTGATCTACCTGCCGATGATCCCCGAGGCCGCCTATGCCATGCTGGCCTGCGCCCGCATCGGCGCGGTCCACTCCATCGTCTTCGCCGGCTTCTCGCCCGACGCGCTGGCCAACCGGATCAACGACAGCGGCGCCAAGCTGGTCATCACCGCCGACACCGCCCCCCGCGGCGGCCGCGTGACCGCGCTCAAATCCAACACCGACGCCGCCCTGCTGCACTGCTCCGACAAGGTCCGCTGCCTGGTCGTCAAGCACACCGGCGACCAGACCACCTGGATCCAGGATCGCGACGTGGATGTGAAGGCGCTGATGGAAACCGCCGCCCCCGATTGTCCGCCCCGCCCGATGAACGCGGAGGATCCGCTCTTCATCCTCTACACCTCGGGCAGCACCGGCAAACCCAAGGGCGTGGTGCACACCACCGGCGGCTACCTCACCTTCGCCTCCCTCACCCACGAGGTCAGCTTCGACTACCACGAGGGCGACGTTTACTGGTGCACCGCCGATGTCGGCTGGGTCACCGGCCACACCTACATCGTCTACGGACCTCTGGCCAACGGCGCGACCACGCTGATGTTCGAGGGGGTGCCCACCTATCCCAATGCCTCGCGCTTCTGGCAGGTGGTCGAAAAGCACAAGGTCGCCCAGTTCTACACCGCCCCCACCGCCATCCGCGCGCTGATGGGCCAGGGCGACGAGTTCGTCACCAAATGCGATCTCTCCTCGCTCAAGCTGCTGGGCACCGTCGGCGAGCCGATCAACCCCGAGGCCTGGAACTGGTACAACGATGTCGTCGGTGGCGGGCGCGTCCCGATCATCGACACCTGGTGGCAAACCGAGACCGGCGGCCACATGATGACCCCCCTGCCCGGCGCCCATGCCACCAAGCCCGGCGCCGCGATGAAGCCGTTCTTCGGCGTCCAGCCCGTGGTGCTCGAGCCCACCACCGGCAAGGAGATCGACGAGACCGCCACCGAGGGGGTGCTCGCGATCAAGGACAGCTGGCCCGGCCAGATGCGCACCGTCTGGGGCGACCACGAGCGCTTCGAGAAAACCTACTTTTCCGACTACAAGGGCTATTACTTCTCCGGCGACGGCTGCCGCCGCGATGCCGATGGCGACTACTGGATCACCGGCCGGGTGGATGACGTGATCAACGTCTCCGGCCACCGCATGGGCACCGCCGAGGTCGAAAGCGCGCTGGTGGCCCACGCCAAGGTCGCCGAGGCCGCCGTGGTGGGCTACCCGCACAGCATCAAGGGCCAGGGCATCTACTGCTACGTCACCCTGATGAACGGGGTGGAGCCGTCGGAGGACCTGAAAAAGGAACTCCGCACCTGGGTCCGCACCGAGATCGGCCCGATCGCCTCGCCCGACCTGATCCAATGGGCCCCCGGCCTGCCAAAAACCCGGTCGGGCAAGATCATGCGCCGCATCCTGCGCAAGATCGCCGAAAACGACTACGGCGCGCTCGGCGACACCTCCACCCTGGCCGATCCTTCGGTGGTGGACGAGCTGATCGAGAACCGCGCCAACAGATAGGGTGGGCAATCTGCCCACCACCCCCAAAGGTCAAAGGCCGGGCAGAGCGCCCGGCCTTTTTTGTGTCTTCTGCTCTTCCACCGCGGAAGTGAAGCCTCACTCGGCCGTGCGATAGGCCCACGTCTGATATGCGGCCGCTTCAGCGGCGCAGGCCTCGAGCGTCAGCCCCTTGATCTGGTTGGTATCGCTGCGCCCGTGGCGGGTGCTCTCTCCCAGTGTAAGGCACAGGTCGGGGGCGGAGGCCGGGGTGATGGTGCCTTCCCCGGCAAATTCAAAGCTCTGGGCCGCGCTTTCCTCGCAGCTCACCAACTCAAGCGCCGCCCCGGCTTCCAGCGCAGCAGCCTGCATGCACACATCGAACTCCGGCATGTAAAAGACCCCCTCGGCAAAGCGCTCCGAATCGAAGCCCTGATCCACGAAGATCTCACCGCTCGGGCTGTAGCAAGTGTGGCCCTGAAGCCCGTCATCCGGGTTCGCCTGGGCGCCTTGCCCGCCGGAGATGTCGATACAATACCCGTTCTGGGTGTTATCGAGCTTGTCGGTGGCGTAGACCTCCACGGTCTCCGCATGTGCGAGGCCCGCACTCAGGACGAGGGCGGCGGTCGAAAGAATGGCTTTCATGTCATCTCCGGTAACAACGAGTGCAATGCCGATAAAACGAAGCAGCCCTCCCGTTCCGTCGAAAAAAGCTCCACTCCGCCGGTCTGAAGCTGCAGTGAAGCCCCCTATCCCGGCAGCCGGCCTTCCAGCACATAGCGCAACATCTGCGCCACCTGCTCCGGCCGCTCCGCCACCGCCAGCGCCGCAGCATCCACTTCCTTCAGCGCGTGCTGGTGCTCGGCCCCGTGCAGCACGATCAGCGACTTGCCCAGCGCGGCGGCCATCCCGGCATCGAAAGCCGCGTTCCACTGCTTGTATTTCTCGCCGAAGCGCACCACCACCACATCGGCCTGCTCGATGCTCCGCCGGGTGCGGATGGCGTTGAGCTTGGCGCCCTTGTGGTCGTGCCAGAATTTGCTGTCCTCCGGCCCGAGGATCGCCACGCCGCAATCGTCGCTGGCCGCATGGTCGGTCACCGGCGCCGAGAAGGCCATGTCGAGCCCCGCACAGCCCGCTATGATCTCCTCGCGCCAATCGGTGTGGATCTCTCCCGAAAGATAGACCTTCAGTGTCATTCCGTCCTCCTAACCCGCCATCGTGACGATGCCGATGAACAGCAACGCCGAGAGCACGGCGGCCGCCGGCACGGTGATGATCCATGCCGCCACGATGGTCATGAAATGGCTCCGCCGCACCAGCTTGCGCCGCCGCCGCTCCTCCGCCGCATGCTCCGGCCGCGCCGGCAGCGCGCCCCGCGCCTTCCGCAGGCGCCGCTCGTAGTCCCACTCGCGGAAGAACCCCACACCGAAGACCCCGCCCACCGCGATATGGGTGGAGCTCACCGGCAAGCCGAGCCAGCTCGCCAGGATCACGGTGATGGCGGCCGAGAGCGCCACGCAATAGGCCCGCATCGGGTTGAGCTTGGTGATCTGGCTGCCCACCATCCGGATGAGCTTGGGGCCGAAGAGGAACAGCCCCACCGAGATGCCCACGGCGCCGATCACCATGACCCAGTAGGGAATGGCCACCGCATGGGTAAAATCGCCGGTGCCCAGCGCCTGCACGATGGCCGCCAGAGGGCCGACCGCGTTGGCCACGTCGTTCGCGCCATGGGCAAAGCTGAGCAGCGCGGCGGAAACGATGAGCGGAATACCGAACAGCACCTTCAGCGAGCGGTTGCGGTTTTCCAGCCCTTCCGATTGCCGCCGGATCACCGGGATCATCGCCAGCCAGACCGCCACGCCCAGCACCGCGCCGATCGCCAGCGAGGCGAGGAGGTCGATCTTGATGAGCTGCTTGATGCCCTTGAGCGCGATGTAGCTGGCAAAGGCCCCCGCCATGATGCCCACCAGCACCGGCACCCAGCGCCGGGCGGCGGCGATCTTGTCGTCGACATAGACGATGTTCGACTTGATGAACCACAGGAACCCGGCGGCGATGACCCCGCCCAGCACCGGCGAGATCACCCAGCTCGCGGCAATCGCCCCCATCGTGCCCCAGCTCACCGCGGCAAAGCCCGCGGCGGCGATGCCCGCGCCCATCACGCCGCCCACCACCGAATGGGTGGTGGAAACCGGCGCACCGACCCATGTGGCGAGGTTGACCCAGAACGCCGAGGCCAGCAGCGCCGCCATCATCGCCCAGACGAAGGTCGAGGCCGAGCCCATGCTTTCGGGCGCGATGATCCCCTTGGCGATGGTGCCCACCACGTCGCCGCCCGCGATCAACGCGCCCGCGCTTTCGAACACGGCGGCAATGGCGATGGCCCCGCCCATGGTGAGCGCATTGGCACCCACCGCCGGCCCCATGTTGTTGGCCACGTCGTTGGCGCCGATGTTCAGCGCCATGTAGGCCCCGAAGACGGCGGCCACGATCACGATGAAGCTGCTGGTGGTCTGCCCGAAGAAGAGCGCGGCCAGCAGGCCCGCCGCGACCACGAAGAGCAGGGCCACGCCATAGCCCACGAAGGGCCGCGCGACATAGGCCGTCGCCAGCTCGAGGTTCGAGATGCGGCCCAGGTCGCGGTCCAGCGTCTCCATGTGGCTGACGTCGTAGTCGGTTTCTGCCACGGTATCCCTCCCGAAACTGTTCCGGGGTCGGTGACCCTTCAGAGCGCCCGAGTCAAGCCGCCGCAGTCAACCCGGCCGCATCATTCCGGCCCGACGCCCGGTCACAGCTCGCGGAGAATGTCCCGCAGTTCCGGCTCCTGCACCATGTCGGCCGCCTCGCCCGGGCTCACCCAGCGGCGCTCCCGCTCCCGCGCCTCCGGAAAGTCGTCGGCCATCTCTTCCACCGCGACAGGAAACACCAGCGTCTGGACCGGCAGGCCGAGGCCCGCGTCATCCGTCTTCCGGTAGAAATAGGAGCCAATCGCATCCGGCGCGGTCTGCCCGCGCCGCACGCCGGCCTCTTCCCAGGCCTCCTGCATCGCGCTGCCCGAGGCATCCTTGCCCCGGATCGGCCAGCCCTTGGGCAGAATCCACCGCCCGGTGCCCCGACTG
Source organism: Vannielia litorea (assembly GCF_900142295.1). NCBI lineage: Bacteria > Pseudomonadati > Pseudomonadota > Alphaproteobacteria > Rhodobacterales > Paracoccaceae > Vannielia > Vannielia litorea. The sequence continues at coordinate 2,224,705 of NZ_FSRL01000001.1, forward strand.
GTGACCAGGAGCACTTCCTTGCCGTCCTTGCGCTTGCGATAGCACAGCGCCGCCACCTGCAGGCGCGGGGGGCGCTGCAGCATCGGGCGCACGAAGCCATCCCAGGCCAGCCTGAACCGTCTCATCATCTAGAAACCAACCGCTCTTCTTCTTTTCATTTTTCAACTATTTAGGGCATCGGTGAACAATTTGCAAAGATTTGCGCTGCAGGCGCGGCTTGACACCACCACCGCCACGCCCTGAGGTAGGAAACATGTTAACGGCATACGATCGCCCATGATCCCCCACCGCAACCGCGCCTGGCTGCTGCTCCTGCCCGCCGTCGCGGTCATGGGCCTCGTCGCCGTCCTGCCGCTGCTGACGGTGCTCAACTACTCCTTCCACGACATCTTCACGCTCGAGAGCCGCTACTGGGTCGGGCTGGAGTGGTATGGCGAGATCGTCACCTCCCGGCGCTTCTGGGCCTCGCTCGCCCGCTCCACGCTGTTTTCCGCCATCGTGCTCTCCATCCAGTTGCCGCTCGGCATCGCCGTGGCGCTGCTGCTGCGCGCGACCCGGCACCCCACGCTCTACCTCATGGCGCTGGCCCTGCCGTTGGTGGTGCCGTGGAACATGATCCCCTCCATGTGGCTCACCCTCGTCGGGCCGCAGGGGCTGCTCGGGCCGTCGCTCATTGCCGCCGGGTTCGATTACAGGTTTACCGCGCTCCACACCTGGGCGCTGATCGTGGCGATGGACACCTGGCACTGGCTCGGGCTCGTGGTGATCCTCTCCTACGCCGGGCTTTCCGCCATCCCCCGCCCCTACTACCAGGCCGCCGAGATCGACGGCGCGTCGCGCATGGCCATCTTCCGGCACATCGAGCTGCCCAGGATTTCGGGCGCGCTGGCCATCGTGCTGCTGCTGCGCTTCGTCGACAGCTTCATGATCTACACCGAGGCCTTCCGCATCAACGCGGGCGGGCCGCAGGGGGCCACCACCTTCCTCTCGCTCGACCTCGGCGAAGACATCAACGCCTACAGCTACGGCTCGGCAGCGGCTCGGGCCATGACCTACTTCCTCATCGTCATCACCGTGGTCTGGGCCTTCGTGCAATTCACCCGCAGGCGCTCGTCATGACCGCCGCCACCCGCGCCCTCGCCCTCGCGGCCCTGCTGCTCTTCATCGCCCTGCCGCTGGTGCAAACCGTGGTGCTCTCCTTCACCGCCACCCTGCCCCACGAGGGCGTGGAGGTCGGCAGCCTGACGCTGGTCAACTACGCCCATATCTTCGCCTCGCCGGCGCTCGTGGCCTCCATCGGCAACTCGTTCCTCTACGTCTCGCTCAACGTCGCGCTCTGCCTCGCCGCAGGGCTGCCTGCCGCCTATGCTTTCTCGCGCTACCGCTTCACCGGCGACCGCCACCTGCTGTTCCTGATGCTGGCCTTCCGGGTCACGCCCCCCGTCGTTCTTTCACTGCCGATCTTCATCCTGTTCTCCCAACTCGGGCTGGTGAACTCGCCCGTCGGCATCGCCCTGGTGCACTGCGTCTTCAACCTGCCGGTGGCGATCTGGATCCTCGAGAGCTTCATCTCCGCCGTTCCCCGCGAATTCGACGAAACCGCCTTTCTCGACGGCCAGTCGCTGCCCGGCTTCTTCGTCACAAAGCTCATCCCCGCCATCGCGCCGGGCATCGGGGTGGCGGCCTTCTTCTGTTTCATCTTCTCCTGGGTCGAGGTGGTGTTTGCCCGCATCCTCACCGTCACCGGCGGCAAGCCGATCACCATGGCGCTCAACGCGCTCTTCTCCTTCCGCACCGATATCGGCCTGGTCACGGCGATGACCGTCTTCTCCCTGCTCCCCGGCGTGCTGATGATCGTCTTCGTGCGCCGCCACATCGCCCGCGGCTTCGTGATCCGCACCTGAGCGGGGCGTTAACCATCTGCACAGATTTCCGGGCCGCGTTTACGATTTGCCCACTCTCGTGAAGATATCGTGTCAGCCATGGGGTCCGTTTACGCAGGAGCTTGATGACATGAGCATGGTGAGGCTCGACACGCAGGGGCAGTCGTCGCAGGCCTACGCGCTTCCGGCGCAGGTGCTGGCGGCACGCCACCGCCAGAATTCCGTGGCACCGCAGGCGACAGACATTCGGCCACCCGAAAAACCCGAGGCCACGGCAAGGCCCGGTCTCGACACCGCCCGCGACGAGGTCGTGGGCCGCGATGGCGAGCGCCGCCCACCTCCGCCGCTGAAGGAATATGCCCGCATCCCCACCGCGATGACGGCCGAGATCCTTCGGCTGCAGGAGGAGGCGCTGGAGAAGGCCCGCGAGGCAACCGAGGCCGAGGGCCAGGCCCAGAGCGCCCGCGCCGACGCCGCCCAGGCCGAAAAGGCCGAGGAGGCCGCCCGCGCCGCCGAAGCCCGCGCAGACCCCACCGAGGCCACGCCCGCCGAAGGCCCCGCCACCGCCCGCGCGCCCTCCGGCTTCGCCACCGGCCTCCCCGCCGTCAACGCCCCCGCCACCGGACCGAGCCAGCTCGACCACCAGGCCTGACCCCTCCACCGCAGGCCCGCGAAACCCCACCAAAAAAAAAAAAGGGGGCGCCCGAAAGCGCCCCCTTCTCTGGTTTTGCAACTGTCGCGCTTACTGGAGCGCGGCGTCGGTGATCTCGTGGGTCCAGGCCATGCCTTCGGGCTCCTTGGTGATCGCCGGGTTCTCCGGGCTCACGGCAGAGAGCAGCGTCGCCACCGTCTGCTCGTAGTCGGCCGGATCGAGCGCACCGTTGGTGTCCGCGGTCAGCTTGGCCACCTCGCTCATCATGTAGGTCTGGTGCTCCAGCGTCTGCGCGCCGGTCTCGTCGTTGTCGACCACGATCTGCGCGGCCTCCTCCGGGTTCTCCTCGGCGTATTTCCAGCCCTTCATCGAGGCCCGCACGAAGCGCACCATCTTGTCCTTGAAGGCCTCGTCCGCGAGGTTCTCCTCCAGCACGTAGAGACCATCCTCCATCATGCCCACGCCCTCTTCGAGGTAGTTGAAGGTCACCAGCTGGTCCTCGGTGATCCCGGCATCCAGCACCTGGCCATACTCGTTGTAGGTCATCACCGAGATGCAGTCGGCCTGCTTTTGCAGCAACGCATCCACGTTGAAGGCCTGCTTCAGCACTTCCACGCCACTCTCGCCGCCATCGGTCGGCACGCCGAGCTTGGCCATCCAGGCATAGAACGGGTATTCGTTGCCAAAGAACCAGACCCCGAGCGTATGGCCCGGAAAGTCCGCCGGGCTCTCGATCCCGTTTTCCTTCAGGCAGGTCAGCTGCATCGCACCCTTCTTGAAGGGCTGCGCGATGTTCACCAGGGGCACACCCCGCTCCCGCGCGGCCAGGCCCGCGGCCATCCAGGTCACGATCACATCGGCCCCGCCGCCGGCGATCACCTGCTCGGGGGCAATGTCGGGGCCGCCCGGCTTGATCGTCACGTCAAGGCCCTCTTCCTCGTAGAAGCCCTTGTCGGCGGCCACGTAGTAGCCCGCGAATTGCGCCTGCGTCACCCACTTGAGCTGCAACGTCACCTCGTCGGCGGCCTGCGCGGCGCCTGCCGTCAGCGCCAGGGCGGCGCCCAGTAGCATCTTCTTCATCGTCACTCTCCTTGTTGGCTAGATTATGCGCTCTCCGGCGCGGGTTTCCTCCCACTCACCCCACCCTCTGGCTCGGATGCCAGAAGGTCACGAGTTTCTCGATCATGGCAACGATGCCATAAAACACAGTGCCCACAAGGGCGGCCACGGCGATCTCGGCCCAGACCAGGTCGATCGCCAGGCGCCCGACGCCCGTCGAAATCCTGAAGCCCATGCCGCGCACCGGCGAGCCGAAGTACTCGGCCACGATGGCCCCGATCAGCGCCAGCGTCGTGGCAATCTTCAACCCGTTGAAGACAAAGGGCATCGCCGCCGGGAGCCGGAGCTTGAAGAGCGTCTGCCAGGAGCTCGCCGCATAGGTGCGCATCAGATCCTTCTGCATCGCATCCGCCTCGCGCAGCCCCTGCACCACGTTCACGAGCACAGGAAAGAACACCATCGCCACAACCACCGCCGCCTTCGACTGCCAGTCGAACCCGAACCAGCTGACAAGGATCGGCGCGACCCCGATGATCGGCAGGGCCGCCACGAAGTTGCCGATCGGCAGCAGCCCCGCGGTCAGAAAAGCGCTTCGGTCGATCGCCAGTGCCGTCACGAAGGCCGCGCCGCAGCCGATGAGATAGCCCGAGAGCGCGCCCTTCAGCGCGGTCTGCACGAAGTCTTGCCACAGCGTGTCGGTCGAGGTGGCAAAGGTCGCGGCAATATCGGTCGGCGCAGGCAGGATCACCGGGTTCACCCCCAGCCCCCGCACCAGCCCCTGCCAGAGCACCAGCACCGCAAGGCCGAAAATCACCGGCACGGCGATCCGAACCACCCGCGCCCGCCGCCAGCGCGAGCGCGCCAGCAGCACGTTTAGCCCCCAGGCCGCGAGCCAGAACGCCAGGGCCCCCGCGACCACCGTCATCGTCCCATCCCCATCCGTTTCAGCACCACACCCTGCACGCCGCCGATCAGCGTCACCAGCGCGCCGGCGAGGATCGCGGCAGCAAAGAGCGCCGCCCAGATCGCCAGCGGCGTGCCGAACTGGTCCCCGATCAGGATCCGCGCGCCCAGCCCGCTCACCGCCCCCGTGGGCAGCTCGCCCACGATCGTTCCCACCAGCGCCGCGGCGATGGCGATCTTCAGCGAGGTGAAGAGATAGGGCATCGAGGCCGGCAGCCGCAGCTTGAAGAAGCTGGCCGTGTTGCTGGCGTTATAGGTCTTCAGCAGGTCGAGCTGGCTGGAGCTGGGCGAGTTCAGCCCCTTCACCATGCCCACCAGCACCGGAAAGTAGCACAGGTAGGCCGAGATGATCGCCTTGGGCACACCCCGCCCCTCGATCCCGGTGGCGTTGGAGAGCACGATGATCATCGGTGCCAGCGCCACGATGGGGATGGTCTGGCTCACGATGGCCCAGGGCATCAGGCTCATCTCGACCACCCGGCTGTAGGTGATCGCCACCGCGCCCAGGATCCCCAGCGTGACCCCCAGGGCAAAGCCCGAGAGCGTCGCCCCGAGGGTGATCCCGGCATGATAGATTAGCGACCGCTTGTTGAGCGCCCGGCCGCGCAGCGCCATCTCGCCGGTGGTCTTCCACAGCTCCTCGGCCACCTGGTGCGGGGCCGGCAGGCGCGGGCGGTCCTGGTTCATGGTGGCGGTAAAGAGCTCGGAGGCTGTCATCTCCTGCCCGGCCCGCTCGGCCTGGGCGAGCGCCCAGGGCGCGTTCATCCGCCAGGCACCCAGGTACCAGACCGCGGCGATCAGCAGGAGCACGGTGACGATGGGAACCGCGCGGCGCATTAATTTACCAAGCCATGCGCTGTGTGCATGCGTATGGGTTGTGCATGGGTTGTGCATGGGTTGTGCATGTTGCCGATTTGTCGGTTAATCGTCATAGGAATGCCCCGCCCTGAGCCCCTCGCGCACCCTCTGCGCCACTTCAATGAACTCGGGCGAGTCCCTGATTTCCAAGGGTCTTTCCGCCGGAAGCGGGCTCTCGATCACGTCCGAAATCCGCCCCGGACGCGGGGACATGACGACAATCTTGGTTGATAGATAGACCGCTTCGGGTATCGAATGGGTAACGAAGCCAATGGTCTTGCCGGTCCGCGCCCAGAGCGCCAGCAGCTGCTCGTTCAGATGGTCGCGCACGATCTCGTCGAGGGCGCCAAAGGGTTCATCCATAAGGAGAATTTCGGCATCGAAGGCGAGCGCCCTGGCAATCGAGGCGCGCTGTTGCATGCCCCCCGAGAGCTGCCAGGGGTATTTGCCGCCAAATCCTTCGAGATCGACGAGTTGCAGCACTTTCCGCACCCGCTCGTCCTGCTCCGCGCGGGAGAACCCCATGATCTCCAGCGGCAGCTTGATGTTGCCCGCGATGGTCCGCCAGGGATAGAGCCCCGCGGCCTGAAAGACGTATCCGTAAGCCCTTGATTTCCGGGCCTCCTCCGGCGTCATCCCGTTCACGCTCAGGCGCCCGCCGGTGGGCTGCTCCAGGGCGGCGACGCAGCGCAGAAAGGTGGTCTTCCCGCAGCCGGAAGGCCCGATGAAACTGACAAACTCGCCCTTCCCGATCTCAAGCGAGACCCCCTTGAGCGCATGCACCGGCCCGTCCTTCGTCTGGAACGTGAGGTCCAGATCCTCGGCCCGGATGACGGTTTCCTTCATTCCGATTTCTTTCGCCTTTTCCGCACCTTCCGCTCCCATCAAACCCCCGTCGCCGGAATGCCGCTGCGCTCCACGGGGCGCGGCGCGGTCAGCTCCTTCCAGGTTGAAAGCGCCCTGTTAACGGTTGCGTTAGGCTCTCGTGCTACAAATGCGCCGTGGCCTTCCTGCGTGCGGATCTCGCCGTCATGCACCGCCACATGGCCGCGCGTCAGGGTGAACCTGGGCAAGCCCTTCACGTGGTGGCCCTCGAACACGTTGTAATCAATGGAGGATTGCTGAGAGCTGGCAGAGATCGTCTTTTCCTTCTTCGGGTCCCAGACCACGATATCGGCATCCGCCCCCACCAGAATCGCGCCCTTCTTCGGGTAGCAGTTCAGGATCTTGGCGATGTTGGTCGAGGTCACCGCTACGAACTCGTTGGGCGTGAGCCGCCCGGTCGCCACCCCGTGGGTCCAGAGCATCGGCATCCGGTCTTCGAGCCCGCCGGTGCCGTTGGGGATCTTGGAGAAATCGCCCACGCCATAGCGCTTCTGCTCGGTGGTAAAGGCGCAATGGTCCGTCGCCACCACGGAGAGCGAGCCGCTTTGCAACCCGGCCCAGAGGCTGTCCTGGTGCTTCTTGTTGCGGAACGGCGGCGACATCACCCGCCGCGCGGCATGGTCCCAGTCGGCGTTGAAATATTCGCTCTCATCCAGTGTCAGATGCTGGATCAGCGGCTCACCCCAGACCCGCTTGCCATTCTGCTTGGCCCGCCGGATCGCCTCATGCGCCTCTTCGCAGGAGGTATGCACCACGTAGAGCGGCACGCCCGCCATGTCGGCGATCATGATCGCCCGGTTGGTCGCCTCGCCCTCCACCTGGGAAGGGCGCGAATAGGCATGCGCCTCGGGCCCGGTGTTGCCTTCGGCCAGCAGCTTGGCCGTCAGCTCGGCAACCACGTCGCCATTTTCGGCATGCACCATCGCCGTGGCGCCCAGCTCGGCGAGCCGCTGGAAGGACGAGTACATCTCGTCATCGTTCACCATCAGCGCGCCCTTGTAGGCCATGAAGTGCTTGAAGGTGTTGATTCCACGGTCTTTCACGACCGTCTCCATCTCCCTGAAGACCTGCTCGCCCCACCAGGTGACGGCCATATGGAAGGAGTAATCGCAGGTCGCGCGGGTGCTCTTGTTGTCCCATCGCTTCAGCGCGTCGAGCAGGCTTTCTCCCGGGTTGGGCAGGGCGAAATCCACCACCATCGTGGTGCCGCCGGCCAGCGCCGCCCGGGTGCCGCTCTCGAAATCGTCGCTCGAATAGGTGCCCATGAAGGGCATCTCGAGGTGGGTGTGCGGGTCGATCCCGCCCGGCATCACGTAGCAGCCCGTGGCGTCTAGCACCTCGTCGCCCTTCAGGCCCTTGCCGATCTCCACGATCTGCCCGCCTTCCACCAGCACGTCGGCCTCGTAGCTCAGGTCGGCGGTCACCACCGTGCCCCCCTTGATCACCGTGCTCATGTCGTAACTCCCTGTTTCAGTTGCAGGACTTGCCACCTGCCGTAATTTCGTGACTCTTCAGGAGCAGCTTGATCCCGCGAGATTTGCTGTCTTCGCAGATGGCCTCCCAGTCGAGCCCCGCGTCATCGTATTCGATCGCCAGCACGTCCTTGCCCGCATCGACATAGGGCTTCAGCGCGTCGCAGAAATTGTAGACGTAGCACTCCTCGACCATGACGAAATCCATCTCCCCCACCAGTTCCGGCACCAGCTCCGGCACGTTTTTCTGCGCCACTTCAAGCCCTTGCGCGCGAGCAAACCCGGCCAGATCGCGGATGTAGCCCAGCGCATCGTCGCGGCTGAGGTCGAAGCCCGAGTCGTTGTCGTAGACATCCATGTTGTCCATCTCGACCGCCATGAACCCTCGGGCCGCGCAATCCGCGATCCGGTCCTTCATGATCCGGCCGACCTCGGCGTTGCGAATGTCCACGTAGCGCTCGTCCGGCCACTCCCCGAGCGGCTTGCCCAGCGCCTCCTCGGGGAAGCGGCCGATATCGTCGCGGTATTCCTCCCAGCTTCCGATCGACACGTAGCACACCGGTTTCACCCCCCGGGCGCGCAGGCCCATGATGGTGTCCCGGTCGTGGTCATCCTTGTCGAGCGCCAGGACCTTTACATTGATATCAAGGTCATAGGGGTGGGTGAGCTGCCAGTCCCAATAGGCCTGCTCGCCGCCGCCGATGATGAAGATACCCAGAGCCGTCAGTGCCGCCGTGCTCGCCATCGTCTCCCCCTAGCCGATGCAATAGGGCTGCCCGTCAAAGCCCGCATCCCGCATGGATTGCGTCGTGACCGGGTAGATCGCGCCCTCTTGGAAAATGTAGTAGCACCCGTCCCGCACCACGATCTGGTCGAGCCGCACATCCGCCGGAACGGCGGCCATGACCTCTTCAGGTATTGGCTGCCCGGCCGGAAAATAGCCCGCAGGCAGGCCGCCCGAGGTGGTCTGGCAGGCCGCCAGCACAAGCAGGAACGCCAGCGCCGTCCTCATTCCACGATCCCCGCCGTCTCGACCACGGCATGAAACAGCACATCCGCCCCGGCGGTCGCCCATTCCTTGCTGATCTCCTCGGCCTCGTTGTGGCTGAGCCCATCCACGCAGGGACACATGACCATGGCCGTGGGATACAGGTCATTGATCCAGCAGGCATCATGCCCGGCACCCGAGACGATATCCATGTGGCTGTAGCCCAGCCGATCCGCCGCGTCGCGAATGGCTTTCACGCAGCCCTCGTCGAAGGCCGGCGGATCGAACTGGCCGACGATCTCGGCAGAGAACGCCACGCCGATCTCCTCGCAGAGCTTCGGCGCTCTCTCCATCAATTCGTCGACCATCGCGTTCAGCTTGTCGAGCAGATGGGTGCGCATGTCGACGGTAAACACCACCTTGCCGGGGATGATGTTACGCGAGTTCGGATACACGTCGACATGACCGATCGCGCCCACCGCGTTGGGCTGATTTTTCATGGCGATTTCATGCACAAGCTCGGTCACGAGCGCCAGCCCGCGGCCCGCGTTCTTGCGCATGTGCATGGGCGTGGAGCCGGTGTGGCTTTCCTTGCCGGTCACCGTGCATTCGATCCAGCGCAGCCCCTGCCCGTGGGTGACCACGCCAATGTCCTTGCCCTCGGCCTCCAGGATCGGCCCCTGCTCGATATGCAGCTCGAAGAGCGCGTGCATCTTGCGCGCGCCCACCTTCTCCTCGCCCTTCCAGCCGATCCGCTCCAGCTCGTCGCCAAAGCGCTTGCCCTTGGCATCCACCCGGTCCAGCGCCCAGTCGAGACTGTGCTTGCCGGCAAAGACGCCAGAGGCCAGCATGGCCGGCGCAAATCGGGTGCCCTCCTCATTGGTCCAGTTCACCACCACGATCGGATGCTTCGTCTTGATATCCATGTCGTTCAGCGAGCGGATCACCTCGAGCCCGCCGAGCACGCCCAGCACACCGTCATACTTGCCGCCCGTGGGCTGGGTATCGAGGTGAGAGCCCACATAGACGGGCAGCGCATCGGGGTCGGTGCCCTCGCGGCGCGCAAACATGTTGCCGATCTCGTCAACGCCCATGGTCATGCCCGCGGCCTCGCACCACTGCTGAAACAGCGCGCGCCCTTCGGCGTCCTCGTCGGTCAGGGTCTGGCGGTTGTTGCCGCCCGCCACGCCGGGGCCGATCCTGGCCATTTCCATGAGGCTGTCCCACAGCCTGTCACCGTTGATTCTGAGGTTCTCTCCTGGGGCGGCCATGGGCTCTCCTCGGGTCTTCCGTCGAGGGCCTGGGGCCCTCCCTGTCGGGGTGCGGCTTGAACGCGGCACCTTGTTGTTTGACCAAATGGTCAGAAGAACGCTACCACTCTTGGGCAACGGGTCAAGGAAATGCGCGGATGCGTCTCCAACACCCCTGCGAATTTTGAGCGCGCGCCGGGCAGAACGGCTCGATTTTGGGCGCATTGCGAACGGGTATCGGAGCGAGGGTGTCAGCGTGAGTGCAAACGGCCGGAAACCGCGAACGCGCATTCAGCAGAAGAACACGGCGGCCATTCTCGATGCGGCGCTGGAGGTCTTTTCGGCAAACGGCTTCCGTGGCTCGACCGTCGATCAGATCGCCACGGCGGCCGGCCTCTCCAAGCCGAATCTGCTCTACTACTTTCCCTCCAAGACCTCGATCCACCGTGCCCTCCTGAGTGGCCTGCTCGACACCTGGCTTGCCCCCTTGCGTGCCATCGACCCCGAGGGCGACCCGGTGACAGAGCTGATGACCTACGTCCATCGCAAGCTCGAGATGAGCCGCGCGATGCCGCGCGAGAGCAGGCTCTTCGCCAACGAGGTGCTGCAAGGTGCGCCCAATCTCGAAGGCGTTCTCAAGCTCCACCTCAAGCCGCTGGTCGACGAGAAGGCCGCGGTGATCCGCGGATGGTCGACCGAGGGGCGCATCGCGCCGATCCACCCCTACCACCTGATCTTCTCGATTTGGGCCCTCACCCAGCACTACGCCGATTTCGACGTGCAGGTGCGCGCGGTCCTGCCTGAAGGTGAAGCGAGCGACCCCTTTCCGGAGGCCACCCGCCACGTGGAGGAGATGTTCAGGAGGACCCTGCTCCCCTGAGCCCTATTCGGCGGCCTTGACGGCGCCGGGATTGTTGGGGTGGGTCGTCCAGTTGGCATACTCACCCACCTTGCGGCCCGTGCGCGGGTCTGTCGCCCCGAGCGGCAGCTTCTCCATGGTGATGCAGTTCTCCACCGGGCAGACGTTGACGCAAAGGTTGCAGGCCACGCACTCCGCGTCGATCACCTCGAAGGTCCGGTCGGCACTCATGGATATCGCCTGGTGGGAGGTATCCTCGCAGGCCGCGTAACAGCGGCCGCATTTGATGCAGTCCTCTTGGCTGATCCGCGCTTTCGTGACGTAGTTCAGGTTGAGATACTGCCAGTCGGTCACGTTGGGCACGGCCATGCCGACAAAATCGGCGGTGGAGGTGAAGCCCTTCTCGTCCATCCAGCTGGACAGGCCCGAGCACATCTCCTGAACCACCTTGAACCCATAGGTCATGGCCGCCGTGCAGACCTGCACATTGCCGCAGCCCAGCGCCATGAACTCCGCCGCGTCACGCCAGGTGGTGACCCCGCCGATGCCCGAAATCGGCAAGCCGCGGGTTTCGGCGTTGCGGGCAATCTCGGAAACCATGGAGAGGGCGATCGGCTTCACCGCCGGGCCGCAATAGCCACCGTGAGAGCCCTTGCCGTCGATGGTGGGCTGCGGGGCCATCAGGTCGAGATCGACCGAGGTGATGGAGTTGATCGTGTTGATCAGACTCACCGCATCCGCCCCCCCCCTGGCCGCGGCCGTCGCCGGCTTGCGGATATCGGTGATGTTGGGAGTCAGCTTCACGATGACGGGTTTGGAGTAATACTTCTTGCACCACTCGGTGACCATCTGGATGTACTCCGGCACCTGCCCCACCGCCGAGCCCATGCCCCGCTCGCTCATCCCGTGGGGGCAGCCGAAGTTCAGCTCGATCCCGTCCGCGCCGGTCTCTTCGACCAGCGGCAGGATCGCCTTCCAGCTTTCCTCCTCGCAGGGGACCATGATGCTCACGATCAGGGCGCGGTCGGGGTAGTCGCGCTTCACGCGGGCGATTTCCTCGAGGTTCGTGTAGAGGTCGCGGTCGGTGATGAGCTCGATGTTGTTGAGCCCCAGCAAACGCCGGTCCGCGCCCCAGATCGCGCCGTATCGCGGGCCATTGACGTTGACCACCGGCGGCCCCTCCTCGCCCAGGGTCTTCCAGACCACGCCGCCCCACCCGGCCTCGAAGGCACGGCGGACGTTGTATTCCTTGTCGGTCGGCGGCGCGGAGGCCAGCCAGAACGGGTTGGGGCTCTTGATGCCCAGAAAATCTGTCGTGAGATCAGCCATCGGTCATCCCTCCATCAGCATCTTGTGCATGTCCTCGGCGGCATCGCGCCCCTCGGCAACGGCCACCACGGTCAGGTCCTCGCCAGGGGTGCAATCCCCCCCGGCCCAGACGCGATCGAGGTTTGTCCGGCCCGGCCCCGTCACCTTGATCTTGCCGTTCTCGATCTCGATGCGCGGCGAGGCGATATCGAGCCGCTGGCCGATGGCCAGAAGCACCTGGTCGGCCTCCAGAACCATCTCCTCGCCGGTCGAGACAAGCCGGCCATCCGCCCCGGTTTCGGTGCGCTCGAAGGTGATGCTCTTCACCTTGCTGTCGCCGCCAAGGGCCGCGGGCGTGGCATTGGCAACGATCGTCACACCGGCCTTGGCCGCGTGCTCCTGCTCATAGGGGCTCGCCCCCATCGCCTCGCGCCCGCGCCGGTACACCATCGCAACGCTCTCGGCTCCCAGCAGCTTTGCCTGTACCGCCGCATCCACGGCGGTCATGCCGCCTCCCACCACCACGACCCTGCGGCCCACGGGCAGGGCCTCGGGTTCATCGGCCTGCCGCAGGCGGGAAATGAAATCCACAGCATCCTCGGCATTTTCCAGCGCCTCGCCCGGCAAGCCAGAGCGGTTCACGCCGCCAAGGCCGATACCGATGAAGACGGCGTCGAAATCCTCCTGCAATTCACGGATGGTGAAGGCCTCGCCGAGCTTCACCCCGGTTTCCAGCCTGATCCCCCCGATACCGAGCAGCCAGTCGACCTCGCGGGCGGCAAAGCCGTCGACTGTCTTGTAGGCAGCGATCCCGTATTCGTTGAGCCCGCCGGGCTTCTTGCGGGCATCGTAGAGGGTCACGTCATGCCCGTGCATGGCCAGCCTGTGCGCGCAGGCCAGCCCCGCCGGCCCGGCCCCAACCACGGCCACCCGCTTTCCGGTGGCCTCGGCACGTGTGAAGGGATGCGTGTTGCGCGCCATCACCGTGTCGGTCGCGTAACGTTGCAGCCGCCCGATCTCGACCGGCTCGCTCTCTGCCGCGTTGCGCACGCAGGCTTCCTCGCAGAGCGTCTCGGTAGGGCAGACGCGGGCGCACATGCCGCCCAGGATGTTCTGGTCGAAGATCGTCTTGCCCGCATCCCCCGGTTTGCCGCCCTGGATCTGACGGATGAACAACGGAATATCAATCGACGTAGGGCAGGCTGTGATGCAGGGCGCGTCGTGGCAAAAGTAGCATCGGTCGGCGGCAACGGCAGCTTCATGCGCGCCCAACGGCGGGTGCATGTCGGTGAAGTTCCGCGCAATCTCTTCGCTTGAAAGGCGCCCGGGCTGCACACCCGCGGCAAAGCGCTTCTCGGTCATCGTGGCTGTCCTCGCTGCAATGATCCCTGCACGGTCAGGCTGGCACAGGGTCTTTTTTTTATCAAACGGTAAATTTCTTGCCCCGGACAATTCGGGGGTTCAAAGCGCTTGCGCTTTCACTTACGTGGCAAGGAGCGTATAAGCCTGCCCATAATTTGTGCCCGGCACGAACCGGCGCAGGCAGAAAGAGGACGGCATGAGTAAGACCCACGATGCAGACGTCGCCTTTATTCAGGCGCTGGCAGAGTTGCTGCGGACGAACGATCTGACCGAGCTTCAGGTGAAGCGCGATTACGGGCAGGATGACAGCCTGAACGTGCGTGTGAGCCGCAGGATGGAACAGCAGGTAGTAACCTATGCTGCCCCTGCCCAAGCCGCCGCACCGATGGCAGCCCCGGCCGCTGCGGCAGCCGCACCCGCCCCTGTCGCAGGCGAGACCGACGACCCGGCGCAGGCGCCCGGCGCAGTGACGTCGCCGATGGTCGGCACCGCCTACCTGCAGGCCGAACCCGGAACCCCGCCCTTCGTCAAGGTCGGCGACACGGTCGAAGAGGGACAGACCCTGCTCATCGTCGAGGCGATGAAGACCATGAACCAGATTCCCGCCCCCCGCGGCGGCACGGTCAAGCGCATCCTCGTCGAAGACGGCGCGCCGGTGGAGTTTGGCGCCCCGCTGATGATCATCCAGTAAGGCACCAGCGATGTTCGACAAAATCCTCATTGCCAACCGCGGCGAGATCGCCCTGCGGGTCGTGCGTGCCTGCCGCGAGATGGGCATTCCATCGGTGGCGGTCCATTCCACCGCCGACAGTGACGCGATGCACGTGCGGATGGCCGACGAGGCCATCTGCATCGGCCCGCCCGCCTCGGCCCAGAGCTATCTCAGCTTTCCGGCGATCATTTCGGCCTGCGAGATCTCCGGCGCCAACGCGATTCACCCCGGCTACGGCTTTCTGTCCGAGAACGCCAACTTCGTGCAGATCGTCGAGGATCACGGCCTCACCTTCATCGGCCCCACCGCCGAGCACATTCGCGTCATGGGTGACAAGATCACCGCAAAGGACACGATGAAAAAGCTGGGCGTGCCCTGCGTGCCCGGCTCCGACGGCGGCGTGCCCGACATGGAGGCCGCCAGGACCGTGGCCGAGGAGATCGGCTACCCGGTCATCGTCAAGGCCACTGCCGGCGGCGGCGGGCGCGGCATGAAGCTCGCAAAAACTGCCAAGGACCTCGAGAACGCCTTCCGCACCGCGCGCAGCGAGGCCAAGTCGGCCTTCGGCAACGACGAGGTCTATATCGAGAAGTATCTCGGCAAGCCCCGGCACATCGAAGTGCAGGTGTTTGGTGACGGCAAGGGCAATGCGGTCCACCTTGGGGAGCGCGACTGCTCCCTGCAGCGCCGGCACCAGAAAGTGTTCGAGGAGGCTCCCGGCCCGGCGATCACGCCCGAGCTGCGCGCCAGGATCGGCAAGACCTGCGCCGAGGCCGTGGCCTCGATCAACTACGCCGGCGCCGGCACCATCGAGTTTCTCTACGAGGATGGCGAGTTCTACTTCATCGAGATGAACACCCGCCTTCAGGTCGAGCATCCGGTGACCGAGCTGGTCTTCGGCCAGGATCTCGTGCGCGAGCAGATCCGCGTGGCCGCCGGCCTGCCGCTCTCGTTCAGCCAGGAGGACCTCAAGCTCAACGGCCACGCCATCGAGGTGCGGATCAACGCCGAAAAGCTGCCGAAGTTCTCTCCCTGCCCGGGCAAGATCACCCAGTTCCATGCCCCCGGCGGACTGGGCGTGCGGATGGACTCGGCGCTCTACGACGGCTACTCGATCCCGCCTTACTACGACAGCCTCATCGGCAAGCTGATTGTCCACGGTCGGGACCGCCCCGAAGCCCTCGCTCGGCTGAACCGGGCCCTCGGCGAGCTGATCGTGGACGGGGTGGACACGACCATCCCGCTGTTTCGCGCGCTGCTGAACGAGGCCGATATTCACAGCGGAGCCTACGACATCCACTGGCTCGAAGGCTGGCTGGAAACAAATCTGCAAGCCTGAGACGAGGCACGCCGGGTGGATCGGCTGACCCCAGACCTGCTGCTCCGGGCCTACCGGATCGGTCTGTTTCCGATGGCCGATGATGCGGACGCCAAAGAGATCTATTGGGTCGAGCCCCGCATGCGCGGGATCTTCCCCCTGGAGAATTTCCACATCTCCCGCTCGCTGGCGCGGCTAATCCGGCGCGAGCTGTTCACTATTTCAACCAACACGGATTTCGGCGGCGTGATGGATGGCTGTGCGGCACGCGATACAACCTGGATCAACAAAGAGATCCACACCGTCTATCGCAAGCTGCACGCGCTTGGCCATGCGCACTCCCTGGAGGTCTGGGAAGGCGATGCACTGGTCGGCGGGGTCTACGGCGTGGCCATCGGCGGGTGCTTCTGCGGCGAAAGCATGTTTTCGCGCCGCCGTGACGCTTCGAAGCTGGCGCTGGCGTACCTAGTGGACCACCTGCGCCGCGCTGGCTTCGTGCTGTTCGACACCCAGTTCATCACCCCTCATCTCGCCAGCCTGGGCGCCATCGAGATCAGCCAGCAAGAGTACCGCCGCCAACTTTCGGAGGCGCTGAAGCTGACCTGTGATTTCCGGAGCCTGACCGAGGTTCCCAGCGGTCACTCGGTGGTGCAGCGCAACACCCAGACATCGTAACGCTGGTGGTCCAGCGCGTTCAGCGCCGGGGCGGAGGCCAGCATCCAGCCTGCGAAGGCCGGAGCTTCTGCGTTGTCGTCCTCGATCACGACGTAGGCCGAGGCCCGCGCCGGTGTGCCCTCGGGATAGCGACAGTCCGACAGGGTGATCCTGAGGTGCCCGTAGCGCACGGTCTCACCCGTTCTGACCTCCAGATCGGAGGTCACGCTGGAGAGCTTGTCGAGCCCCCGGAGCATGGCGCCGGGCCCTTGGAGCACTTCCTGAGCCTGGGCTGCACCGGCCAGAAGGCAGGCAAGTGCCGCGCATTGCACGACGGTCTTCATTCGTCGGCCCCGGAGACGAACTTGGACAACAAGCCGATCAGGCTGACGGCGCCCTGTGTATCCTCGATCTCGCCACCGGCCTCGAGGTTGAACGGCGAGCCGCCGGGGATGATCTCGATGAAGTTTCCGCCCAGCAGCCCCTCGGAGGAGATTGCCGCCGAACTGTCTTCCGGCAGGTTGATCCCGTCGGAGATCGAAAAGGTCGCCTCGGCCCGAAATGTCTCGGCGTTCAGGTCGAGCCCGCGCACCGAGCCGATCTTGACACCGGCGAGCCGCACATCGGTGCCAACCGAAATGCCCTCGGCCGACCGGAAGCTGGCAACCAGCGGATAGCTCCCGCCGCCGCTGCCACCGCCGTCGGTCAGGCCCGACGCATACCACAGGAACCCCGCAGCCGCGGCGAGCACGCAGGCACCGACAATCGCTTCCGTCGTGTTTTCCGACATTGCCCCCTCCTGGCCCCTACTCGGGGCTCCAGGCCTCGTAATCCTGCCGTTCGGCAGGCCGGGCGCGCCGGATGGAGCCGACGGGCGCATAGGCCATCGCAGTGCCGGTCATGTTCTCGACATGCGGCTTTTCCCACGGCTTGTGCAGCAGCGGCCGGTCGGTCGGCGGCTCCTTGAAGGTCTTGTGCAGCCAGCCGTGCCAATCGGGGCTGATCCGCGAGGCCTCGACTTCGCCGTTGAAGATCACCCAGCGCCTGCTGTCATCGGCGTTGCGGTAAAACACGTTGCCGGCCTCGTCTTCGCCCACCCTGGTGCCCTTGCGCCATGTGAACAGCTGGGTGCCCAGAGTGGAGCCGTTCCACCATGTGACGGCCCGCAGGAGAGTGTTCAGTATACCCATCGGCTCGGCTCCTCTTGGTCTCGCCTGATATGCATCAGTGGCGCGGAAAGGTCTAGAGTTTCGAGGAAATCACACCCGTATTGACCCCGCCCATGCGGAGTTCGCCGAAGAGGCGCTGATACTCCATCTTGGGGCAGAGGTTCTGGATGACGGTCACAGCCCGAGCCTCGGCCATGGCAGCCGCCTCGGCGTTCTCGACGCCGATTTGCATCCAGACGGTCTTGAGCGAGGGAAAGGCCGCAAGCGCCTGCTCCACCACGGGCGGCACATGCTCGGACCGCCGGAAGATATCGACCATGTCGACAGAAGCGTCGATCGAGGCGAGGTCAGGCATGACGGTCTCACCGAACAGCACCTTGCCCGCATGACCGGGGTTGACCGGAATCACCCTGAAGCCCTTCAGGGCAAGATAGCGGGCAACGTAGTAGCTTGGCCGCACCTCGTTCATCGACACGCCGAC
This sequence comes from Vannielia litorea, assembly GCF_900142295.1. Classification (NCBI taxonomy): domain Bacteria; kingdom Pseudomonadati; phylum Pseudomonadota; class Alphaproteobacteria; order Rhodobacterales; family Paracoccaceae; genus Vannielia; species Vannielia litorea. The sequence continues at coordinate 2,242,578 of NZ_FSRL01000001.1, forward strand.
GCAGGCAATCACCTTGGTTTCGATCAGGATTCGGCGCAGCAGGTTGTCTGGATAATTCACTGGCGCCCCTTTCGGAAGAAAAAGGCGCTCGAGCCGTGCGGCCCGAGCGCCAGTCGCGGAACGAGGGACAGTGAAGTGAAACGCTGGTGTTCCGAACCAGCGCTCATGCTCTTCGAGGTAGTCACGTGGAAACACTTTCCAAGAGGATGTAATAAACCTGTGAACGCGAGGTTAACGCAAGGTGATCGGAGAGCAATATTTTCCGGCGGCACCAGATGGCCCTCCCTGCCTTACTTCCCGAGCGGCTTCGGCCAGGTCGCATCGGCGGCCGCCACGAAACCGCGGATGTCCTTCTCCCAGATGCCCCGCACCCGTTGGGAGTAGTTGAGGTAGAGCTTGCCGTCATGGACCGTGAAGGCCGCAGGGTCAGTCGGCGCGACATAGCCCTGGGATGCCGCGTAGGCGCAATATCCGCCATACTGCGGTGCGTACTTCTGCGGATTGCGCTCGAAGGCCTCCCGGTTGGCTGCACTGGCAAACCGCCAGGTCGCGCCCATCCACATCACCTGATGTGCATTCGTGCCTTCCACCGGCCTGCCTTCCGTGAAGTAGGCCACCGGATCGTAGCCCTGAATTGCAAGGTCCGAGACCTCGAAAACCGGCGGCTCGTCGGCGCTGACGGGCAGGGCCAGCGCGGCAAGAGCCGTGGCGAGCAAGAGGCGGCGGGTCAGCATTTTCATCCTCCTTGGGTTCGCACAAGAATGAAGCGGCCACCCGGCCCTTGGCCAGCCTCTTCGCGGAAAGGTGAAATCATGAAAGTTTTCGCGCCGCGGCGTAGAGCGACACGGCGGCCGCATTCGACACGTTGAGCGAGCCGAACTCGCCCGCGAAAGGAATCCGCACCAACCTGTCGCAGGTCTCTCGGGTCCGCTCCCTCAGTCCGGGGCCCTCGGCCCCGAGCACGAGGGCAATGGCAGCGCCTCCCGGCAGCTCTGCAAGGGCGGCTTCGAGCGTGATCTCGGCCTCTCCTGCAAGCCCAAGCAAGGTGTAACCCGCCGCGCGCAGCTCCTCCATCGCGTCGGCCAGGTTGCGAACGCGGAGGTAAGGCTGGCGTTCCAACGCACCCGAGGCGGTCTTGGCCAGGGCCCCTGTCTCGGGCGCAGAGTGGCGCGAGGGCCCCACGACCGCACGTGCGCCGAAGACCTCGGCGGAGCGGAGGATGGCCCCTACGTTGTGCGGATCGGTCACCCGATCGAGCAGCACGACGAGCGGCAAGCCTTCGCCGCCGATGGCCCGGCTTTCCACGCTGCCCCAATCGAGCGGCTTCACTTCGAGCGCCGCTCCCTGATGCACCGAGCCCGGATCGAGTGGCACCGGAAACTTGCGCGGGTCGGCAATTTCGGGCTCGATGCCGGCCGCCTTCCAGCATGGCTCGCCCAGGCGGTCGGCGGCATTGCGGGTCAGCACCAGCCGCAGCTTCTCGCGTGCCGGGTTGGCGAGCGCGTCGCGCACCGCGTGCAGCCCGAAGAGCCAAAGCGTCTCCGCCGCACTGGCGCGTTTTGCACGTTCCTTGTCTACCACCCAGGCCGGTTTCTTTGCCACGTCATGCCCCTTCCATTTGCCGCTTCCCTCCATGGTCGCGTGGGAAGGAAATCTCAAGGTTTTTCGCCTTGACGGGCAGGGGCGGGCTTTGTATTCCGCTCCGGCGTCGGGCGACGAGCTGCAAGGTGCGGCAGCGGACTGTAACTCCGCCGGGGAGACCCATGCCTGGTTCGATTCCAGGGTCGCCCACCACTCCCCCTCCCCTTTAGACAAGACAGCGCGGTGGCATGACGGCCTAGTTCGCCCAGGCGCGCGCGCCCGTGGTGATGAGCGACGGCGTGATCTGCCGCACCACGCGGTTCCACCTCGTGACCGGCTGCTCCGCCACGAAGATCACGTCATCCGGGCGCAGTTCGAACTTGGCCGCCAGGGTGAAGTTCGCGGCATTGCGCCCGTCGAGGTGCCACGCCGTGACCGCACCGAACTCGCGGGGATCGTCTGAGGCGCGCAGCACGTAGATCTCCCGCACGTTCCCGGTTTCAAGCGGGATGCCCCCGGCCCCCTCGAAGAGCGCGTCGGCCAGGCTCGCCTGCCGCCCGAGCGGGAGCGGAAAGCGCGCCTGTCTTTCGACTTCGCCGGTCAGGTAGACATAATCTCGATCCACCGCGTCGAACTCGACCTGTGCCCGGTAGTTCTGCCGCGCTTCATTCAGCGCGTCACGACGGATGGCAATTTCCGTCGACAGCTCCGACAGCGCATCACGCCGCTGCTGGCTCCGAAAACCGGCCAACGTGATCTGCTGTTCGAAGTAGGACTGGGCCTGGTCAAGCTCGTATTCGGTATCGACGAAGATAGAGTCGCCGTCGATCAGCCGAATGCGCTTCAGCCCGGAGCGGGCGTAGAATTCGCGCAGCGGGATCTGGTAGAGCGCCCCCTCGCGGTAGATCCGGATCGAGGCATAGTCCAGGTCTTTCGCGGTCACTCCACCGGCCGCGGCGAGGGCCTGATCCAGGTAAAGCGGCGTCAGCCGGATCGACGCCACCGCGGGGTTTGAAACCGCCCCGCCGACCGACACCTTCTGCGAGTTGAACTCGGCGATCTCCAGCGAGAAGGTCGGATCTATCTGGGATTGGACCATGCGTTGGAACAGCTCGGCTTCCGCCTCCTCGACGGTCATGCCCGCGATGCGCACGCGACCGACGCTGGGAATGTTCACCGACCCGTCATCCTGCACCGTATACCCTTGCCGCGCATTCTGCGCCGCCAGCAGGCCCGATAGCTCCTCCACCGTGCCGCCGGCCTTGGGGGTTGCGAGGAGGATCACATCGCCCACGCCGATGGCATAGGGCCCGGGGTCGGCCTGCGGCGGGAGCCGGGTTTCGAGGCTGGACGGGGGCGAGGTCTGCTCGAAGACGGGATCCGGCAATGCACCGGAGCTCCGCAGGCCTCCACCGGCGCCCGCTCCGGTCGAAAAGATCGCCGGAAGGGTCCTGGGATCATACTGCGAGCGGTTTGCCAGCAGTGTCGTCTCGGCGTTTACCGGAACCACACGCACCCGAGTGCCGTCCGTGAGGCCACCGCGCACCTTGGGGCTCTGGTACGCCGTCCCGCAGGCCGCAAGCACCACACACAATCCGATCATTCCGAAACGCCGCATATTCTTCCCTGACCTGCTTTTGTTCACTGGCTCTCTTCGACCACCACACGCATCACCACCATCCCGGCAAAATCGCCCGCCCACTGGCGGGATTGCACGACCTGGCCGGAGGGCCGGGCGACCCAGTAGAGATTCTCGAAACTCTGATCGAGGCTCCGGCACTCCTCTGCGACCAAGGTCGTGGCCACGGTGCGCAGCGCGCCCGAGCGGGTGCCGACCTGGATGCTGCGCGGCCCACGTTCGCCCAGGAGGCAGAGATACGTTCGGGTGATCGCCTTGTTCTCGCCGTTCAGAAACGTGTGAAACCGCTTCACCGTCCCGGTTTGCCCTGCACCAAGGAGGGCGAGTGTGTCCGATACATCCGAGCCGGACATGTCGCCGCCCAAGCCGGCGGTCCCGACCAGAACACCGCGTCGCAACTTCAACGCGATCCCGTCGGAGCTGAGATAGGTGTCCACACCGCCCCGGCTCACCTCTCTGAGCACGATCGTCGTCGCGTCGGTCTTTTCGACCGCCACCTGGAGCGCCGGCGCACCGGCCTGCAGGAGCTGAGCGTAACGGCCTTGGGCCTTGCTCCGCACATCTCTCGGCTGAGGCGCACCCACGCCGCCGACCGAACCGGAAGCGCATCCCAGGAGGCCGCAGCAGGCCAGAGCCGCAACGCCGCGCAGCGCCGGGGATCGCCAGACCGATGCCGCGCAGGTCGCCGTCACCTCTTTCCGCCCGCCCCGGATCATCGCAGGTACTTTCCCCAGCTGTTGACGATCTCGCCGCCACGATACGGGTCCACAACGTTGTAGAGCCGGTTGCGAACCGAGAGCCGAGCGCCCCCGTCGCGCTGAATGGGGCGAATGACCTGCCCGGTCACGGCACGGGAGGGTTGCCCGGTGATCCAGGACAGAGGGACTTCAACAAAAATTCCCTTGTCGAAGGATCCTTCGCCGAAGTCGTCGAAGGAGACGTCCGTGAAGGTTGCAAAGGCGCCGACCTTTACGCCGTTGTTGAAGCGGCGGTCCAGTGTGAAGGTGGCTCCCCAGTCGCCCGCGAGGTAGCGCCCAAAGTCGATCTGCCCGTGATACCCGCGCCCGAGGTCATAGTAGGCCGAGGCATGCCCGGTCCATATGCTGTAGTCCTGAAAGCCGAAGAGCTGCTTAAAGTCTCGCTGTACAGCGTAGTTGACCTCGGCCCCCAACGCGAGACGGCTGTTGAGAGGATACCAGAGCAACTCCGCCGAGACCCCGCCGAACATCGGCTCGAGATAGCCCGCCGTGAGGCGGCCGAACATGTCCTCGCGTGGCCGGAAGAAATATTCGGCCGTCAGGTGGGTGATCCTCAGATCCGACTCGACGGCATAAAGCACAGCATCCGACCGAACATGTGGCAGAACGCTGAAGGAGCGACGTGTCGCATCGTCGATGGTGCTGTGGAGCGGCTTTCGGATCTGCCCCGAGAGGATAAGGCCGGGCCGCGGCTCCCAGGCGGCATTCGCCTGTACACCCACTTCGTAGCGCAAGGGGTCATCCGGATCGAAGAGGGAAAAGGAGGCGTAGGGCGAGAGCCCCCAGGACAAGTGCGGATAGGTCACCGCCACGCGCGACCTGCTGCCGCCCGCCTGAAATGCGTCGGCGATATCGGCGCGTGCGAGCATGTGCCACTCGCCCTCGAGCGCATGTTCCTGCTCTTCGAGATCGGCCCGTTCCACCCGGATGCGGGTCAGCCGCATGCCCTTTTCGGCCAGCGTGACCTCGAAGACCCGGACCGATGGATCCAGCGTGTTGGCCATCACGCGCGCGGCGCGTCCCGCGGCCTGTGCGGTGGCGCCGAAGCGGAGGTTCTCGATCTCTGCCGAGGCCTCATGTCCGCGCACATCATGCCTCACAAGCCTGAGACCCTGTTCGCCCAAACGCTGATCGAGAGCATGTGCCGCGCGCTGGCCCACTTCATCCGTGCCGCCGAGGTTCCAGCTCTGCCCGGCCACGGTCGACCGCGGCAACAAGGTCGGTGGTGCGCTCTCCTGGCCCGCAGGTACGCGCGGGCGCGCCGGGTCGATCAGGTAGGATAGCCGAAGGCCGACCTCGTTGCCGTAGAGGTAATAGGCCCCAAGATCGACACCGTTGCGAAACCTGTAGGACAGACCAAAATTGTAGGGCGAGGACTGAGGGTCGATCGCCATCTCGCTCTCGCGCGGATAGGTGTCGCTCGAGTATTCGGCCATCAGGGTGAGCCGATCGGTGGCATGCCACTTGAAGCCCCCGAACACCGCCGCATCTCCGCGAAACCAGTGATCGAAGCCGATCTCCCCGGTTCTTGTGCTTCGCTCAGGCCGGGTTTCGAAGGCGTCGTTGATCACACCCAGGGGGTTCTCGAACCCTCCGCGCCCGGCAAAACGGCCCCAGCCGATGCCTGCGGTCAGTTGCAGACGGGGTGTCACATATTTCGAGGCAACGACAAATTCGCCCCCCTGAAGCCCGGTCCCGCCAAAATCGCGCAGGCCCAGAGATATCGCGGGCCACACATCGTCTTCTTCGCGCAGCAGGATGGTGAGGTCGAAGCTGCGGTCGTAGTAATCGGAGTTCGGTCGAAAGAGCGAGCCGAGGTTGGAATAACGGAAGGAGCCCGAGATGCGGGGCGTGATCTGGAAGGTCAGAGAGTTGCGCCAGATCGGGCCGTAGTTGGCAGACGTCAGGGCGAAGGTGCCATCAGGGAGCGGTTCCGCCGTCGGCATGTCCACCAACCCGGGGGTGCCGTAGAACGACAGGTTCTGCGCGGTCGCAGGGCCGGCCATGGCGAGCGCCAGAACCAGCAGGGCGAGACTGCCAAATCTGCGCCGAAACGATGCTGCCCTGCGGTTCATGACCGCGCCCGCAGATGCACCCTGCCCGCCTTGGCACGCTGCTCTTTCGTGGCCGCATCAGGGCCGTGAATAGACATCCTCGTACCTCACGATGTCATCCTCACCCACGTAACGACCTGTCTGCACCTCGATCAGCACCATCGGCACCTTGCCCGGGTTCTCAAGCCGATGCCTCGACCCGAGCGGAACGTAGACAGACTCGTTCTCCGTCACGAGACGCACTTCGTCGTCCACCGTCACACGGGCTGTCCCCTCGACCACGATCCAGTGCTCGGACCGATGTACGTGGCTCTGAAGCGAGAGCGCCGCGCCCGGCTTGACGTGAATGCGCTTCACTTGAAAGCGCTCGCCCACAGCCAGGCTTTCGAACCAGCCCCAGGGCCGGTGATCCTTGGGGAACTGGACGGCCTGGGGAGCCTGTTTCTGCTTCAGTGCGGAGACGGCAAGTTTGACATCCTGCGCACGGGAGGAATCGGCCACGAGGACCGCGTCATTCATCGCCACGGCAATCACGTTCTTCAGGCCGATGCCGACGATCTCGAGACTATCGCTGTCAGACCGCAACAGAGTGTCGTCGCAGTCGATCGCGGTAGCTCCACCGGAGGTAGCAACGCCACGTGCATCACCCTCGGTCTCGCGCCAGACGGCATCCCAGCCACCGAGGTCCGACCACCGGCCCGGATAGGGCACCACAACAAGGTTGGAGGCATGTTCCATCACCGCGTAGTCGACGGAGATATCCTCCGCGCTCGACCAGGGCTCCGCAGCAAGACGGAGGAACCCGAGGTCGGGCCGCGCCTGCTCGACGGCCGCCCTGACCGGCTCGAGAAGCCCGGATGCGTGCTGCGCAAAGGCGTCCAGCATATCCTTGGCCCGGAAGAGAAAGATCCCCGCGTTCCAGAGAAACGTCCCCTGTTCGAGCATCTGCGACGCGGCGGCGACGTCGGGTTTCTCGACGAACCGAACCAGCGGAAATGGCCTTTGCTCGCCCTGCGGAGGCTGCTCCAGCTCCAGGTAGCCATAGGCCGTTTCGGGGTGGGTTGGCGCTATGCCGAACGTCACCAGCTTTCCCTCCTCGGCCGCCGCGAGGCCGGCTGCGACGGCTTCCCGAAAGGCACCGGGCTCCGGGATGAGGTGGTCGGACGGCGCGACCAGCAGGATCGCTTCCGGGTCATCGCGCAACGCGTAAATCGTTGCGGCCAATACGGCCGGGGCCGTGTTGCGGCCCTCCGGCTCGATCAGTATGGCACCTGGGTCCACGCCTTCGGCAGAGAGTTGTTCCGTCGCGATGAAGCGAAAGTCAGAGCCCGTGACCACGATCGGTGCCGCAAAGCCGTCCGCCGCCAACCGACCAGCGGATCTCTGGAACAAGCTCCGTTCGCCGAGGATGCTCGAAAACTGCTTGGGATAGGACTTTCGGGAGAGCGGCCACAGCCGCGTTCCGGAGCCGCCGCACAAGATCACAGGAGTAATGGTCATTCGGTTCGTCCGTGTAAGATGATGCGTAGCCACGATCTGCCACGTAGGGCACGGTTACTGCCCGGTGCTGCGCAAGACCACCCCGGCGGTGCGGGCAATCAACCAAAGGTCGGACCACAGGCCCATTGATTGCGCGTACTGCACATCCAGCTGCACACGATCAGCATAGCAGATGTTGTTGCGGCCCATCACCTGCCATGGGCCGGTGATGCCGGGCCGGAGCGCCAGGTAGGCCGATCGGAAGTTGCCATAGCGTTTCAACTCCTCCGCAACGATCGGTCGGGGCCCGACAAAGCTCATGTCGCCACGCAGCACATTCCAGATCTGGGGCAGTTCATCGAGGCTGGTCTTCCGGATGAAATGTCCGAAGGCCGTGATACGCGGGTCTTTCCGAAGTTTGAAATCCCGATGCCATTCAGCCGCCGCCTCGGGGTTTGCGTCGAGATACTCGACCAGGCGCCGCTCGGAGTCGATGACCATAGACCGGATCTTCCAACACTGAAATCTGCGGCCGTTCTGTCCAACCCGTTCATGGCCATAGAGGCTCGGACCGCCGTCGCGCCTTGCGATTGCGCAAAGCACCAAGAGGACCGGCGAAATCAACGGAAGCAGCAACAGGGCGAGCAGGATGTCCAACGTCCGCTTGCCCACCCGGCGATATGTCTTGCGCCCACGCACAAACCCGGGGGGCGACACACCCACCGGATTCGGATTCGACAACTTCGCAACTTTCATCATCGTTCCCCCGAGGCACGTCGCATTCGGTACCGTATCCAGCCTACCTGCCCGGAGACGCATGGCAGAGCGAAACACGCATGCACCCGAAGCAAGAACTTCGGTAAACGATGAATGATCATGTTTCCATCACATTATGATGAATTATTCCGCTTGGGCCGAAACCCGCGACTGACGCTGGAAAGTGTTAACAAATCCGCTCGAGAATCATGTCCTTCAGCGCTTGATTTGGCGGATTCGCCTCGACGACAAGGAAAAGGGCGAAGCCCGGAAGGGGTTCGCCCGACTAAAATGCCATCGACGGCATTGCCTATCGTGAGTTGTTCATCACATCGCACTGCGCCACCCCAAGGCGAATCAGGTTCTCGCCCTTCATGCGGTAGAGTCCGCTGATCCGGTTGCGCCCGTCCTCAAGGTACCAGGCGGCGACAGGAGGGGGGTAGTGGCTTGCGATCACCCGCGATGTATAGTCGAACTGGGCAGGGGTAAGCCGCCCGATCGCCATCGCAGGACCATGGAACCCGAAGGTCGTGTCGGGAGAGACGCAGACATCATCCAGACCAAGATACATGGTGCAGGTCGAAAAACAGACCTTGCCGCGAATCTCTACTCTCTGTCCCCGTTCTCGAATCTCATGAAGCTCGTTCAGCCGCGCCCGAATGAATCCCCCACGATCATTTCCGACAACAATCACGCCGGCAGATTGCGCCTGTGCAACCGTCCAGGTGCCCATGAGCAGAAATGAGTACAGGAATACGGATGCGGTTCCGAGAAATCGGCGCACAGCCAACACCGCCGGCCGAAGGCCGGGCACAAACTTGTTCTTCATGTAACACCACCTTGTTTTCGCCGTGGTCAGCCCGATAACTCGAGGCTAACGACGGCCACCCTTTGCAGGGTCAAGAAGACCACAAGGCAATTAAGGCGGGGTTGATGTGGGATGATACCTTCAGGAGCAATTTACTAAAACAAGATCGAATAGACAGCCGCCAAAAGAAGGCAGCTTTCTTTGCCTCGCAATTGGCAACAGAGCCTCTCAGTTACCCGTCGAGACAGTGCTGGTTGTGCCGTTGGTGCTCGGTGTGCCGCCACCGCCGCCCCCCGCTCCGGCCAGGCCGGCCAGTGCAAGCGGTACAATCAGGAGTGGCGCCGCATTGGTCGCAAGACGGGGTACGGGGAGGTTGCTGCCTGAACACTCAGGAGCGGCAGCGTTTGCTGGGTCCGTACAGTTCACCGCGGTGCCGGACTGAGCAGAAGCCGGGCCGCCCAGCATGGCGAGGGTGAGTGTGACAATCGTTACTTGAAGTTTCATCGTTTACTCCCTCAGGTTGCGCAAGACGTAGCATATCACCTCCAGCACAAGAAGGCATTTTTGCCGCCACAGGTTCCGAACGGCAACAAATCGCGGAGATGACCAGTGAATAGGCAGGTTTCACCACAATGGCTCGACAACAGCCCTCTCATGCTCCAATCACCAGACCGGTTGATGTGTCGGTTCAGGAAATGCTGCACATGTCGTCAGCCAAGCTATCGTCGTCGGAACCCGGATTCTTTGGGAAATTGACCGCATGCAACAAGTGACCGGTTTTTCGCGCAGCAACGCCGTGGACGAGAGAGCCACAATTCGCTCGTCCGATGCCGACATTATCGACCTCGGAGCGCTGCTGGCAACGCTCTGGCGGGGAAAGTGGATCATCGGCGCCGTCACGTCGCTCGCCATCCTGTCTGGTGGCTACTACGCCTATGCTGTCGCCGTGCCCATCTACACGGCAACCTCTGTGGTCAAACTCGAGACGCAGGAACAGAGCGTCGTGGACCTGGAGAGCGTGGTGAGCGGCCTCTCGGCAGACAGCGTGACGATCAACTCCGAGATCGAGGTCATGCGCTCCCGAAGCCTGGCGGGCAAGGTCGTGGACAGGCTCGACCTGATGAATGACCCCGAGTTCAACGCCTCGCTGCAAGCCCCGGGTCGGCTCGAGAGCCTCAAAGCTCACCTGCGTGACGTCCTGATGGGTTCACGCGACTGGGTCGCTCGGACAGAGGAGCAACAGGCCGCCTTGAGGCGCAACATGACGGTGGATGCGCTGCTCGAGAGGGTTTCGATCACCAACATCCCGAACAGCCTGGTCTTTCGGATCCAGGCAACGTCGGAAAGCCCCGCAACCGCTGCCGAGATCGCTGATGCGGTTGCCGAGCTGTATATCCTCAACCAGCTCGACGTCAAATTCGAGGCGACCCAGCAGGCGACTGCATGGTTGACCGAGCGCGTCGCCGAATTGCGGATCGAGCTCGAAGCCGCCGAAGCAAAACTCGCCGCATTCAGCACCGAGACCGAACTGGTATCGCCCGAAGCCCTCCAGGGGTTGGAGCGGCAGTTGAAGGAACTCCGCGATCGGATCGCAACGACCTCGGAGGCACTTGCAGCGCAGTCCGATCTGGAAGCCGCGCTCGCCGACGCGCGCACGCGGCAGCAACGGGCAACGGCCTCCGGCGATTCCCAGCTTCAACGCCTCCTGCCGCGCACGGAGAGCGACACCGCGGTCGCCCAAGCCTTCGACACCCGCTTCGCGCAGGTCACCGAAAGAGCGCGGCTCGAGGTGGAGCGGACCACGCTGCAGCTCGCGGCCTTGCGGAGCTCCGAAACGGAGTTGCGGGCGCGGATCGACGCACAAGGCGATGATCTGATCGCACTGCAACAACTGGCGCGCGAAGCCGAGGCAAGCCGGTCGCTCTACGAGTACTTCCTCGGTCGCCTGAAAGAAACCGCAGCCCAACAGGGCATCCAGCAGGCCGACAGCCGGGTGCTTTCGAGTGCGGTGCTGCCGCAGCGCCCTACCACCCCGCGCAAATCCCTGGTCCTGGCCATGGCGGCACTCCTCGGGCTGATGGCCGGCGCAGCGATCGTCTTGCTGCGGGAGGGTCGGAACCGGAGCTTCAGAACGCCCGATGCCCTTGAGGCCGCCACGGGACACGCCGTACTCGGACAGATCCCGCGTATCCCCGTGCGCAGTCGCCGCAAGGTGCTGGAGTATCTACGCACCAAGACCAGTTCGGCCACCGCAGAGGCGTTTCGCAACCTGCGTACCTCGGTCATGCTCTCGAACGTGGACACACCCCCGAAGGTCATCCTGTCCACCTCTGCGCTGCCGGGCGAGGGCAAGACCACCAACTCGATCGCACTGGCCCACAACTTCGTGGGGATGGGCAAGAAGGTGCTGCTGATCGAAGGCGACATACGCCGCCGGACGCTCAACGCCTATTTCGACGAGTTACCTGCGGAGGGCCTTGCCTCGGTGATCAGCGGCGCGGTGGAGAAGGAGGATGTGATCCGCCCTGTCCCCGAGTACGGCTTCCATGTGCTCATCGGCGAGAAGACCCAGGTCAACGCGGCCGATCTCTTTTCGTCAGACAGGTTTCAGGCTCTCATCGCCGATCTCCGCAACGATTTCGATGTCATCATTGTCGACACGCCGCCTGTGCTCGTCGTTCCGGATGCACGGATCATCTCGCAGGAGGCCGACGCCGTGCTCTTCACGGTCAAGTGGGACAGCACCTCGCGCGACCAGGTGCAGGAGGCGCTGCGCCTGCTCCGACAGGGAGATCAACAGATCACCGGGCTCGTCCTGTCGCAAATCAACCCCGGCGGGATGAAGCGTTATGGTTATGGCGGCAAGTATGGTGCCTATGGTGTCCACGGCTCCAAGTACTACGTGAACTGAGGCCTAGAGCACGGGCTCGTCACGTCGCGCGGCGAGCCCGTGCCATTGATCAGCTGGCGAAACTCTTCTCAATCCTGTCGAGCGTTTCCATCGCTGCCAGCGTTTCGGCCACGGACCCGTTGGGGGTGCGACCCTCTCGAATTGCGGCAAAGAACTCACGGTCGATCAGCTCGATACCGTTGTTCGACACAGCCACACCGCTGAGGTCGATCGGGTTTTCATTGCCGTCGAAGAGGTCGTCATAGCGGGCGATGTAGGTGCCGTTATCGCAGATGTAGCGGAAGAAGGTGCCGAGCGGCCCGTCGTTGTTGAACGACAGCGACAGCGTGCAGATCGCGCCGGAGGGCACCTTCATGCCGATGCTCATGTCCATGGCGATGCCGAGCTCAGGGTGGTGCGGGCCTTGCAGGCCGAAGGCCTCGGAGCAGGTCTCGCCAGTCTGGTACTGAAACAGGTCGACCGTGTGGCAGGCGTGGTGCCAGAGCAGATGGTCGGTCCAGCTCCGGGGTTCGCCCTTCGCGTTCATGTTGGACCGGCGGAAGAAGTAGGTCTGCACATCCATCTGCTGAATCTTCAGTTCGCCCGCCACGATCTTGTTGTGGATCCACTGGTGGCTCGGGTTGAAGCGCCGCACCTGCCCGGCCATGGCAACCACGCCGGTCTCTTTCTGCTTTTCCACGAGTCGGCGGCTGTCTTCGAGCGTGTCCGCCATCGGAATCTCGATGAGCACGTGCTTGCCGGCCTCCATGCAGGCCACGCCCTGGTCGGCGTGCAGCTGCGTCGGCGTCGCGAGGATCACCGCATCCACGTCATCGCGGGCGATGCATTCTTCCAGCGAGGTCGCCGCATGGCCGATGCCCCGCTCGGCGGCCAGGGCCTCGATCTTTGCCTTCGTCGGCCCCATGACCGATGTCACCTCGACGTCGTCGATTGCTGCCAAGGCATCAAGATGCTTGATCCCGAAGGCCCCGTAGGCCCCCGCCACACATACGCGCATTGTCTTTCCTTCCGCTGATTCAAGCGTGATTTTCCAGGATGATGTGGCCGACGGCCGTGTTGGAGGCGGGCACGTGGTAATGTCGGTGTACCTCGGTCACCTTCTCGTCGAGTGCCCCACGCATGACGAGCCACATCACCATCTCGATCCCCTCCGATCCGGTCTCGCGCAGGTACTCCAGATGGGTGATGCTGGCCGCTGCCTCCGGGTCGTTGGCCATGTAATCGAGAAAGCGGTTGTCCCACTCCGGGTTGATGAGCCCGGCCCGCTCGGCCTGAAGCTGGTGGCTCATGCCGCCCGTGCCGAAGATCATCACGTTCAGGTCTTCGGGGTAGCTGTCGATCGCCCGGCGGATGGCCTTGCCGAGATTGTAGCAGCGACGTCCCGTCGGCGCAGGGTATTGCACCACGTTCACCGCGAGCGGGATCACCAGGCAGGGCCACTCGTCATCGGTGCCGTGCTCCCCGAACATCACCGAGAGAGGCACGGTCAACCCGTGGTCCACTTCCATCTCGTTCATGATCGTCAGATCGAACTCGTCGAGGATGACGCTCTGGGCGATATGCGACGCGAGCTTCTGGTGACCCTTCACCACCGGCACCGGGCGCGGCCCCCAGCCCTCGTCGGCGGGCTGGAACTCGGCCGCGCACCCAAGGGCGAAGGTCGGAATGCAGGAGGCATCGAAGGCCGTGCAGTGATCGTTGTAGACGAGAAAGATGACATCGGGCTTGTTCGCCTTCATCCACTCTCGGCTCTTGATGAACCCGTCGAAGAGCGGCTTCCAGTAGGGCTGCTCGGTGATGCCGGTGTCCATTGCCACGCCGATGGCGGGCACGTGGCTGCATGCCACGCCTGCGGTGATCCGCGCCATTATTTCTTCTCCCATTCAGATTTCGAGCGGTTCCCCTCGATGGGGCGTCCGCCGTGCAGCATCATGTCGCGATACTCGTCGCGGCTGACGCCGGTCATCATTGCAGCAAGATCCTGAAAGGTGATCCCGTCGAAGGCCGCGAGCTTGCTGGTGTAGTAGATGTTGCCGCCCAACTCGAGCAGACGGTTCCAGGCACGGTCGCGCACCGCCTGCTTCTGGTCCTCGGTCATGGCGAAGCGGTCGAGATACGCTTCAGGATCGGATTTGAAGGCCTCCCGCGCCTTCTGTGTCCGCAACGAGATGCAGAACTGGTTGAGGTGATACCCCTCCCGCGACCTGTCCGCGTCAAAGACAAACGTTCCGGGGATGTCGTCATAGTCTTTCTCGTCTCGCATTTTGTCCTCCCTATTCGGCCGCACGGGCGGCGCCGGACAGTGCATCATTCATAAGGTCGGCCCGGGCGGCAAAATCCGCGTCGGCCTCGTTCAGGTCCAGTCTCAAGGAGCCCGCCAGCGCCTGCCATTCCACGATGGCCTGCGACATGTGAGCGGGCAATCCCAGTTCATCCAGCGTGCGCTCCACTTCGCGCATCTCGGCGGCACGGCGGATGCCGTGCGTGGTGGCACGCTCCAGGTTGTAGGCGGCGCGCTGGGGCCAGTTCCAGCCGGGCATGGACGCATCGAGTGACGCCAGAACGGCCTCGTCCACGCCGGCCCGCCGGCCTGCAAGGATGCACTCCAGGGTGAGCGCCTCGATTCCCTTCACCATGATCGACCGGATCATCTTGGTGGCGCTGGCACGACCAACCTCGCCTCCCGCAATGGCGGCCTTCATATCGAGTGCGTGCAGCGCGTCACGCGCTTCACCCGCGCGCGGCCCGGACAGCAACAGCGGTGTCCGGTGCAACGCCGGGTGAACGGGCGCCATGACAGCGGTGTCGATGTAGTTGATCCCCCTGCCCTCGAGGCGCTGCGCGTTGCGACGCTTGGCGCCGGGCGAGCACGAATTGCAATCGAAGAACCAGGCGCCCGGGCCGAGTGACGAGGCGGCCGCTTCGGCGGCGACTTCCGCCTGATCGGCAGTGACGAGAGAGAAGACGAGGCTCCCCTGCGCCGCCACTTCGTCCAGCGTATCGACGCCCGTCACCCCTGCCGCGGCATAGTCCGACCACTTGCCTTCCGCCGTCGAAGGGGAATTTGTTTTGATGTCGAAGGCTGCAATCTGAACAGCGATTCCGGCGCCTTTCCAACCGCTTGCAAAGGCCTGACCCGCCTCACCGAAGCCCAGAAGCACGATCTGCGGTCCATTTGAAAGGTGTTTGTTGTCAGGCATTTGAGCCACCTCCTCGTGACTGAACGCTCCCTATCAAACAACCCCCGCGGTGAAAAATCGAAACGCAGGCCGCGTCATTCATTTATTCGATAGCTCTGCGCCGATTTCGCGAAGTCGGGTCATCAGCCGATCCTGCGCGGGGGTTGGACGCCAACCTTTGCGGAAGGTCAGACCGATGCTGCGCTCGTTGTTCTCCAGCGGCACCGGTAGAACGGTGAGAACCCCGAGATCCTCCTCCAGCTGGATCTGCCGTCGGGACATGATCGTGATGTAGTTTCCACGCATCATCAGTCCACGCACGAGAACGAGCGAGGAGGAGACGATCTTGACCGGCGTGCCGGGAAGGCTCGGGATCTTCAGGGTTTCAAACAGGTAGCTCCCGGCGGGAGTTTCCCTGGGCGGCGCGATCCAGGGGAATTGGAGCGTGTCCTCCAGGCTGGTTTCCTGCCGGCTGGCCAGCGGATGCGACCGGCTCACCACCACCGACAAGGCATCGTCGAACAGCGGCTCCTGCACCACGTCATCCGCCGGTGCGGGCTGGCGCATCGCCCCGATCATGAAATCCAGCTCCCCAAAGCGAAGCGCCCGCAGGAGATCCGGATAGGGGCCCTCCACGGTCCGCACCTGCGGCGCGCCGGGCGAGGCATTCAGGACGTCGTCTATCGCCCTCGGCAAGATCGAGGTTCGCACGAGGGGCATCGCGCCAACAGTGATGCGGGTGGCCTCCCGCCCCTGCGCCTCGGCAATCTCGTAGACAGCCTGCTGAAGCTCTGCCGAGGCGAGGCGCACCTGGCGCGCCAGCAATTCGCCGGGCAAGGTCAGCGCCACGCCGCGCCGCCCGGACTCGAAGAACCGGATGCCCGCCAGGCGCTGCAGGTCTTTCGCCGCACGATGCACCGATGGTTGCGACACCCCGAGCGCCCGGGCCGCCTGCGAGTAGTTTCCGGCGCTCGCCATGGCCAGCAGGGTGCGCAGGTGAACCGGCGTCAGGGCGCCATGAAAGTCCCGCTGGCTGGCGCCCCCATTACCGGATTTCTCATCGCGGCTCGCGCGCCGGATAGCCTCGGCGGCTCCCTCGCGCAACAGCCCGATCACGCGCTCCGCCCTGATGCGAAAGAGTTCACCGGCAGGCGTGCAATACATGCCGTCCGGCCGTCGGTCGAACAGCTTGGCACCAAGGGTTTTTTCAATTTTTGCAATGGCATGCGTGACGGCGGGCTGACTGAGGTGCACCACGTCTGCCGCCATCGCAACGCGACGCAGGCGCGCCGTCTCTACCACGGCCTGGAGGTGACGGGTGTTGAAGAAATCCATGAGAGGAAGAACCGGCCTGTGATCGACATCCGCGATCAGCTATAGCAAAAATTGATGATGGAAGCCAACGTTGGAATTTCCAGACCGGGCACGCGCCGCCTAGAACGCAGGCAGTACGGGACGTGACGGGACCGTCGCAGGAGGACATGACCCCATGAGCAACAGCAAGACAGCGCTGGTCATCAGCGCCCACTCGGCCGATTTCGTCTGGCGCGCCGGCGGGGCTATCGCCCTGCACCAGTCCAAGGGTTACGAGGTGACGGTGGTTTGCCTGAGCTTCGGCGAGCGCGGCGAAAGCGCCAAGCTCTGGAAGCAGGAAGGCATGACGCTGGAGAAGGTCAAGGCCGCCCGGCGCGAGGAGGCCGAAAACGCCGCAGCAGCACTCGGGGTCAACGACATCCGCTTCCTCGACCGGGGTGACTATCCGCTGGACCTGGGCCGCGAAACGCTCGAGCAGATGGTCGACATCATCCGCGAAGTGCAGCCCAAGTTCATGTTCTCTCATTCGAAATGGGACCCCTACAACACCGACCACATGCGCACCACCGACTTCGCCCTCGAGGCCCGGATGGTGGCGCAGGCCTGGGGCCACAACCCCGGCCAGAAGGTGCTGGGCGCGCCGCAGCTCTACCTCTTCGAGCCGCATCAGACCGAGCAGATGGAGTGGCGCCCCAACGTGTTTCTCGACATCACCCCGGTGTGGGACAAGAAATGGGCCGCGATCCAGTGCATGCAGGGTCAGGAGCACCTGTGGCACTTCTACGAGAATGTGGCCGAGAACCGGGGCAACCACTTCCGCCGCAACTCCGGTGGCCAGTCGGGCGGCCGCGATTGCCGATATGCCGAAGGGTTCCAGTCGATCTTTCCGCGCACGGTGGATGAACTGGAATGACCTTGCAGCCGGGCACCACGGGCGTCGTTGTCCAGAACATCGAGCGCGCCGATCCTCAGGTCATTGACGGGCTTGCCGAATGTGGCGTCGCCACGGTGCATGAGGCGCAGGGGCGCAAGGGCCTGCTGGCCGCGCACATGCGGCCCATCTATTCCGGCGCGCGGATTGCCGGGTCGGCCGTGACCATTCTCGCCCCGCCTTGCGACAACTGGATGATCCACGTGGCGATCGAGCAGATCCAGGAAGGCGACATCCTCTGCCTGGGCACCATCACCCCGTCCAACGCGGGCTACTTCGGCGATCTGCTGGCCACCTCGGCCCAGGCCCGCGGCTGCCGCGGCCTGGTGATCGACGCCGGCGTGAGGGACATCAGGGATCTCACGGAGATGGGCTTTCCGGTCTGGTCCAAGGCCGTCTTCGCGCAAGGCACGATCAAGGAGACGCTGGGGTCGGTGAACGTGCCCGTGGTCTGCGCCGATGCGCTGGTCAACCCAGGTGACGTGCTGGTCGCCGACGATGACGGCGTGGTGGTCGTCCGCCGCGAAGAGGCCGCCGATGTGCTGGAGAAAGCGCGCGCTCGGGAGGCCAACGAGGCCGCCAAGCGGGCGCGGTTCGAGGCCGGCGAACTGGGTCTCGACATCTACAAGATGCGAGAGCGGCTGGCCGAGGCCGGATTGAAATATGTTTGAGCGCCTCCTGCTGCGCTGTGCAAAGGCAAGGTAGCAGCACGGCGAAGGGGCACATCTCGCGCAAGCAGCGGCCCCAAGGAACGGGGCCTGCATCGCAGGTCGTGAAGGCGCAGAAAGACGGACAGATGACCGATGGCGTGAAATGCATGTGGATGCGCGGAGGCACCTCCAAGGGTGGCTACTTTCTCGCAGATGACCTCCCCGAGGACCGCGACGGATTTCTGCTGCGCGCGATGGGCTCGCCGGATGTCCGCCAGATCGACGGTATGGGCGGAGCAGACCCGCTGACCTCCAAGGTAGCGGTGGTAAAGAAGTCCGAACGCGTCGGCGTGGATGTCGACTACCTCTTCCTTCAGGTCTTTGTGGACCAGCCCATCGTGACCGATGCCCAGAACTGCGGCAACATCCTCGCCGGTGTCGGCCCCTTTGCCATCGAGCGCGGGCTCGTTGCCGCGAGGGACGGCGAGACGCCGGTGGTGATCTACATGGAAAACACCGGCCAGGTCGCGGTGGCGCGGGTGAGCACGCCCGGCGGCGTGGTGAGCTATGCGGGCGAAGCGCGGATCGACGGCGTGCCAGGGACCTCCGCCGCAGTGCCTATTGCTTTCCGCGACACCGCCGGATCGAGCTGTGGCGCGCTCTTGCCAACCGGCAATGCAGCCGACCTGATCGAAGGCGTCGAATGCACCCTGATCGACAATGGCATGCCCTGTGTGGTGATGCGGGCCTCCGACATGGGGATCACCGGCGAGGAGAGCCCGGAAGAGCTCGAGAGCAACGCCGCCTTGCGTGCCAGGCTCGAGGCGATCCGCCTGAAGGCCGGACCGATGATGAACCTCGGCGAGGTGAAAGAGAAAAGCGTTCCGAAGATGACCATGGTGAGCGCCCCGAAGGCAGGCGCGATCTCGACCCGCACCTTCATCCCTCACCGCTGCCACAAGACGATCGGCGTCCTGGGCGCGGTCTCGGTGGCGACGGCTTGCCTTATCGAGGGCTCGCCCGCCTATGATCTGGCGCAGCGCGGCGAGGGTCGCGAGCGGGATTTGTCGGTCGAGCATCCGACCGGCGAGATGACGGTGGTGGCCACTGTCGAGGACGGCGACGTGACGGAGGCGGCGATCCTGCGGACGGCGCGCAAACTGATGGACGGGGAGATCTTTGCATGACCGAACAGGTGATGGACGCGGATTGGCTGGTGTTTCACCCGAGCCCGAAGAAGCCGGGTTTCAAGTTGCCCGAAGGCGCTGTCGATGCCCATTGCCATGTCTTCGGCCCCTCCCCCGAGTTTCCCTTCGCGCCCGAGCGCAAATATACCCCCTGCAATGCGGGCAAGGACAAGCTGTTCGAACTGCGGGATTACCTCGGCTTCAGCCGCAACGTGATCGTGCAGGCCACCTGCCACGGCAAGGACAACCGGGCGATGGTGGATGCCTGCCGCACCGCCGGCGACCTGGCCCGTGGCATCGCCAGCGTCGGTCCGGACGTGCCCGACGCGGACCTGGCCGAGATGGATGCTGCCGGTGTGCGCGGTGTGCGGTTCAATTTCGTCAAGCGCCTTGTGGATGCGACGCCCAAGGAGGTCTTCATCGGCATCGCCGAACGGATCAAGGAACTGGGCTGGCATATCGTCGTCTACTTCGAGGCGCAGGATCTCGAAGACCTCGTGCCTTTCCTCGAGAGCCTGCCCACCGTCCTCGTGGTTGACCACATGGGCCGGCCCGATGTGTCAAAAGGCGTCGACCACCCCGATTTCCAGCGGTTCATCGATCTCATGGCCCGCAACGAGAACATCTGGAGCAAGGTCACCTGCCCGGAGCGGCTCTCGCTTCAGGGCCCGCCCTATGACGACGTCATCCCCTACTGCCAGGCCATCGTCGAGCGCTTCCCCGACCGGGTGCTCTGGGGCACCGACTGGCCGCACCCCAACATGAAATCCCACATGCCCGACGACGGGGCGCTGGTGGATTACATTCCGAAAATCGCGCGAACGCCGGAGCAGCAGCGGAAACTGCTGATCGACAACCCTATGCGGCTCTATTGGGAGAGATGAGCCGATGGGCAAGGAGGCGTTAACATGGAAAGTCACAGCCACGACTACCACATAGACATCCCAGGCACGACGGTGTTCGACGGGCGCATGGCCATGAAGGGCTATGCGCTGAACAAGATGTGCTACGACTTCAACCGGGCCGAGAACCGCGAGGCGTTCAAGGCCGATCCGGAAGGCTGGATGGAGAAATACGGGCTGCGCGACGCGCAGCGCCAGGCGATCCGCGACAATGACATCCTGGCGATGATCGAGGAAGGCGGAAATATCTACTATCTCGCCAAGCTCGCCGGAATCTTCAAGCTGAGCGTGCAGGACGTGGGCGGCCTTCAGACCGGCCGCACGACAGAGGAGTTCAAGCAATTCCTCGCCAGTCAGGCATAGGGGAGACGGACATGGCACAGGTTCTCGGTGGCATCACCACCTCTCACATCCCTGCCGTCGGCAACGCGATCGACAAGGGCCTGCAGGACGACCCCTATTGGAAGCCCTTCTTCGACGGCTATCCGAAGGTTCACGCCTGGATCAGGCAGCACAAGCCTGACTACGTCGTAAACATCTACAACGACCATGGGCTCGGCTTCTTCCTCGACCGGATGCCCACCTTCGCCATCGGCGCGGCGCATGAATACCGCAACGAGGATGAAGGCTGGGGCCTGCCCTCCCTGGCCCCCTTCCCCGGCGCACCGGAGCTGAGCTGGCACATCATCGAGAGCATGGTGGAGGACGAGTTCGACATCACCTCCTGCCAGGAGCTTGCGGTCGACCATGGCTTCGTCGTGCCGATGCAGCTCTTCTGGCCGGGCGCGCCCAACAACCCCGACTTGCCCCGCGCGGTGCCGATCAGCGCCAACACGGTTCAACACCCGATCCCGACGCTGAAGCGGGCGCTCGATTTCGGCAAGGCGTTGGGCAAGGCACTGCGGTCCTTCCCCGAAGAGGCCAAGGTGGTCATTCTCGGCACCGGCGGCCTGAGCCACCAGCTCGACGGGCAGCGAGCGGGCTTCATCAACAAGGACTTCGACCAATATTGCCTCGAAAACATCGTCTCCAACCCCGAGGAGCTGACCAGGATCTCACGGATGGAGCTGGTGGAGAAGGCGGGGGCGCAGGGCACCGAGTTTTTGATGTGGATGATGATGCGCGGGGCGCTCGGCGATGACGTGACCGAGATCACCCGGAACTACCACATCCCGATCTCCAACACGGCCGCAGGCACGCTGCTGCTGGAATGCGCGGCATAAGACCCTTGGGCCTCCGGCGAGGATACCTGCCACAGGACGTCGACCGAGAACGCGGCCAGGTCAGCTCGAACTGTCCATCTTCTTCCCGGGAATACACCGGCCGGAGACCCAAAGCCTTTTCTGGCACAACCCCTTGATCGAACGAACGTTCAACCGAGAAAATGCTTCAGAATCCGCCTTGTCCACTTGCCGTAGGGCGGGCGGATGAGGTGAGCGCCGTTGGGTTTGCGCTGGGTGAAGACAGCCTTGGCGTGGCTCATCGACCTGAACCCTTCGGGACCGTGGTAGGCGCCCAGTCCCGAGGGGCCGACACCGCCGAAGGGCAGATCATCCACCGCGACGTGCAGGATCGTGTCGTTCACGGTGACCCCGCCCGAGGTGGTGCGGGTGAGCACGGCCTCGCGGGCCTCGTCATCGGGGCCGAAATGATAGAGCGCCAGCGGGCGCGGGCGGGCGTTGATATAGGCGATGGCCTCTTCGAGACTGTCATATGGGACGACGGGCAGGAGGGGGCCGAAGATCTCTTCCTGCATGACGTGCATGTCATCCGTCACGTCAAGCAACATCGCAGGCGCTTTCTCGCCCTCCAGCAACGGCAGGCGGCGTGCGCCCTGAGCCACGGCCTCGTCGGCGAGTTTGGCCAGCCTGTCGGCGTGGCGATCGTGGATCGGGAGGGTAAAGTTCTCATCCGCCGTGCCGGACGGGTAGAGCTTGTGAGCCTGCACCTTCATGCTCTCGCAGAAGGCATCTAGCCTTGAGCGAGGGACCAGCGCGTAATCCGGTGCGATGCAGGTTTGCCCGCCGTTCACCAGTTTGCCAAAAGCAATGGAGGCGGTTGCCGCTTCCATGACCGCTTGGTCCGTGACGATCGCGGGGCTCTTGCCGCCCAGCTCCAGCGTGACCGGCGTGAGATTGGCCGCGGCGGCCTGCATCACCTTGCGGCCCACTTCGGTGCCGCCGGTGAAGAAAAGGTGGTCGAACGGCAGGCTCGAAAACTCCGCACCCAGCTCGGGCCCGCCTTCGACCACGGCCACCTGCTCGGGGCGGAAGAGCTCCTCGAGCAGCTCCCGCATGGCGGCCGAGGAGGCGGGAGTGAATTCGGACGGTTTCAGCATCACCCGGTTGCCCGCCGCGAGTGCCGTGGCCAGCGGGGCAAGGGCCAGCAGGTAGGGATAGTTCCAGGGCGAGATGATGCCGACCACGCCCTTGGGCTGGTAGTGAACACGCGACTTGCCGGGCCAGAGGGCAAAGTGCGTGCTGCGGCGCTCGGGCGCCATGAAGCGGCGGAGGTTGCGATCGAGGTAGTCGATGGCGTTGATCGTTGGCACGAGGTCGAGCAGCTTGGTCTCATCCGCCGCGCGGCGGCCGAAGTCCTCGTTTGCGGCCCTCGCCAGCAGGTCGGCCTTGGCCTTTACCGCCTTGGCGAGGCGGGAAAGCTGCGCGCGGCGCTCGGCCAGCTCCGGCGGCGGGGAGGCGAGGAAGGCCGTGCGCTGGGTGTCGAGGATCTGGTGCAGGTCGGTCATATGGTTTCGCCTTTGCTCATTCGGTCGAGGAAGGTCTCGGCCTCGTTCAGCACGGTCTCGCGCCTGGCGTCATCCATCCTGTCCCACGTCCTGTACATCTGGGCCGTGCGCGGGTTGCCTTCAAACCGGTCGCGATGTCGCACCAGGAAATGCCAGTAGAGCAGGTTGAAGGGGCAGGCCCCCTGCCCCGTCTTCTGGCGCACCGAGTAGTGGCAGGTGCCACAGTAGTCGGACATCTTGTCGATGTAGTTTCCGGAAGAGACATAGGGCTTCGACGCGATGATGCCACCGTCGGCGAATTGGCTCATGCCCACGGTATTTGGTGCCTCGACCCATTCGAAGGCGTCGATATAGACCTCGAGGTACCATTGGTGCACCTCGGCCGGGTTCACCTGCGCTATGAGGGCGAAGTTGCCGGTGACCATCAGCCGCTGAATGTGGTGAGCATAGGCCTCTTCGCGGGTCTGGCGGACGGCTTGCGCGAGGCAGTTCATCCGTGTTTCCGCCCCCCAATAGAGCGCGGGCAGGCTACGCTGGTGGTTCAACGCATTGCGGCGCGGGTAGTCCGGGCCTTCGTGAAAGTAGATACCACGAACGTACTCGCGCCAGCCGAGGATCTGGCGGATGAAGCCCTCGGCGGCGTTGATCGGGGCCTTGCCCGCCTTCCAGGCCTCCTCGACCCGCCGGCACACGGCGAGCGGATCAAGCAGACCTATGTTGAGGTAGGCCGAGATGAGCGCGTGGTAGAGAAAGCGCCGGTCTTGCAGCATGGCGTCCTGGTAGGTGCCGAAGTTCTCCAGCGCGTTTTCGATGAAGTGGTCGAGCACCTGTTCGGCCTGATCGGCAGTCGTGGCAAAGCCGAAGGGGTGGAGCCTGCCGAAGTTGCCGGAAAAGCGGGCCTCGACCAGCGCGAGCGCGTTTTCCGTGGTCTCATCGGGCTCGAACCAGAGCGGCTTGGGTAGAAAGAGGTCATCCGCGGCGGGTTTGCGATTGTCGTGGTCGTAGTTCCACTTTCCGCCCGCGGGCTTGTCGCCCTCCATAAGGAGGCCGGTCTTGCGGCGCATCTCGCGGTAGAAATACTCCATCCGCAGCGCCTTGCGGCCCTCGGCCCAGCGCTCGAACTCGGCGTGGGTGGCGATGAAGCGGGTGTCTTCGAGCAGGGAGACGTCGAGCGGGCAGGTCTCCAGCGCCTCTATCAGCCGCCACTCGCCCGGGCGGGTGGCCAGCACCTCGCGCGCGCCATGCTCTTCTGCCCGGCGGAGCAGCTCGCCGGGGATCGAGCCCGCGTTCTCGTCGTCATCCAGACGGGTGTAGGCGACCTGCCAGCCGTCCTCCTCCAGCCGCGCGGCGAACTTGCGCATGGCGGCGAAGATCAGGGCGATCTTCTTGGGATGGTGGCGGACGTAGTCGGCCTCGGCCGCCACCTCGGCCATCACCACCACGTCGCGGCCCTTCTCCGCCGCCTGAAGGGCGGCGACGGAGGGGGTGAGCTGGTCGCCCAGGACGAGGACGAGACGGGGCGCGCTCACCAGTCGCCGGTGTTTTCCATCGAGGCCCAGGGCTCCTGCTTTGGCAGCGCGTCGCCCTCCTGGATCAGTTCGACCGAGATGTTGTCGGGCGACTTGACGAAGGCCATGCGGCCATCGCGCGGGGGGCGGTTGATGGTGACGCCCTTGTCCATCAGCTTCTGGCAGGTCGCGTAGATGTCGTCGACCCGGTAGGCGAGGTGGCCCCAGGCGCGGCCGGTCTTGTACGTCTCGTCGCTGCCCCAGTTGTAGGTCAGCTCCAGTTCCGGGGCGCGGTTGGCCTCGGCGCTGGCCTTGTCCTTCGGCGCGGCGAGGAAGATGAGGGTGAACTTGCCGGCCTCATTGTCGACCCTGCGAATTTCCTCGAGCCCGAACTTGTTGACCCAGAAGTCGAGGCTTTCGTCGACATCGGTGATCCGAACCATGGTGTGTACGTAGCGCATCTGTGCCCCTCCGTTTGCATTGGGGCAGGATGATAGGGCGCGCGCAGGAAACGGCTAGGGGATCAGCACCTGTTTGCGGGGGATGACCGACTCCGAGAGCGCGCCATCGTCATACATCATCCGAATGGTCACCGTTTCAACCGACCTAGCCGGGGCGGTGACCAGCGGGGTCGGGTCCCCATCCACCATCACGTTGGGATTGGAGAACTCGGTGTGGCACTTGGGCATCTCGAGCGCACGTGTGGGCGGTTCGTCATTGAAGCCGAACTGCACCGCCTGAACGCCGCAACGCCAAGAGACGATGGGCGTGAAGAACACATAGTCCTCATCGCCCTCGACGCGGATTGCGATCCACTTGTCCTTGATCGACTCGAGGATCGGGCGAACCTCGGCGGCTGTCGTGAAGTTTTCGGCAGGGGCTGCGAGAGGAGCGGCGGCGAGCAGGGCTGCGCCGGCAATATGGCGGAAAGTCATTGGGGTTTTCCCTTTTCGATAAATGGTCTTTTGCTATGGTGGCCCCGAAAATGCGGGGTCTGGAGCAGTATGGCCGCGAAACCCAGGAAATCAAAGCCTTTCAACATCGTCGTGGTCGCCCAGGGCGGCAGGCTGCAGTATGAGGCGGCGCTCTTCGCGGCTTCGCTGCGGCACTTCGACGAGGGCTTCAAGGGCCGCCTGTTCGTGGCAGAGCCCCAGCCCGGTCCAAGGTGGAGCAAGGACCCGAGGGTCGACTCGGGCCCGGTGCGCAAGCTGTTCGATGAACTGGGAGCCGAGCTGCTGCCCTTCGAGAGCCGGCACTTCGGGGAGAGCTATCCGCACGGCAACAAGATCGAGGCCCTGAGGGAACTGCCCAAGGGCGAGCCTTTCGTGTTCTTCGACAGCGACACGCTGGTGACCGGCAAGCTCTCTGCCCTGCCCTTCGACTTCAATCGCCCGTCGGCGTCGATGCGGCGCGAGGGCACCTGGCCCGAGGTGCCGCTGTACGGACCGGGCTACGCGGGCATCTGGAAGAGCCTCTACGACAAGTTCGGCCTCGACTTCGAGAGCAGCCTCGATACGAGCCAGCCCGACGAGTATTGGCGGCGCTATCTCTACTTCAATGCAGGCTGGTTCTTCGGTTCATGCGGGCCGAGCTTCGGCGAGAGGTTCGAGGAATACGCCCGTGCGATCCGGGACGACCCGCCGGATGCGCTGGCCTGTCAGGAACTCGACCCCTGGCTCGACCAGGTGGCATTGCCGCTGGTCATCCACTCCTTTGGCGGAGGCCGGCCGGGGCCCGACCTCGACGGGCTCGATGGCGATGTGACCTGCCACTGGAGGCTCATGTCGCTGCTCTATGCCCGCGAACACGACCGGGTGGTGGAGGCGCTGGCCGAAGTGACCGCGCCCAATCGGGTGAAAAAGGTGCTGAAGGAATATGAGCCGTTCAAGCGGCTGATCTTCCAGAAGAAGGGCGAGAAGGCACGGGCGCTCTTCGATCGGGCGCGGCTGCCCCGGAAGGAGCAGGCGATCCGCAATGCCCTGAAGCGCGAGAACCTCTGGATGAGGTGACCGCGACAGCGGGGCGCGCTGCCTTCATCGCCTCATCTCGACCGCGCCCAGCCGCTCGGCCCAGACCGCCCGTGTGCTCTTGACCCGCTCCTGCCGCGCCAGCGGGCCAAGGTCGGCCGGCAGGGCCTCCAGCCGCTCGACCTGCAGCGCGCCATCATGGGCGGCCTGCAGCCGGGGAACGATGCAACTCCCCATCCGGAGCTGAAAGCGAAGCCGGTTCTCTGCCGCCGAGAGGTTGGGTGTGGCCCCTACCCAGACCTCGCCTCCGGTGCGGACAGAATAGATGACCCACTGGTCAGGGCGCTCCTTGGCGGCGCTCCGGGCGGCGCGTTTGTCGATCATGGCACGAATCCTTTCGTCGGCCGGATTGACATATTTTTACCCGGGTGTAAATAGATTGCCATGGAAGAGACATTCACCGCATTCGAGGGCTCGCGACGGGTTGCCGCCGGAAGCCGCGCCGAACTGACCGAAAGACTGATCGCGGCCGGATACCGGCCCGGCGCGCCGCTCTTGGTGTTCAGCGACCTGACCGGGCAGGAAACCGATCTGGACCTCACGGGCCGCCAGATGCCGGCAGTTCCGCGAGGGCGTGGCCGGCCCAAGCTCGGCGTTCGGGCCAAGGAGATCACCCTGTTGCCGCGCCACTGGGACTGGCTCGCCCGACAACGGGGTGGCGCCTCTGCGACCATCCGACGGCTGATCGACACCGCGATGAAGGCCCCGGATACCGGCGCCCGGCGCGATGCGGCCTTCAGGTTCTGCAACGCGATCGCGGGCGACCTGCCCGGCTTCGAGGAGGCGATGCGTGCGCTCTACGCAGGCAAGGGGTTCGCAGATGCCGTGGCGCACTGGCCACGAGACATTCGCGCCCACGCCGTCAGGCTGGCAGAACCGGGGTGATGCCCCTCGCCCCTCCGCTCAGCGGGCGGGCAAGCCCTGGGCTCTTTGACCACGCGATGCGGCGCGGGAACGTGGCGGTGAGATGATCGAGACAACCGGCCTCTGCAGGTCCGGTTCCCGGTGCCGATGTGGGGCGCCGCATGATCTTCATGCAGCGATTTCACGCGGTCCGGATTGCCGCTGCCGGACGGCTGGCCTAGTGTCGCCGCCGACAACAGCTCCCAGGGAGAGTTTTACATGACCTACGGTTTCGACACGCTCCAGATCCACGCCGGCGCGCGGCCCGACCCGGCAACCGGCGCGCGGCAGACCCCGATCTACCAGACCACCGCCTATGTGTTCCGCGACGCCGACCACGCCGCCGCGCTCTTCAACCTCCAGGAAGTGGGCTACATCTACTCGCGGCTGACCAACCCCACGGTCGCGGTGCTGCAGGAGCGTATCGCCACGCTGGAAGGTGGCGCAGGGGCCGTCTGCTGCTCCTCCGGCCATGCCGCGCAGATCATGGCGCTCTTCCCGCTGATGGCGCCGGGGCGCAATGTGGTCGTGTCCACTCGGCTTTACGGCGGCACGGTGACCCAGTTCAGCCAGACCATCAAGCGCTTCGGCTGGTCGGCCAAGTTTGTCGATTTCGACGATCTGGCGGCGGTCGAGGCAGCCATCGACGACGACACGCGGGCGGTGTTCTGCGAGAGCGTCGCCAACCCGGGCGGCTACATCACCGACCTGCCCGCCATCGCCGGCGTGGCCGACAAGGCCGGACTGCCCCTGATCGTCGACAACACCTCCGCCACCCCCTACCTCTGCCGTCCCATCGAACTTGGCGCCACCCTGGTGGTCCATTCGACCACCAAGTATCTCACCGGCAACGGTACCGTGACCGGCGGCGCGATTGTCGACTCGGGCAAGTTCGACTGGGCGGCCTCGGGCAAGTTCCCCTCGATGTCGGAGCCGGAGCCGGCCTACCACGGCCTCAAGTTCGCCGAGACCTTCGGGCCGCTGGCCTTCACCTTCCATTCCATTGCCGTCGGGCTGCGTGATCTGGGCATGACGATGAACCCGCAGGCGGCCCATTACACGCTGATGGGGATCGAGACCCTGAGCCTGCGCATGGAGCGGCACGTGGCCAACGCGGTCAAGCTGGCCACGTGGCTCGAGACCAATCCGCATGTGGAGGCCGTCACCTATGCCGGCCTGCCCTCTTCGCCCTACGCGAGCCGGGTCAAGACCGTGTGCCCCAAGGGGGCCGGCGCGCTCTTCACCATCGCGCTCAAGGGCGGCTACGAGGCCTGCGTGACCTTCGTGGACAGCCTCGAGCTGTTTTCCCACGTGGCCAACCTCGGCGACACCCGCAGCCTTGTGATCCACTCGGCGTCGACCACGCACCGTCAGCTGACGCCCGAGCAGCAGGCAGCGGCGGGTGCTGCACCGAACGTGGTCCGCATCTCCGTCGGTCTGGAAGACGCCGAAGACCTCATCGCCGATCTCGACCAGGCGCTCGCAAAAGCCCACGGCTGACGGCGGTTTTCCGCTCGCACAGGGCTTGCAGTTTCACGACATTGTCAGCCCTCAAGTCCTTGCAATCCGGCCCCTTCGCGGGCCGGATTTTTCGTTTCCGAACAAGGGGGTTCGAGCCCCGCTTGAGGCGTAGCCCGGGGGATTGCGAAAAATTGAAAACCTGACGTTAAGCCTGTATAGACTAGGGCAGTTTCATGCGGGTACTCCGGTACCTGCCACCATTTGCCGGAACCGCTCTGGATGACGCCTGAATTTGCCCTCGACCTCAGCCATGACGGTATCACGCTGCTGCGGCGCGCAGATGACGGATGGCGGCGCGTGGGAGCGGTCGCGCTGGATGCAGACAGGCTGATCGACGATCTCGCCGCGCTGCGCGAAAAGGCCGGCGACAGGCTGCGCAGCAAGCTGGTGATCCCGAACAGCCAGATCCTTTACACAAGCTGCCCCGCCAGCGGAAAGGACGCGCTGGCTGATGAGGTGCGGGTGCGTGCAGCGCTCGTCGGGGCAACGCCCTACGACGTGTCCGAGCTCGTGTTCGACTGGGAATCCGATGGCGAGACCCTGCAGATCGCCGTGGTCGCCCGCGAGACGCTGGAGGAAGCACGCGCTTTCGCCTCCGAGCATGGCTTCGGCCCCGTGGGCTATGTTGCGGTGCCGCCGCGCGGCGCCTTCCTCCGCGAGCCATTCTTCGGCCCGGTCGATCGCGGCCCGGGCGCAGGCCAGACGATGCTGGCCGAGGCAGAGCCGATCGACATCGTGGGCGATTGGGAACCGGCGGATGACGCACCGCTGGCCGCTCCGGCTCAGCCGGAAGCGGACGAGCCTGCACTCCGGCCGGGCGCTGAAGCCGAGGTCAACGAAGATCGGCAAGAGGCCTCTGAGGCAGAGACCCAGGCTGCCGCACAAGATGAGGCCCCCGGGGCAGCTCCCGCGCCGGAGAGCCAGGCGGAGGCCCCCGGCGCAGACGCCGCTTCCGAGATCGTCGCCGAGGCAATGCCAGTCGACGGCCCCGCTGACGCGGCACCGGAAGACCTGACAACTGAGGTTGCCACGAGCCCGGAGGAGGAGGCAGAGGCAGAGGTTATCCAGGCCGAAAATCTGCCCTCTGCGGAAGATGAAACGCCGGGAGCTCCCGACACGGCGCAAGCCCCAGAGCCCGGCGCGCCCCCGGCCAACGTTTCGTCCGACCTCGCAGATACGCAGGCCATGGCGCCCGAACCTGCCGAGGATGACGCCGTGGAGGCGGCCGCCCCGGACGAAACCGAAGACCAGCCAGAAGCTGCGTCGATGCCGGCTTTCAGCTCGATCCGGACCACTGCGGCCGCGGGCAATGCGCCCCGCCTCGGAGCTGCGACGGACCTTTCCGCACCGGCCCCGGCGCGCAAACTCGGCGGCGCACAGCGCAAGGAAACGCCCCCGTCTCCCGCGACGCGGATCGCCAAGGACCGCCCTGCCGAAACAACCGCCCCCGAGCTGGCGACGGCTGCGCCCGCGCAGAGCACGCCAGCGCCGAAATCCGCCAAGCCCGCGCCTGCCGCGATCGACCCCGAGATCGCCCCGCAGTCCGACAACCCGCGCAGCACCGCCGCGCTCTCCTCCTTCCGGACCAAGGTGCCCGGTCTGCGCCGTGCCGGGACCAAACCCGCACTGACACCCGAGATCATCTCCGCCCCCCTGCCTCGCCCCGCGCCGGAGGACCTGCCCGCACGCGTGTCACAGGAGGCAACGGCGGGCGATTTCACCATTTTCGGAGCACGCGGCAAGGCAAAGACGGCTGCGAAGAAGGGCTTTCCCATCGGCCTGACCCTGGGCCTCCTGCTTTTCCTCGGGGTCCTGGGCCTGTGGTCCAAACTGTTTCTCGCCAGCGACGAGACCGCAACGCAGGACTCGCCCGTGCTGGCAGAGCAGAGCGTCGCCAGCGCGGTGCCGCTTCTGGGAGGCGACGGTGCCCTGACCCGGTCCATCACCTTTTCCGAAACCGGCACCAGCGGGGCAACGACCGAGCCGGGCGGCGACGCGGCGCTGGCCGACGCGCTGCAGGCGCCAACCGAGGCCGACCCGGCAATGTCCGGCGACGCGCAGGTGGCCAGCCTGGCGGACGATCCGTTCTCGGCCCTTCCCGAGGAAGAGGCCCGCATTTCCGAGCCGATGCTCGAAAACCCGCCCCTCCCCGAGATCGACGCCGATGCCGAGCCCGCCGATGCCGACGAACTGGCCGACATGGAGCCCGAACCCGAGGCCAATCCGGCCGAGCGCCTGACACCGGCAGAGGCCCAGGCCGCCTATGCCGAGAGCGGGATCTGGCAGCAGGCCCCGGAACCCGCCGCGCTGCCCGTGGAGGACAGCACCGACGATATCTACATCGCCTCCATCGACCCTGGCGTCACCCCCCACGACGCGGTGGCCCTGCCTCGCGCCGAAACCGGGGGCGGCAGCGATGTCGCGCCGGATCGCCAGGCAAGCCCGATGCCGCCCGGCCAGGAGTTCGAGTTCGATGCCGATGGGTCGATCCGTCCCACCGAAGAAGGCGTTGTAACCGCCGACGGGATAACGCTCTATGCCGGGCGCCCCCCCGTGGTGCCACGTCCGCGCGCCGCAACGGCCCCGGAAGTCGCTGCCGAGACTGAAGCCGACCCGGAGGCAAACGCTGAAGCCGACAGCACGCTGGCCGGTGTGCGCCCGCGATCCCGTCCGGCAGGGCTCGTCGAGGAAAACGAGAAGACGCAACTGGGAGGTCGCACCCGGGCCGAAATGGCCGGCCTGAGGCCGCGCCAGCGTCCGCAGTCCCTTCAGGATCAGGCCGAGGCCGCACGTCAGGCAGCCATCGAGGCCGCAGTCGTCTCCAGCGAGGCTGAATCCGCCGATCTTGCCGAGGATGAGCAGCGCGCCGCTGCAGAGGCCGCCGCCCGCGCCGAGGCCGAACTCCAGAGCGCCTCGCGTCTCGCCGTCGCGTCTTCCCGCACCCCCGCTGCACGGCCCCGCGGCTTTGATGGCAAGGTCGCCTCGGCCCGCAAGCAGGCCGAAGCAGAGGCCGAGGCGCAGGCGCGCGCCGCAGCTGCAGCCGCAGCCCGCTCCACGGCCAGTGCGAGCAACGACACCGAGTCCGATGCGGGCGAGGAAGAGACCGCAACCGCAGCCGTTGTCCTGCCCCGCAACCAGAAGGTCGCGCCGTCCGTGCCGTCCAGCGCCTCGGTGGCAAAGGCCGCGACCGAGCGCAACGCGCTAAAGCTGCGCGACATCAACCTGATCGGGGTCTTCGGGTCACCCTCGCAACGCCGCGCCCTCGTGCGCCTGCCTTCGGGCCGGCTTATCAAGGTCAAGGCCGGGGATCGTCTCGATGGCGGCAAGGTGGCCGTCATCGGCGAGCATGATCTGCGCTACGTGAAGCGCGGCAAGAACATCACCCTGTCGATGCCCCAGGGCTGATCGGCCCTGCCCCACTGCAACCCCGCGCCGCCCCTCCTTGCCCCGGCCGACACCGCGCCTCTGGCGGTTTGACATCTCCGGTCGTCCGGTGTTCCTGTGGCCGCGACCCGGAACAGGAGAGCGGCATGAAAACGGTAGACGTGAACGGCGTGTCGATTGCAAACGACCGGCCCTTCGCACTGCTCGCGGGGCCCTGCCAGTTGGAGTCTCTCGATCATGCCAGGATGTTGGCCGAGCAGATCGGCCGCGCGGCAACCGAACGGGGCATCCCCTTCATCTTCAAGGCCAGCTACGACAAGGCCAACCGCACATCGCTTTCGGGCAAGCGTGGCCTCGGCATCGAGCAGGGGCTGGAGATATTGGCCACGGTGCGCGAGGAGTTCGGCTGCCCGGTGGTGACCGATGTGCACGACGTTGAGCAGGCGCAGCGCGCGGGCGAGGTTGTCGACATCCTCCAGATCCCCGCCTTCCTGTGCCGCCAGACCGACCTGCTGCTCGCCGCCGGAGAGACCGGCCGGGCGATCAACGTGAAGAAGGGCCAGTTTCTTGCGCCATGGGACATGGCGAATGTCGCCGAGAAAATTGCGAGCACCGGCAACGATCGGATCATGCTCTGTGAGCGGGGCACCAGCTTTGGCTACAACACGCTGGTGAGCGACTTCCGCAGCCTGCCGATCATGGCCGAGACGGGCTACCCGGTTGTGTTCGACGCGACCCACTCGGTGCAGCAGCCGGGCGGGCTTGGCGGCTCCACGGGCGGCAAGCGCGAATACGTGCCGGTGCTGGCAGCGGCGGCGATGGCGGTGGGCTGCGCGGCGGTCTTCATGGAGGTCCATGAAGACCCCGACAACGCGCCCTCGGACGGCCCGAACATGCTGAAATTGCAAGACCTGCCGGCGGTACTGGACCGCCTGAAGGCCCTGGACGCGATCACGAAGGGCTGACGCGGAGGCCGCTCATCCGCCCCGCGAGGCGTCTTCGCGGCGCCCGCCCGGGGCGAGGGTGGACCGGAGGTCCTGAAGAGCCCCCACCCCGTCAGGCCGCGTCGCCCGGCTTCAACTCACCGCTGTCGATCTGCTCCTGCTCGATGGACTCGAAGAGCGCCTTGAAGTTGCCCTCGCCGAAGCCGTCATCCCCCTTGCGCTGGATGAACTCGAAGAAAATCGGGCCGATCACCGTCTTGGAGAAGATCTGAAGCAGGATCCGGGTTTCGCCGCCGTCCACCACGCCCTCGCCGTCGATCAGGATGCCGTGCTTCATCATCCGGTCCAGCGGCTCTTCGTGGCCGACAACCCGATCCCTGGACATCTTGTAATAGCTCTCGGGCGGGCCGGGCATGAACTTGACACCCATCTCGGCGATCGCATCGGTCGCCTCGTAAATGTCGCGCGCGCCCACGGCGATGTGCTGGATGCCCTCGCCGTTGTACTTTTTCAGGTAGGCCACGATCTGCCCGGTCTCGCCCCGGTCCTCGTTGATCGGGATGCGGATGCGCCCGCAGGGCGAGGTCAGCGCGCGGGAGAACAGGCCCGTGAACTTGCCCTCGATGTCGAAGAAGCGGATCTCGCGGAAATTGAAGAGCTTGCCGTAGAACTGAAACCACTTGTCCATGTTGCCCTTGAAGACGTTATGGGTGAGGTGGTCGAGGTAGTAGAAGCCCACGCCCTGGGGGTGGGCGCTCTCGTGCCAGTCGAACTCCGCGTTGTAGGCGCTGGTGTCGTAATAATCCTCGATGAAGTAGATCAGCGAGCCACCGATGCCCCGGATCGCGGGCACATCCATGCTCTTGCCCGGCCCTTCGTAGGGCTCGGCGCCATTTTTCACCGCGTGGTCAAAGGCGTGCTGCGCATCGACAACGCGCCAGCCCATCGACGGGGCGCAGGGGCCGTGCTCTTCGACAAAGTCGCGGCCGTGGGTGCCTGGCTCGTCGTTCAGCAGGTAGGAGATATCCCCCTGCTGCCAGAGCTCGATGCGCTTGGTCTTGTGGGTGGCGACATGGGTGTAACCCATGGCGCGGAAGGTCTCGCGCAGGTGCTCCGGATCAGGGTGTGCGAACTCGACGAATTCGAAGCCGTCGGTGCCGGCGGGGTTCTCGGGGGTGATCGTCGCCTTGGGGGCGTCGTGGGGAAAGGGGCCCATGGGTATCTCCTGTTCGCTTTCGGCCAGTTTAGCGCGTCACGAATGAGGGATGCGCGCGTTATCTGTGGTCAATCCACCCATTATCGCGCATGTTACGCACCGTACCGACATTTTCCGCGGATTCTTCGCATGACACTGGATCAGATCGACTCGGCCCTGCTCCGCCTTCTCCAGGTCGATGCCAACCAAACCGCAGAACAGCTCGGGGCCAAGCTCGGGTTGAGCCCGAGCCAGGCCGGGCGACGGCGGCAACGGCTTGAGGCGGCAGGCCTCATCTCGGGATATGGCGCGCGGGTTGACCCCGACGCCGTCGGACTCGGGGTGCAAGCGATGATCCAGGTCCACATGGCAGCCCATGCCCCCGACGCGGCGCAGAGTTTCGCGGCTCTTGTTGCCCGGCGCGACGAGATCGTGGGGGCCTGGGTCATGACCGGCGACGCCGACTACCTGCTGCGGATCTACTGCCACGATCTTCCGGCCCTCAACCGGCTGGTGCAGGAAGTGCTGCTGCCCCACAGTTCCGTGGCCCGGGTGCAGAGCCAGATCGTCATGGCCCAGCTCAAGGCCGACGGCCCCCTGCCCCTCTGAGGGCGGCTGTAACGTGTTGAAAGATTTTGTGCCGCCCGCGGGCGCTTTTTAGCGGCCTCTAACCGGGCACGGGCATTTCATTCCGCCGGGGGTTTGCTACTTGTAGAAGGGCAACTCAGGGCGGGGGCGGATGGAAGGATTCCTTTACCAGGCGGTGATCTACCTTGGCGCGGCTGTGGTGGCGGTGCCCATCTCGGCACGCCTCGGATTGGGCTCGGTGCTGGGCTACCTGCTGTCGGGCATCGTGATCGGGCCAATACTCGGGCTCGTCGGCAGCGAGACCCAGGAGTTGCAGCACTTCGCCGAGTTCGGCGTGGTGGTGATGCTCTTCCTGATCGGTCTCGAGCTGGAACCCAAGGCACTTTGGGGCATGCGGCACAGGCTCATCGGTCTGGGCGGCCTGCAGGTGGTCGGAACGTCGCTCGTGATCGCCGGTTGCGGGATGGCCCTTGGCCTGTCCTGGAGCCTCGCGCTGGCCGTGGGCATGGTATTTGCCCTGTCGTCCACCGCCATCGTGCTCCAGACCCTGAGCGAGAAGGGCCTGATGCAGTCGCCCGGCGGCAGGTCGATCATCTCGGTCCTGCTGACCCAGGATATCGCGGTGATCCCGATCCTCGCGGTCCTGCCCCTGCTGCCGGTGGCGATGGTGCCGCAACTGGATGCCAGCGGCGCGATCCACGTGGGCAGCGAGAACGAACATCACACCATGTCGCTGGTCGAAGGGCTCCCGGGCTGGGGCGTTGCACTGGTCACCCTGGGCGCAGTGCTTGCGGTGGTCCTCGCCGGCATCTTCCTGACGCGGCCACTGTTCAAGTTCATCCACATGGCAAAGCTGCGCGAGCTATACACCGCGACGGCGCTGTTGATGGTGGTGATGATCGCCTTCCTGATGAACCTCGTCGGTCTTTCACCGGCGCTAGGCACCTTTCTCGGTGGCGTCATGCTGGCCAACTCCGAGTTCCGCCACCAGATCGAGGCCGACCTCAACCCGTTCAAGGGCCTGCTTCTCGGCCTCTTCTTCATCACCGTGGGCGCGGGCATCAACTTCACGGTGTTCTGGAACCACATCTTCACCATCATCGGCCTCACACTCGGGGTGATGCTGGTCAAGGGGCTGCTGCTCTTCGCGCTGGGATGGATCTTCAAACTGCGCGGCAAGGGCCAATGGCTGTTCACCCTCGGCCTCGCGCAGGCGGGTGAGTTCGGCTTCGTGCTCATCGGTTTCATGACCGGGCAAAAGATGCTCGAACCGGTCATGACGCAGGTCCTGCTGCTGGTCGTGGCGATGACCATGATGCTGACGCCGCTGTTCTTCATCCTCTACGAGAAACTCTCGGAACGGATGGCGGAGGAAGGCGAGATGCCGGAGCCCGACGAGATGGACGAGAACGCGCCGGTCATCATCGCCGGGCTGGGCCGCTTCGGGCAGGTGGTGAGCCGGATGGTCAGCGCGGCGGGCGTACCGACCACCGTGCTCGATCACAACCTCGAAACCATCAACCTTCTGCGCCGCTTCGGCTTCAAGGGGTTCTTCGGCGATCCGACCCGGCCCGAGCTTCTGCACGCGGCGGGCATCCACCATGCCAAGGTGCTGGTTGTGGCGCTCGACAGCCCCAAGACCGCCGTGCAGCTGGTGCGGATGGTGCGCGAGATGCGGCCCGATATCCACATCATCGCCCGTGCCCACGATCGGCTGCACGTCTACGAGCTCTACCAGGCCGGCGCCAACGACATCGTGCGCGAGTTGTTCGACTCGAGCCTGCGGGCCGGTCGCTACGTGCTGGAGAACATGGAGTTTTCCGAGTTCGAAGCGGCTGAGGTGGAGCGCAGCTTCTACAAGCACGACCGGCACATCCTGCGAGAGCTGGCAGAGCTGTGGCGCCCCGACGTGCCACTGGGTCAGAACGAGGCCTATGTGAACCGGACCCGCGAGTTGAACTCCGACCTGGAAGCCGCCCTGGTGCGGGAGATCCAGGAGCAGCGGGCGCGTGCGAACATGAACGCGGCGGAGTGAGTCGCCCGTTCGGTCCCTACCACAGCTCCGGTCGGTCGAAAGGCGCAACGCAGGTGGATGGGCCGGTCATGCCCGCCAGGGTGCCTCCGTCCAGAGCCTGCGCGAGCCAGCCGTGCGGCATCGACAGCGGATGCGGCGGGGCAACGGCGGCCGCGTCGACCGAAACAAATCCGACCTTTCCGTAGTAGGCCGGGTCGCCGTAGGTCATGACCACATCGGCCCCGCGGGCCCGAACCTGGTCCAACCCGAACCGCAGAAGCGCCTGGCCGATGCCCTGACGCTGGTGGCCGGGGTGGACCGCGACCGGAGACAAGAGGCGCGCCTCGCGCGGGTCCTGCGGGTATCGAAGCGAGGTGAACAGGATCGCGCCGGTGACCTGACCGGGCAGAGACGCCGTGCAGAGCAGGCGTTCCTCCGGCGCAAGGTCACTCAGAAGGGAGGCCACGAGTTTGCCGATCATCCGGCCCTCCTCCGCCCCTTCCGAGGCGGCGAAGGTCTGGCGAAAGAGCGCGACGATCTCTTCATGCCCGCCCTTCGGATCGGAAGCAAAAGTCATCCCGTCCCTTCCCCATGAAAAAGGGTCGCGCCCTGCGGCGCAGCCCTTTGAATGTCTGGCTCGCAAGGATCAGGCGGCGCGGCTCACCAGCACGTCGTCAACCTGCTTCTGCGCGCCGGCCTCATCGGTGCCCGAAACGGCGGCCACTTCACGGGTCAGGCGCTCAAGCGCGGCTTCATAGAGCTGGCGCTCGGAGTAGCTCTGCTCGCGCTGGTCGTCGGTGCGGTGCAGGTCGCGCACGACCTCGGCAATGGCGATCAGGTCGCCGGAGTTGATCTTCTGTTCATACTCCTGCGCACGGCGCGACCACATGGCCCGCTTCACCTTGGCCTTGCCCTTGAGCGTCTTCATGGCCTGGCTCACGGTGTCCGGGGTGGACAGCGAGCGCATGCCGACCTCGGTGGCCTTGTGGGTCGGCACACGGAGAGTCATCTTGTCCTTCTCGAAGGAGATGACGAAGAGCTCCAGCTCGAAGCCGGCAACCTCCTGCTTCTCGATCGAGACGATCTTTCCCACGCCGTGGGCCGGGTAAACAACGAAATCGTTGGGGCGGAACTCGGATTTCTTCTTGGTCATTCAGGGCCTTCCTTCAGGCTTTATCAGGGACCGAAAAGACCCTTTCCCGGCGCGTCTGCCTCCGGGAGCGGGTCTTGTATGCGCTATGAAGTCTCCCGAATTGGCGAGCAGCGCAGTGTCGGGAACCTTAGGATTCACTTACCATCGCTACGTAACATAACACAAAAAACACGATTCTCAAAGCGCGTCGCTCGGCCGGCGCCGCGACGTTTTGACCAAACGGTCAAATCCCAGGCACGGGCGCGGCGTCAGCCGCCTTCGCCGGGAGCCTCGGAAAACAGGTCCATCTTGCCCGGCTTGCCGTCCATCTCGTCCGCGTTCGGCAGCGGGTCCTTCTTGGTCACGATCACCGGCCAGAGCTCGGAATACTTGCGGTTGAACTCGACCCATTTCTCCATCTCCGGCTCGGTGTCAGGCCGGATGGCATCCGCAGGGCACTCGGGCTCGCATACGCCGCAATCGATGCATTCGTCGGGGTGAATCACCAGCATGTTCTCGCCCTCGTAGAAACAATCCACGGGGCACACCTCGACACAGTCGGTGTATTTGCAGGCGATGCAATTGTCGTTGACGATGTAGGTCATGCGGGCCTCTTTGCCGTTCGGGGCAGAGGTATTGCAACCGCTCCGCTCATTCAAGCGGCTTGCCACGCATTCGGAGCGCCACGCGGCGTTCCTGCTGCGTGGGGCGAACGCCCGTTTGCGGTTGGGCCGGATCGCGAAACGCGCGTTCCGGCGGGGCGAGATCCTCGTAGAGGGCGCGCGCCTCGGGAGCGGGGCCCCGGCGGATGCCCAGCGCCACGATGCGAATGACGCGGATGTGGCTGTCCTTGGGAAAGGTCAGCGTGTCACCCGGCGCAACCAACCGGGACGGCTTGGAAATCGGCGTGCCGTCGACCCGCAGCTTGCCGTCGCTGACCAGCTTGGCAGCCAGGCTGCGGGTCTTGAAGAAGCGGGCATGAAACAGCCACTTGTCGATGCGCAGGCTATCCGCCGGAGCCTCGGTCACTCCTTCTTGAGCCCCATCAGAGCCTGGGCGAAGGGGTTGTCGGGGTCGATCTGCTTTTCCTTGCGGGGCGGGCGGGACTGGAAGTTCTGCGGCCCCTCGTCGCGGCGCGGGCCTCCCTTGCCTTTCGGGCCGCCCTTGCCGCGCGGCTTGCCCTTGCCCTGGCCCTTGGGCCGGTCGCCCTGGCGTTCGCCGCCATGGCGCTCGTTGCGGCGGCCTCCTCGGTTGCCACCCCAGGTGAAGGTGTAGAACACCTCCATCTCCGGTCCTGCAACATCGGCGTCGGGGGCAACGCCGGTGGCGTTCTCATCTGCCGCCACCTCCTCGACCGGCGCTTCAGGTGCGGGCTCGGCCGGCGTTTCGGCCAAGGGGGCCACGCCCTCGTCGGTCAGCGCCGCGGCCTCGGCAAGCGTGTCGGCAGGCGCCTCCACGGCGGGTGCCTCGGTTATGCCGCCCTCGGGTTGAGCCTCGGCGGCGTCCATCACCGGCGTGTCGCCTGCCACGGGCGCCTCGGCCCCGGGCACCACGGCATCAACCGCCTTCACCTTGGCGCGCTCGCCTTTCTCCGCCTTGTAGCCCAGCCCGCCCATGAGATCGGCGAACTGCTCCAGCGTCATGCCGGTGATCGACAGCATGTCTGCCGTGGCCTCGAAGCCTGCGCGGCTGTCCTGGCCGCGGAGCTGGTCGGCGAGGCGCTCCAACATGTCGATCCGGATGGCCCGCTGGCCGGCCGCGCGATAGCCCGACATCTGAGCGTAGCCCTCGGGCATCCCCTGCGGCGCGGGGATCGTCACCAGACCCGGCGGCGGGCTTTCAGGAAACTCGTCAAGCCCCTGCCAGAGCGACCAGAGCACCAGCCGCAGCCGCGTCGGCGCCGGCTTCAGCAGGAGCGGCATGAACACCGTGAACTGGCCAAAGCGGACACCATGCTTGCGCAGCGCGCCGCGCGCGTCCTGGTCAAGCGACTTCACGTCCTGGGCAACCTGGTCGCGCGGGATGACGCCGAGCGCCTCGACCAGCTGAAAGCCGAAGCCACGGGCCAGGCCGGTCAGCGCCGCGTCGTTCTGTACGTTGGTCAGCGGCTCGAAGAGCGCCGCGATCTTGCGGTCGATGAAGTGCTGCAGCCTGCGGGTGACCTTCTCGGCCACTTCGGGGCCGGCCTCATCATCGACAAAGGCCTTCACCTGCGGCTTGAGCGGCTCGTTCCCCTTGACCAGCTTGCCGACGGCATGCTCGCCCCACATCAGCCCGCCCTGCTCGGTATAGTCGAGCTCGGTATCGGGCGCGTTGTAAAAACGGTCGGAGAGCAGCGAGAACTGGGGGCCGAGTGCGGCAACAGCGGCGGAGCGCAGCGTCTTGGCCTCACCTGCATCGGCAGTGTCGGCCTGTCGGAAGCGGAAGCCTTCGAGCCGGCCCACCACATGGCCTTCGATCACCACTTCACCCTTGTCGTTCACATCGGCCACGAGGCTCTCCTTCTGCTTCAACCGCCGCAGCAACACGCTTGTGCGCCGGTCGACAAATCTCTGGGTCAGGGCGCCGTGGAGGGCGTCTGACAGGCGGTCTTCTACCGCGCGGGTGGCGTCGCGCCAATGGGATTCGTCGTCGAGCCAACCCTTGCGCTGGGCGACGTAGGTCCATGTGCGGATATACGCCAGCCGCTTGGACAACGTGTCGATGTCGCCTTCGGTTCGGTCGATGCGCTTGACCTGGCGG
This sequence comes from Vannielia litorea, assembly GCF_900142295.1. Taxonomy (NCBI): domain Bacteria; kingdom Pseudomonadati; phylum Pseudomonadota; class Alphaproteobacteria; order Rhodobacterales; family Paracoccaceae; genus Vannielia; species Vannielia litorea. The sequence goes on from NZ_FSRL01000001.1 coordinate 2,283,431, forward strand.
GCGAACCAGTCGTCGGGAACACGACCGAACTCATGCAGGTCGGTGAAGATCTTCGACAGAAGGCTGGTGTGCTCTGCCTGGGATATGCCCCGGAAGTCGGGGATCCGGCAGACATCCCAAAGCAGCCGGGTGTCGGCCCGCGATGCGGTGCGGGGGGCAAGCTCGGGCATGGCCGCCAGCGCCTTCAGCGCCCCCAGATCGTCGGCCTCGCGGGCCCGGGCGAGCAGCAGGTTGTCGGGCCGTGCCTCGAGCGAGGCGACGAGGTGGGCCGGCGTGCGGTAGTCGAGCTCCGGGTTGCGCCACTCGAGCTTTCGAACCGGCTCGAAGCGGTGCTCGGTGATCGCCTCCACCACCTCCTTAGAGAGCGGCGAGGCCTCCCCGGTCACGCCAAAGCTGCCGTCGCGCTGGTAGCGTCCGGCCCGCCCGGCGATCTGGCCCAACTCCTGCGCGGTGAGCGGGCGCATCCGGCGACCGTCGAACTTGGTGGTGGCCGAAAAGGCCACGTGGTTGAGGTCGAGGTTCAGCCCCATGCCGATGGCGTCGGTGGCGACGAGGTAATCGACATCGCCGTTCTGATAAAGCGCCACCTGGGCGTTGCGGGTGCGCGGACTGAGTGCGCCCATGACCACCGCGCAGCCACCTTTCTGGCGACGGATCAACTCGGCGATGGCATAGACATTCTCAACCGAGAACCCGACGATCGCGGAGCGGGCAGGCATCCGGCTTATCTTTTTCGAACCCCCGTAGGTAAGATGCGAAAACCGCTCACGCTTCACGAACGTCGCACGCGGCACCAGTTGGGCAATCGTCGAGCGCATGGTTTCCGCGCCCATGAAGATGGTCTCAAGCCGCCCGCGCGCGTTCAGAAGCCGGTCGGTGAACACGTGACCGCGGTCGGGGTCGGCGCAAAGCTGGATCTCGTCGACGGCCAGAAAATCGTGCTCGCCCGTCACCGGCATCGACTCGACCGTGCAGACCCAGAAGCGCGGGCGCGGCGGCACGATGCGTTCCTCGCCGGTGATCAGCGCCACCGCATTGGGGCCGCGCAGCCCCACGATCTTGTCATAGACCTCGCGCGCCAGGAGCCGGAGCGGCAGGCCGATCACACCCGTGGGGTAAGACAGCATCCGCTCGATGGCAAAGTGGGTCTTGCCGGTGTTGGTAGGGCCCAGCAGGGCCGTGATGCGCGCAGGCTCGCCGCCCATGGGGCCTCTCTTTTCAGGCTGTCGGGTGCGTCAGATGCGCTTGCCCATCACGGTGAATTCAAGCCGCTCGACGGCCTCCTTCACATTGGGGCGATGGGGGTGGATTTCCAGCACCTTCTGGTAGGCGGTGAGCGCGCGGGCCTCGTCTCCCATCTGCTCGAGGACCACGGCAAGCCCCGTCAGCGCCGCAAAATGGCGCGGATTCAGTTCCAGCGTGCGGCGGATGTCCTCCAGCGCAAGGCCGTATTCGTCGAGCTGGAAGAAAGCGGTGGCGCGGGCATTGAAGCCTTCGGCGAAATCCGGCGCATGATCGGTCAGGGCGGTCAGATGCTCGATGGCGAGGTCGTAGTCCTCGGCCTCCAACGCGTCACGGCCCTGTTTCAGCAGCAGGTCCATCGAAGCCGAGCCCGATCGCGACCATTCGATCCAGATCGCATCCTCGATCCGCTGCCAGCCCATCTGCTCGGGCTGCCCCAACTCGGCAAAGAGCTGATCGAGCGAAGGGCGCCCGCCTTCCGGCTCCGGCGCAACACCCACCTCGGGCGAGGGCGTGGGCATGTCCGGCGGCGCACCGGGCACGTCCTCCTCCTGCGCGGCCAGAGGTGCGGCAAATGCCATCAATACGGCAAATGCCGTGACGTGAAAGTTGAGGTGTCTGGCCAGAGTTCGCATATCTGTGCATGAGTTTAGCGCAAGCGTCGGGTGTGCCAAGCCCCCGGTCGGTCACATTGGAAGGAGAAACATCATGAGTTCCGTAGTCGATAGCGCCGTTGCGGCCCTGAACGAGAAACTGGGCGGAGGTTTTGACGGGGTCGCGAAGTTCGTGATCGAGGACGAAGGCTCGATCATCGTCGATTCAGACGGCGCCCGTGCGAGTGACGACGAGGCCGAGGTGACCATGAGCGCCGATGCCGAGACCTTCGAGGCGATTCTCTCGGGCGATCTCAACCCGACCGCCGCCTTCATGGGCGGCCGCCTGAAGGTCGACGGCGACATGGGGCTCGCGATGAAACTCGGCGGCGCGCTGAGCTGAGGCGTGGAAGAAGCTCCACTCTACGATGAGGCGGACGGCCCCGAGGGGGGCCGCGCCTTCTGGCTCACCTGCAGCGACGGTGTGCGGGTGCGCATGGGATGGTGGCCCGCCGAGACCGCGCGGGGCACCATCCTGTTCTTTCCCGGACGCACCGAATACGTCGAAAAATACGGACGTGCAGCACGCGCCTACGTGGCGGGAGGCTGGAACTTCGCGGCAATGGACTGGCGCGGCCAGGGCCTTGCCGACCGCGCTCTGCCCGACCCGGCAACCGGACACGTCAACCAGTTCGACGACTACCAGCGCGACGTCGACGCGATGGTGGAGGCCGTCGCCGCGCTCGAAGGCGGCCCCCTGCCTCGCGTTCTGATCGGTCACTCCATGGGCGGCTGCATCGGGTTGCGTGCGGCCGGGCGTCTCGACCTGGCCGCAGTGGCCTTCTCGGCTCCGATGTGGGGCATCAAGTTTCACCCGGCGGTCAAGCCCGCGGCCTGGGTGCTCTCGGCGCTCTCCCGACCGTTGGGCATGGGCGCGCGCTATGCGCCGGGCACGGTCCCCGAGACCTATGCCCTGGCCGCCCAGTTTGCCGACAACATGCTCACGCGGGACGAGGAGATGTGGCTCTACATGCGAGCCCAGCTCACCGCTCACCCCGAACTGGCGCTCGGCGGTCCGAGCCTGCACTGGCTGAACCGGGCACTGGTGGAGATGCGGGCCTTGCTGCGCGCACCCGCGCCCGACCTGCCCTGCCTCACCTACCTCGGCGGCAACGAGCGCATCGTCGACCCGGAGGCCGTGCGGCTGCGCATCTCCACCTGGCCCGGCGCCGAACTGGTCGAGCCCGAGGGCGCGGAGCACGAGATCCTGATGGAAACGCCGGAGGTGCGAAATGATTTCATCTCCCGGACCCTGGCCTTCTTCGACGCGCAGATCGCCTGACACACCGGCATGAAAAAGGCCCGCGCAGGGGCGCGGGCCAGTCCTTCTCGCCTTTCGAGAATTCAGCTCATTCGAGTGTCAGCGCCACGAAGCGCGGCTCGCCGGAGCGGCGAATCAGCAGCAGGAGCGATTTGCGCCCGGCCTCGCGGGCCTCTTCGACGCGATCCTCCAGATCGGTCACGGCACGCACCTTCTGCTGGCCGGCCTCGGTGATGATGTCCCCGGCGCGAAGTCCCTTCTCATAGGCCTCCGACATCTCGTCGACCTCCTTGATCACGAGGCCCTCCTCTGCACCGTCGAGGCCCATCTGGGTGCGCAGATCGTCGGTCAGCGTGGTGACCGTGAGGCCCAGCAGCTCCTGCTCCTGGGGCGCCTCGGGCTCATCCTCGCCCTGCTCCGCAACCGCGGGCACGGCCCCTTCGGCCTCTTCACGGCGGCCCAGCGTGACCTTGAGGGTTTCTGTCTTGCCGTCGCGGAACACCACCATGCGGACGGTCTTGCCCACCTCGGTGTTCCCCACGCGGCGGACGAGGCCGCGCACGTCTTCAACCTCCTGCCCGTCGAAGCTGATGATCACGTCGCCCGACTTCATGCCGGCATCCATTGCCGGGCCTTCCGGAACGTCGGTCACCAGCGCGCCCTTGGCCGGCGTCAGGCCGATCGCCTCGGCCACGTCCGGTGTCACGTCCTGGATCCGCACGCCGAGCCAGCCGCGACGGGTTTCGCCGAACTGCTTGAGCTGGTCCACGACCTTGGTCACCACGTTGGAGGCCATCGAAAAGCCAATGCCGATGGAGCCGCCGTTGGGGCTGAGGATCGCGGTGTTCACCCCGATCACCTCGCCGTTCATGTTGAACAGCGGGCCGCCGGAGTTACCGCGGTTGATGGCGGCATCGGTCTGGATGTAGTCGTCATAGGTGCCCGAGAGCGCCCGGTTGCGGGCCGAAACGATGCCGGCAGAGACCGAGAAGCCCTGGCCCAGCGGGTTGCCCATGGCAATGACCCAATCGCCCACGCGGGCGGTGTTGCTGTCGCCGAAGGGCACGTAAGCCAGCGCCTCTTCGGGCTCGACCTTCAGGAGGGCGATGTCGGTATTCGCATCCGTCCCGACCACCACGGCGTCCAGTTCCTGTCCGGAAAAGAACTCGATGGTGATCTGATCGGCTCCCTCGATGACGTGGTTGTTGGTGACGATGAAACCGTCTTCCGAGATCACGAAGCCCGAACCCAGCGCCGAGCTGCGGCGCGGCTGATTGGGATTGCCTTCACGGTCGAGGAAGTCGCGGAAGAAATCTTCGAACGGAGACCCCTCCGGCACCTGGGGCGCCGGGCCGGTGCGACGCGAGACTGTGGTGGAGGTGGTGATGTTCACCACCGCCGGGCTGATCTGGTCGGCGAGATCGGCAAAGCTGCCGGGGATGGTGCGCGATTGGGCGTTCACCGACTGGGCCGCCAGCAGCGCCAGGCCCAGGAGAAGCGCGAAGGTCGCGCGAAGCACGTAGCCCCGCCTGCGGTCCTGCACCTGAGGAATTGCGATTGCCTGTGAAGTCACTGGATGGTCTCCCTTGATCGTCAGGGCACGCGATCCGACCATGGTGCATCAAGGTCGGCAAGCTGCCCCTGCTCTGCTGTCGCCTTCTTTCCAGATAGGGAGGCGACAGCGCAACTCAATGGCTATCGCGGTGCGTCACTTGGACGTGAGGCCCGCGTCAGCCGGTTATGGCGAGTTTTTCAGCCGGGGCGACGTGGCGCAAGGGGCCGGATGCCCTCGATCGGTGAAATCTGCCGTCATCAGGGCCTCAGCCGCCCAGCCAGGCCGCCGCCCAGAGCAAAAGCGCGCCCGCGGTGAGCGCCAAAAGGCCGAGCGTGCGACGGGCTTCGAGCGGCAAAGACACGACCCAGCGCAGGATGTCCTCATAAAGCGAAGGGGCCAGTGCAAGCACCAGCCCCTCCACGAGGCAGATGGCACCAAGCGCGAAGAGCGCCAGGGCCAAGGGTCAGTTCCCCGTACTTTCGGCGGGGGCCTCCTCGGCGGGAGCCTCCTCATCGGACGGTGCCAGCTCGGCCGGGACCGGCGCATCGGTGGAGGCGTCGGTTTCGCCGGCAGGCTCGGTGGGCACCTCGGGCGCGGCCTCTGGTGTGGCCTCTTCATCGGGCATGTCCACCGGCTCGGGCATGGCTTCGGTCACCGCCTCGGCCTCACTTGCGGTCTCGGCAGCCGATTCCTCGGCAGCGCGGATCGCAGCCGCATTGGCCTCGCGGGCCGCGGCCGCCGCCGCCTCGTCAACCGGCGCGGGGGCCACTCCGGCGGCGGAGCCATCGGAGCGCAGATAGTTGAAGAACTCCGAGTCGGGGCTCATCACCATCGACGAGTTCGAGCCCTTCAGCGCGTTCTCGTAGGCCGTGAGCGAGCGGTAGAACTCGAAGAACTCCTGGTCCTGCCCATAGGCCTCGGCGAAGATGCTGTTTCGCTCGGCGTCGGCCTGACCCTGGATGATCCGGGCATCGCGGCGCGCTTCGGCGAGGATCTCCTCGTAGGTCCGGTCGGCCGAGGCCCGCACCCGCTGGGCCGCTTCCTGGCCTCGCGCCCGCTCGTCGATGGCTTCGCGTTCCCGCTCGGCGATCATCCGTTGCAGCGTGGCGTCGAAGTTCTGCTCGGGCAGGTTGGTCTGCCGCAGCCGCACGTCGACCACCTCGATGCCCAGCGCGGAGGCACGGTCATTCGCCCGGTCCTCGATCTGGTCCATCAGCGCGGTCCGCTCGGGCGACAGGATGGTGTTCGAGGTCACGCCGTCGGAGCCCAGAACGGCCCGGATCTGGCCGTCCAGGATGTCGTTCAGCTGGATCTGCGCGGCGCGCTCGTCGCCCGCACCGAGGGCCTGGCGGAACTGCACCAGATCGACGATGCGCCACAGCACGAAAGCATCCACCACCAGGCGCCGGTCATCGGCGGGGGTGACCTCGATCAGCGGAGTCTCGATCGAGAGGATACGATCCTCGTAGGACACCACGTCATCGAGCAGCGGCACCTTCAGGTACCAGCCCGGATCGGTCCGTTCCTGCTTGATCTGGCCGAAACGCAGCACCAGCACCTTTTCGCGTTCGTCGACGATGTAGATCGACGACAGGAGGGCCGCCAGCACGATGGCGACCACGGGGATGAGATAGGAGGCGCGGTTCATCAGTTGCTCCCTCCGCTGGTGGTGGGTCGGCGCAGTTCGTTCAGCGGCAGGTAAGGCACGATGCCCTGGCCTCCGCCCTCGCCGGACTGGTTTTCGAGAATGATCTTGTCGACGTCGCCCAGCACCTTCTCCATCGTTTCGAGATAGAGACGCTTGCGGGTGACCTCGGGCGCGGCGCGATACTCTTCGAGCACCGACAGGAAGCGCGAGCTCTCACCGGTGGCGTCGTTCACCACGCGGGAGCGGTAGGCCTCGCTCTCCTCGAGGATCCGGGCACCCTGGCCACGCGCGGCCGCGAGGCGGCCGTTGGCATAGGCATCGGCCTGGCGCTCGACCTGGTCGCGCTCCTGCTCGGCGGCCTGCACGTCGCGGAAGGCGTCGATGACCGAGGTGGTCTTGGTCTGGCCGTTGATATCGGTCACCTGCACTTGCTGGCTCGGCGGGTCCACCTTGTTGAAGTTGACGCGAACCACGTTGATGCCGGTCTTCTGCTGGTCGAGGATCTGCTGGATCAGCTCGTCCACCCGCGCCTCGATCGCCGCACGGTCGCGGTTGAGGATCGGGGCCAGCTCGGATTGCGCGATGACCTCACGCATGGCGCTTTCTGCCACCGAGCGCACGGTCAGCTCCGGCTCTTGCAGCGAGAACAGGAAATCGGCCGCGTTCTTCACGTTCCAGACCACCTGGAAGTCGATGTCGACGATATTCTCGTCGGTGGTCAGCATCAGCCCGTCATTGCCGGTCTGGCCACGACGCACGCCGATGTCTTCGGTGCGGTTGGTGGTCACGTCGATCACCTCGGCGGTCACGAGGGGCCAGGGGGCAAAGTTCAGGCCCTCGGTCCCGATGTCGGAGAACTCACCGAGAAACAGCTCGACCGACTGTTGTTCCGGCCGGACAGTGTAAAAGCTGGAGAAGGCCCAGAGCAGAACCGCCGCGCCGGCACCGATCAGCACGGTGCCACGGGTCAGCCATGGTGCGCCGCCGCCGCCGGGGCCGCGGCCACCGGGCCCGCGGCTGCCGTTGCCGCCGCGCCCGCCCATCAGCACCTTCAGCTGTTCCTGGCCTTTGCGCATGATCTGGTCGATTTCCGGGATGCCCGAGCCTTCGCCGGGCCTGCGTCCGCCGCCCGGACGGTTCGAACGGTCATTGTCGTCGCCGTTGCCGCCTCCGCCGCCGCCGGACGATCCGCCGCCCCAGGGGCCGCCGTTGTTGCCAGCCATATGTGTCTCTTTCCTCTTCCTTGCGGTGCCGCCTGTCTCGGCGGTGTCTTGGTGATTGTCTAGCACAAGTGGTCAGGAAAGCGCCAAATTCAACCGTTTCCCGGCGTTCAGCGCCCTAACGCACCGGTGACTTCATCGTCACCAGCTCCTCGGCCATGGTCGGATGAACCGCGCAAGTGCGGTCGAAATCTTCCTTTGTGGCCCCCATCTTGATCGCGATCCCGGCCAGCTGGATCATCTCGCCCGCCTCGGGTGCGACGATGTGGCAGCCCCGCACCTTGCGGCTCTCCTTGCCGACGATGAGCTTCATAAGCACCCGGTCGTCGGTATGGGCGAAGGCGGTCTTCATCGGGCGGAAGGAGGTGGCGTAGACCTCGAAATCCTCGCCGCCCGCATCCCGCGCGCGCTCGGCCTCGTTTTCGGTGATGCCAACGGTGCCCAGTTCGGGCTGGGTGTAGACGGCCGAGGGCACCAGCTCGTGATCGACCGGGGTGGGCCTGCCGTGAAACACCGTTTCGACGAAAGCCACGCCTTCGCGGATCGCCACCGGCGTCAGCTCGACCCGGCCCGTCACGTCGCCGATGGCGTAGATCGAGGGCACATCGGTCTGGCTGTACTCGTTGACCAGGATCTCGCCGTTGCGACCCAGCTTGACGCCGGCCTCTTCGAGCCCGAGGCCCTTGGTGCTGGGATCGCGGCCGGTGGCGAAGAGCACCTTGCCATAGGTGCCCTGGTGGCCGGTGGAGGTGCGGACGTTGACGCCGCTGTCGACTTTCACCATCTCGATGATCGATGTGCCGCAATGGATCTCGATGCCGAGGCTCGCCATGTGATCCGCCAGGTGGCCGCGGGCCTCGTCATCGAAACCGCGCAGGATCTGGGCCCCCCGCAGGAATATCGTGGTCTTCACACCCAGGCCGTTGAGAATGCAGGCCATTTCGCAGGCGATGAAGCCCCCGCCGATGATCAGGATGCTCTCGGGCAGCTCGTCGAGCAGGAAGATGTCGTTGGAACTGATGCCCAGCTCCTCGGCGCCCTCCAGCGGCGGAAAGCTCGGGGCGCCGCCGGTGGCCAGGAGGATGTGACGGCACTTGAACGTGGTGCCATCGTCCAGCTCCACCGTATGCGGGTCCTTCAGCACGGCCCGCTGATGATGGATCTCCACCCCCGCCTTTTCGAGGTTGGTGGTGTAGATCTGCTCGAGCCGGTTGAGCTCGGCGTGGAGATGGTGACGGAACTGCTTCCAGTCGAAGCTGCCGGCGTGAACGGTCCAGCCGTAGGCCTGGGCCAGCTTGATCTCCTCGGGAAAATGCGAGGCGTAGACCATCAGCTTTTTGGGCACGCAGCCGCGGATCACGCAGGTGCCGCCCATGCGGTATTCTTCAGCCAGACCAACCTTTTGGCCCGCTTCGGCGCTTGCCAGCCGTGCCGCGCGCACCCCGCCGGATCCGCCGCCGATGACGAAGAGATCGTAGTCGAATTCCATTGCCCTGCCTCTCTGGCCGCCCCCTCCCCTGTCAGAAGTCGGCGAAGATGTTGTCTCCCTCGAGAAGGTCGATCTTCTCTTCCTCCTCGGTGCCTTCGTTGATGTCGCGCACCTGCACGCGACCGTCGCCGTGGCCGATGATCACCACGTCGCAGATATCGATGAACAGACCGTTTTCAACCACGCCGGGCACCTGATTGAGCACCAGGCTCAGCTGGCGGGCATTGCCGATGCGGCGCAGGTGCAGGTCGATGATGTAGTTGCCCTCGTCGGTGACATAGGGCGTGTCGTCGTTCATCCGGAGCGAGGTGTCGCGGCCCAGAACGTCCATGTTTATAAGGGTTTCCTCGACCAGCGCCTTGGTCGTCTGCCAGCCGAAGGGGATCACCTCGATGGGCAGCGGAAAGGCCCCCAGCGCGGTCACGTCCTTGGCGGCGTCGGCGATCACCACCATGCGGTCGGAGGCCGTGGCGACGATCTTTTCCTGCAACAGCGCGCCGCCGCCGCCCTTGATCAGGTTCAGCTCGCCGTCAAACTCGTCGGCCCCGTCGATGGTGAGATCGAGCCACTTGGCCTCATCGAGCGAGATCACCGGGATGCCCAGTTCGCGGGCCAGGTCGGCGGTGCGGGTGGAGGTGGGAACGCCAACGATATCAAGCCCTTCGGCCTGCATCTTCTCGGCAAGGCAGCGCACCATCCAGGCCGCGGTGGAGCCCGTGCCGAGGCCGATGCGCATGCCGTCCTGCACGTAGTCCACCGCCCGTTTGGCGGCGACGAACTTGGCCTTGTCGATGGGCGAGAGGTCGGTCATCGGCATGTTCCCATGGTCGCAGTTCCGCCCGTTTATAAGGGCTGGCGCGCAGGGGTGCGAGGGCAAAAGAGCCGCGGGGCAGGCGCAGGCGCGGGCTTTGCGCAAATGCCCCGACGCGGGCAGCCGAACCCGCGTTAACCGCGAAAAGCAGCAATACACAACCGATACACAACCCATGCACATCCCATACCTATGCAAAAATGCAGGACGGGCTGCGTTACCTCACCGTGCGCAGGGGCTTGACGGGGGCCACGCCGGGCGGCGGATGCGGGCCACGAACATCGGGCGGAGCGGGTGGCCCTCGGCGATCTCGGGGTGGTCGAAGGCCAGCTCGGGCGCCTCCGCCATGCCGATCCGGGCCATGACCGCGCGGGAGGGCGCGTTGAGCGTGGGCGTGTAGGCGAGAATTTCGGAGAGCCCCTGGCCCCAGCCCCAGGCGAGCCAGGCGCGGGCGGCCTCTGAGGCGATCCCCTTGCCCCAGGCCGAGGGGGTGAGCCGCCAGCCGATCTCGACACAGGGCGAGATCGGCAGACCCTCGGGCCGGTGCAGGCCGCACATGCCGAGCAACCGCCCGTCACGGTCGGTGACCGCCGAGAAGGCCAGGCCGACCGTCCGCCAGCGCTCGGCGCAGCGGTCGAGCATCTCGGCGGTTTCGGCATCGGTCTTCGGGCTCGGGAAGTAGCGCATCACGCGCGGGTCGGCGTTGATCGCGGCAAAGGCGGCAAGGTCGCGCGGCTCGAAGGGGCGGAGCAGGAGGCGGTCGGTTTCGATCATGGTGCGGGCATCGTGCGGGAAACGTCGCTTTCAGGCTTGCCGGGGCGCGGCGAGGTGCCATGGTGGCGGCCATGTTCGTCTCCGTCTTCGACATGTTCAAGGTGGGCATTGGCCCCTCGTCGTCTCATACCATGGGGCCGATGGTGGCCGCCGCGCGCTATCTCGACAGGCTGCGGGGCCTGCCCTTTGCGGTGGCGGGCGTGCGGGCGCGGCTGCACGGGTCGCTGGCCTTTACCGGGGTCGGGCATGCGACCGACCGAGCGGTGATCCTCGGGCTCTGCGGGCTGGTGCCGGAGAGCTACGAGGCGGAGGCCGGAGAGGCCGCGCTGGCCGATGTGAAGGCGCGCGGCGTGGTGGAGCCCGAGGGGCTTGTGCTGCGCTTTGCCCCGGCCAACGACCTGATCTTCGACTATGATGCCCCCCTGCCCGGCCACCCCAACGGGCTCGCCTTCGAGGCGCTGGATGCGCAGGGCGACGTGATCGACCGCGAGGTTTACTACTCGGTCGGCGGCGGCTTCGTGATGAGCGAGGCGGAGCTGGCGGCGGGCAAGGACGTGGACGACGGCGCGCCGGTGCCCTTTGCCTTCAAGAGCGCGCAGGAGATGCTCGACATGGCCGCCGAGAGCGGGCTCTCGATTGCCGCGATGAAGATGGCCAACGAGCGGACCCGGCGGAGCACGGCGGAGATCGAGCGCGGGCTGGCGCGGATCTGGGAGGTGATGAACAGCTGCTTGCAGCGCGGGCTGGAGAGCGAGGGCGTGCTGCCCGGCGGGCTGAAGGTGAAGCGGCGGGCGGCGAAGATCTGGCAGGCCCTGCAGGCCGAGCGCGGCATGAACCTGACCGCGCCCCACACGATCAACGACTGGATGAGCTGCTACGCGATGGCGGTGAACGAGGAGAACGCGGCGGGCGGGCAGGTGGTGACGGCGCCGACCAATGGGGCCGCGGGGGTGGTGCCGGCGGTGATCCGGTACTGGCTGGACCATGTGCCGGGGGCAGTGCCCTCGCGCGTGGGGGAGTTTTTGCTGACGGCGGCGGCGGTGGGCGGGCTGATCAAGCACAACGCTTCGATCAGTGGCGCCGAGGCAGGGTGCCAGGCAGAGGTGGGGAGCGCGGCGGCGATGGCGGCGGCGGGGCTCTGTGCGGTGATGGGCGGGTCAGTGGAGCAGGTGGAGAATGCGGCGGAGATCGCCCTGGAGCATCACCTGGGGATGACCTGCGACCCGGTGCGCGGGCTGGTGCAGGTGCCCTGCATCGAGCGCAACGGGCTGGGGGCGATCAAGGCTGTCTCGGCGGCGTCGCTGTCATTGAGGGGGGACGGCTCGCATCTGGTGCCGCTGGACGCCTGCATCAAGACGCTGATGGAGACGGGCCGGGACATGAGCGAGAAGTACAAGGAGACGGCCCTGGGCGGGCTGGCGGTGAATGTGCCGAATTGTTGAAGGGGGTTTCGTCAGACTCTAGCACGCTTCCCAGTTATTGATTCTATTAACTTCCTGCTATGAGATCCGATTTCCGAGCTATTGCGCGCCGCGTATTCATTAATCTTCCTTACATGGCGAGGGGAATCTCGGACGATAAGAGGTATCTTACTACCCGGATCATGGAGCACCACCAAAGCAAACCTCGGGGATATCGGCATCCAAAGTTCCGTTTTGGGATCGTTTAGCGCGTTCGACCCGCCATTGCCAACGCGATATACCATCAGGCTACTAAGTATGTATGCATGTTTGCTTGGGATCGTAGCCCATCGAACCGACAGTTCACTAAGTGCCGCGGCAACCCTATCAGATCGACTAATCGTAGCCCTCACCCTAATCGACCGACCCAATTCAATTAGTTTTGAAGAATCGCCCAAGACAGACGAAGTCTTGACATACTCGGACAGATCTTTCTTTTTTCCAAGCTCCACAAGAGTACGCTCAATTAACTCTTTGCCGATCTCCAAATCGTTATGAGGTCTTGGGAATTCCGGAGTCCGCTTAGCCATTTCAAGAACGACTTCCTTAATCGAATCAAGAGGAATCCCTGAGAAGACGGGAGCGGCCCCCCGTTCAAGTGCAGATATAAACTCGGGAACAACTTCGCCGAGGTAGTTGTCAATAACTCCGTAATGTTCACGCTCTATGGTGTCGGAGAGTTCGTCATTGTGCACAATAGTATAGTAATTTCGTGAATAGAATGCTTTATCAATGTGCTTAAGGTACGGCGCGCAGTACTCGCCCCCCAATTCACGCTTAGAGAACCAAATATGGTTAGGCTCAGCGAGAAAGGACCTTTGAAGCACCTTCGGCACGTAGTGGTGGTTCTTGCTACGTTTCGACATCTAAAAAATGGAACCCTTAAAGCGGTAATGCTTGGCCTTTGGACTAAGTATGCTCCAAGGCTAACTCGCACATAGCAGAATACAAGCCGTCGATACGAAAGGGGGATGCCCCCTTGCCACCTCCCCCGCAACCTGCTCCCCTCCCCCCCATGACCACCAAGCCCCGCACCCCCTCCGCTCCGATGGCCCTGCAAGGCGGGTCCGCCCCGGCGGCCGCCCTGCCCTCTTCCGCTCTGGCCTTTGCCCGGACCGAGTATCACGAGCGGCTTGCGGCCGTTCGGGCGTCGATGGAGGCGCAGGGGCTGGAGGCGCTGGTCATTTCGGACCCGTCCAACATGGCCTGGCTCACCGGCTATGACGGGTGGTCGTTCTACGTGCACCAGGCGGTGGTCGTCGGGCTCAAGGCCGATCCGCTCTGGTGGGGCCGGGGGATGGATGCGGCGGGGGCGCGGCGGACGGTCTGGATGAGCCATGACCATATCTTCGGCTACGAGGACTGGCTGGTGCAGAACCCCGAGGCCCATCCGATGACGGTGCTGGCGGAGCTGATGACCGACTGGGGGCACGGGCAGGCCGCGGTCGGCGTGGAGCTGGACAACTACTATTACTCGGCCGCCGCGCACCGGGCGCTGACCGAGGGGCTGCCCGAGGCGGAGATCTCCGACGCGACCGGGCTGGTCAACTGGTGCCGGGCGGTGAAGTCGCCCGCCGAGATCGCCTACATGCGGCGGGCGGGCGAGATCGTGACCGAGATGCACCGGGTGATCGCCGAGGTCGCCGAGCCGGGGATGCAGAAGAACGCGCTGGTGGCGGAGATCCTGAAGGCGGGGGCGCTCGGCACGCGGGGGGCCTGGGGCGATTACCCGGCAATCGTGCCGATGACCCCCTCGGGGATGGACGCGACGGCGCCGCATCTCACCTGGGATGGCGCGCCGATTCCGCGCGGGGTGCCGACCTTCTTCGAGATCGCCGGCTGCCACCGGCGCTATCACTGCCCGCAGTCGCGGACGCTGTTCTTTGGCGAGCCGCCCAAGAAGTACCGCCAGGCCGAGGAGGCGCTGATGGCCGCGACGGCGGCGGTGATGGGGGCGGCCCGGCCCGGCGCGCTCTGCGAAGACCTCGCGCGGGCCTTCTCCTCCACGCTGGAGCGCTACGGCTTCAGGAAGGAGAGCCGGACGGGCTACTCGGTGGGCCTCAGCTACCCGCCCGACTGGGGCGAGCGGACGATGAGCCTGCGGGCGGGCGACACGACCGAGCTGCAGCCGGGAATGGTGTTTCATTTCATGCCGGGACTCTGGCTGGACGACGGCGGGATCGAGCTGACCGAGACCATGCTGATCACCGAGGTGAGCGCCGAGTATCTCGCCAACACCCCTCCGGGGCTGGTGGTGAAGCCCTAGGCGGAAAGGTCCGGCGCGGGGGAGCTGTGAGGGCGGTCGCTTCGGGCAGGCGCGTTTCTGCTTCGCGGCGAGCGGCTCGTTCGAGCCCGGAGCGGACTTGTCCCGACAGACAGGTTTTGCAGTTACAGCTGGAAAGGATGCAATCGCCAATGGCGCATAGCTGCCTTTCATACCCCTGGCCGTCGGCATTTCGCTTGTTTCCGCTAGTGATTCAACCTGCGGGAATTGGCACCTATTCCCGAGCTTCCAGCTTCACGGAGACGGGCGGCAAGGTCTTGCCGTACACTTCGCAAGGGGCAGTTCCGTAGTTGAACCAGAACCGCTCGGTGCCTGTGTCTCGGCAACGCACGTTTTCAGGGAGATCGAGGGATTGGAGCCCTGCGCGATCGGACACAAGCTTGATGAGCCAACGCATGGCGTCTGAATCAAGCCAACCGGCGACATATACTAACCGGTCTTGGGCGACGACCACCGCTTCACCCTCTGCGGTGGTTTCCAGAACTTCGGCATCGGTCTCCAGAACTTCACGATAGCTGCGAATTGTGCCACTGCGTTTCAGCGTAACGGGTGTGTCGGGTCGCAGGCTTTCCACGTGGGTCACAGTGGCATCGAGACCCGGCAAAGCCGGCGGCAAGGGCACCGGTATGCGCATGGAGGCATCGCGTGCGGCGCTGCGCGGGCCGAGCAAGACCACCGCGCCGCTGTCCGCGAGGGCGGCTTTCAGCGCATCCGGCATATGCATGAGCCCGGGCGCGCAGATCAGCCGGTATCCTTCGAGCAAATCGGGGTCCGGCGGCAGAATATCTACCGAATGACCTGCCTTGCGAAGCGCGCGGTAGGTGTCGAACACAAGCTCGAAGTAGCTGAGTCCGGCACCATGCGGCTGGATCGCCCAGGCCCATTCCGCGTCGTAATCGAAGATCAGCGCGACCGGCGCGCGGGCCGGGCTCACCTCTGGCGCCTCTGCCAGTTCGGCCGCGACCTGCCGTGCCTCCACGAGCCCTTGAGCCTCGGCGCTGTCCGGTCGCAGGAGGCCTGCGTGCATCTGTTCCTGCGCCATCGGGGCCTGCCGCCAGCGGAAGTAGCACACGGCCTCGGCGCCGTGGGCGAAGGCTTCCCACGTCCAGAGCCGCACCATGCCCGGCAGCGGCGCGGGATTGTACGGGGCCCAGTTCACAGGCCCCGGCTGCTGCTCCATGACCCACCAGCGGCCACGGCCGACAGTCCGGTAGAGATCATGATGGAAGGCCTGGAAGTCCGGGTCGCCTTGGCGGGCATAGGCGCGCTGCTGCGCGACGGTCGCTGGCACCCGGTCTTCAAGAAAGCCGAGCGGGTAGCTGTCCCAGGACGCGATGTCGAGGTCGGCACCGACTGCGTAGTGATCGAAATCCGTCACCCGCCCCATGTAATTGTGGGCGATCGGCGCGTCGGAATGCGCCCGGATGATCTCGACTTGCAAGCGGTTGAACGCAACGACCTGGTCCGATGAGAACCGGCGAAAATCGAGCACGTGGCTCGGGTTCGGCTCGGTCACCGTCAGGTTGGGAAGGTCCACCTGATCGAAATCACCGTAGACCATGGACCAGAAGACATTGCCCCACGCCTCGTTCAGCGCGTCAATGTCGCCGTTGTTGCCGTGCCCGGGGTACCGTGCCCGTAGCCAGCGTCGAAAGGCTGTCCGCGCCGCGTCGCTGTAGGAGATCGTGGTGTCGTGGCAGCCGTACTCATTGTCGGTCTGCCATGCCGCGACATGCGGGTTCCGACCGTATCGCTCGGCCAGCCGCGTGACGATCTTCGCGCATTCCGCCTTGTAGCCTTCGTGGCTGAAACAATAGTGCCGGCGCGAGCCAAACTTGCGCGGCCGGCCCTGAGCATCCACCGCCAGCATGTCCGGATGGCGGTCGATCATCCAGCGCGGGGGCGTCGCGGTGGGTGTGCCAAGCACCACCCGCAGCCCCGCCGCGCCCAGCACCGCGATGGCCTCGTCAAGCCAGTCGAAGGCATACCGGCCGGGCTCGGGCTCCAGCCGGGACCAGGCGAACTCTCCGATCCGCACCCAGGTCAGGCCGGCCTCGGCCATCCGGCGCGCGTCGTCTTCCCAGATTTCGCGCGGCCAATGCTCCGGGTAGTAGCAGGTGCCCAGGGTTCGCTTCATGTCGCTTGCTCCGGTTTCTCGATCTGCGGTCCGGCCTCGGGTCGCCGCCAGGACCTGCGTGCCCGGGCCGTGCGTCGTCAGGCCTAAGGAAACGTTGGCCTTCGGAAATGTTGGCCATCCTGTCAGTCGGGACGGGCGCGACGATTGCGCCTGTGCCGATGGGTTGGCCTGTCAGCGAATGCGCGCTTCGGTTTGCGCGTCGAACAGCAGGGCACGCGCCGGGTCGAAGCGCAGCGAGACGCGGCTGCCGGGTTCCGAGCGATGATCGCCCCGCTCTTCGACGATCAAGCGCTCGCCGGTATCGGCGTGCATGTAGTCGTAGGATACGCCGCCCAATGCCTCGGTCAGCTCGATCTGCATCGTGTCGCCGTCGGCGACCTCGATATGCTCGGGCCGGATGCCGAGCGTCACCTTCGTGCCCGCCGCCGGCAGTGTGACGGGCAGATCGTATGATGCCTTCAGCGCGGCCACCTCGACCTTGCCGTCCGAGGTCACTACGGCGTCGAGGAAGTTCATGGCGGGCGAACCGATGAAGCCGGCGACGAAGCGGTTGTCCGGGTCGCGGTAGAGATCGAGCGGCGCGCCGACCTGTTCGATCCGGCCCAGGCGCAGCACCACGATCTTGTCGGCCATGGTCATGGCTTCGACCTGGTCGTGGGTCACGTAGATCATCGTTGCCCCGAGGTCCTTGTGCAGGCGCGCAATCTCGACCCGCATCTCGACCCGCAGCTCGGCGTCGAGGTTGGACAACGGCTCGTCGAAGAGGAAGACCTCTGGCCCGCGGACGATCGCGCGTCCGATGGCAACCCGTTGCCGCTGGCCGCCCGACAGCGCGGCCGGCTTGCGTGCAAGGAACTGGTCGAGCTTGAGGATGCGGCTGGCCTCGGCCACCTTGGCCTTGATCTCGTCCTTGGGGTGGCCATTCATCTTCAGGCCAAAGCCCATGTTCTCCTCGACCGTCATGTGCGGGTAGAGCGCATAGGTCTGGAACACCATCGCCACGCCGCGCTCGGCCGGGTCCATGTGGGTCACGTCGCGCTTGCCGATGTGGATGCTGCCCTCGGTGGTTTCCTCCAGCCCGGCCACCATCCGCATCAGGGTGGACTTGCCGCAGCCCGACGGACCGACGAACACGCAGAATTCCCCATCATCGATTTTCAGATCGACGCCGTGAATCACCTGGGTGCCGCCGTATCTCTTGATGACGTTGTCGAGCGTCACACCTGTCATGTCTTCTCCCCCCTGTATTCGATATGTCTGTCCGCCTCTGGAAAGCTCCAGTCCGCGGCATCGCTGGCAATGGCCACCGCACATTCCTGAAGTTTCGGTACGTGGCGCTGGAGTTGCTGAAGATCGGTTTGCCGATCCGGCGCATGAACACCCAGTCCGCCGATCAATCTGCCGCCGGGTGTCCGGACCGGGACGCCGATGGCGATGATGCCCCGCACATGCTCGCCATCTTCGATCGCGTAGCCCCGTGCGCGGGTTTTCTCGAGCTCCGTCCGCATCGTTTCGGCATCGGTGATCGTCGCCTCGGTGAGCGAATGAAAGCTCTGCTGCGTGAGCGCGGCGTCAAGCGCGTCCTCCGTCAAGCAGGCGAGCATCGCTTTGCCCACAGCCGTGCAGTAAGCGGGATAGATCCGATCCACGTCCTGCAACACCCCGACACGCCCACCCGGCGTGCCCCGTTCGAGAGAGACGCACTGACCGCCATCCAGCTTGGAGAGATAGACCGCGAGACCGATCTTGCTCGCCAACGCGCTCAAGTGCGGCTGCGCCACCGGGGCGATCTGAAAATTGCGCCACGCCACCTGCGCGAGGCGCACAAGGCGCACGCCCAGCGAGTAGACCCGCAGGTCCGGATCATAGTTCAGCAGGTTCTGTTCGGTCAGGGTCTGGAGAAAGCGGTAGACGGTGGCCTTGGGCAGATCGCTGAGGGCGCGGATCTCGCTCGCACGTGCCGGATGACCAAGGCGCGCCACGATGTCGAGAACGCCAAGCGCCTTGCCGACCGTTCCGGCGCCTTCCCTCTCGCTTGATGGACTATTCTTGTCTGCCAATCTTTTGGCCTTCCTCATGCCCCTCGTGCCGAAACTTGCGTCATTGACAGGTCGCAACATGTGGAATACGTCTCAAATATTGAGATGTCAAACCCAATATGTGGAACATTCTGCAGTCTGACCGGGAGGAAACCGTGACACTAAGAAAAACAACTGCCTGGATGGCGCTTGGCGCATCCACCCTGCTGACCGGAGCCGCCTTCGCCGAATCGCACGGCGGAGCTCTTTCGGGCGAGCTTAGGATCATTTCGGACATGTCGAACCCTGCGCCGCGCGCGGTCATGGAGGGGATGGTCGCCGATTTTCAGGAGATGCATCCCGAACTGGACATCGAACTGACGATCGTCGACCGGGAAGCCTGGAAGACGCAGATCCGGAATTCACTGGGCGCGAACCCGCCGGACGTCGTGAACTGGTACGCCGCGAACCGGATGCTGCCCTACGTCAATGCCGGCTTGTTTGCCGATGTTTCGGACCTGTGGGAAGAGCCGATGTTCGAGGCGCTGGCCTCGACCAAGGGCGCAATGACCCTCGACGGCAAGCAGTGGGGCGTGCCCTACACCTACTACCAGTGGGGCGTCTATTACCGGAAGGACATATACGAGGAGCTGGGGCTGTCCGAGCCCACGACTTGGGAAGAAGAGAAGGCCAATTGTCAGGCCATCCTCGACTCCGGGCGCAAGTGCTACACGATCGGCACCAAGTTCCTGTGGACCGCCGGCGGCTGGTTCGACTACATCAACAGCCGCACCAATGGCTACGACTTCCACATGGCGCTGGCGCGCGGGGAGGTCGAATGGACCGATGAGCGTGTCCGCCAGACCTTCGCCAACTGGCGCGAGTTGATCGACATGGGCGCCTTCGTCGACGACCACCAGAACTACAGCTGGCAGGAAGCGCTGCCCTTCATGGTCAACGGCGAAGCCGCCGCCTACCTGATGGGCAACTTCTCGGTTGCTGCGTTCCGCGACGGCGGACTGACCGACGACCAGTTGGACTTCTACCAGTTCCCCAAGATCAACCCGGACGTGGACTTTGCCGAGGACGCGCCAACGGACACGTTCCACATCGCCTCGGGCGCGCAGAACGTGGACGCCGCCAAAGAATTCCTGCGCTTCGTCGTCTCGGCCGAGAACCAGACCAAGATCAACGCCGGCGACGCGCTGGGTCAGCTTCCGGTGAACGCCGAGGCCGCGGTTGGCGACGACAAGTTCCTTCAGGAAGGTTTCGAGATGCTGTCGAACAACGCATCCGGCGGGATCATGCAGTTCTTCGACCGTGACTTCCCCGCCGAGATGGCCAGCGTCGGCATGGAGGGCCTTCAGGAGTTCATGGTCTTCCCCGACAACCTCGAAGACATCCTCGCGCGGCTCGAAAGCGCCCGCCAGCGGATCTACGAGTGACCTGACCAAGGCGCGGGGGCGGCCTTGACCGCCCCCGCCAACCCTTCTGCAAGCGGCCACGTGGGGCGGCTTTCACGAGGGTTGCATTTGCAGCGAGGGAGGCCCGATGACCTACGCTACCGTTCCGGATACACATCCGCCCAAGCCGCGCGGCTGGTACAAACGAAACGAAATAGCCCTCACACCTCTGCTGTTCCTGGCGCCTGCGATCCTGTTCTTCGCGGTCTACGTCATCATCCCGATCGGCCAGAGCTTCTGGATCAGCCTCCATGAGTGGGACGGTCTGGGCGAAGCCGAATGGGTCGGCACCGCCAACTACGAGCGCCTCCTTGGCATTGGCGAGCAGCCGATGGACCGCAAGTTCGAGACGTCCTTCTGGAACAACATCAAGTGGCTGATCCTCTACCTGTTGGCGATCCCCGCGGGGCTGTTCATCGCACTGTTCCTCAACCAGACGGTGCGGGGCATTCGCATCTACAAGTCGCTGTTCTTCTTCCCGTTCGTGATCAGCCAGGTGGTCGTCGGGCTGGTCTTTTCCTGGTTCTACCTGCCGCGCGAAGGGCTTCTGAACGCGGTGATCGGCCTGTTCGGTTTTGGCCCGGTGAACATCCTCGGCGATCCGTCGCTGGCCACCTACGGCATCATCGCCGCGGGCCTCTGGCCGCAGACGGCGTATTGCATGATCCTTTACCTGACTGGTCTGAACGCCGTGGATCCCGAGCAGGTCGAGGCCGCGCGGCTCGACGGGGCAAAGGGCTGGCGGATGCTCTGGTACGTGATCCTGCCGCAGCTACGCCCCGCGACGTTCATCGCCTTCGTCGTGACCATCATCGGTGCGCTGCGGTCCTTCGACCTCATCTCGGTGATGACGAATGGCGGCCCGTTCGGATCGACCCGCGTCCTCAGCTTCTACATGTTCGAGGAATCGCTGTCCGAGTTCGGCTTCCGCATGGGGTACGGCGCTGCGATCGCGGTTGTCCTCTTCTTCCTCATGCTCGGCTTCATTCTCTACTTTCTCTGGTCGATGTACCGCGACGAAAAAGGAGCACACTGAGATGTTTCCGACGCCAATCGAAAAGCGGTCCCGCTCGGCTCAGGTCACCTACCAGTCGATGCTGCCCTTCGCCCTCATTCTCTGGCTGCTGCCCCTGATCGCGGTCGCCAATTTCTCGATCAAGCCCGAGGCGGATTTCGTCAGCGGCAACTACTGGGGGATGCCTTCGTCCTTCGAGATGTTCTCGAACTACGGTCGGGTCTTCTTCGAATCCAACATGCCGCGCTACCTGCTGAACTCGCTCATGATCACCGTGCCGACGGTGATCGGCGCAGTGGCCCTGTCGGCGATGGCGGGTTTCGCGCTCGGGGTCTACCGATTCAAGGGCAACCTGCTGATCTTCTTCATGTTCATCGCCGGCAACTTCGTGCCGTTCCAGATCCTTATGGTGCCTGTGCGCGACCTGACGATCGATCTCAATCTCTATGACACCAAGACCGGGCTGATCCTGTTTCACATCGCCTTCCAGACCGGGTTCTGCACGCTGTTCATGCGCAATTTCATTCGTGCGCTGCCGTATCCGCTGATCGAAGCGGCCCGTGTCGAGGGCGTGGCCGAGTGGCGCATCTTCTGGTTTGTCGTGCTTCCGCTGATGAAGCCCGCGCTGGCGGCCCTCTCGGTGCTGATTTTCACCTTCATCTGGAACGACTACTTCTGGGCGGTCGTGCTGACCCAGGGGCCAGGCGCGCAGCCCGTCACGGCGGGGATCACGGAGTTCAACAGCCAGTTCCGCGCGGCCTATCACCTGATGAGCGCGGGCTCCATCGTGGCCGCGCTCCCGCCGGTGGCGATGTTCTTCCTGATGCAGAAGCACTTCATTGCCGGCCTGACGCTGGGCGCCGTCAAATGATCCGATGCTGGCGTCTCGATGACGGTCGACAGTCGCTTGTCCTCGGCTCCCGGAACGACCACCTTGCCGAGGTGGTCTACTGGGGGCCGCGGCTGCCCGACGACGAAAACCTGAAGACGGTCTACCGGGCGAACCAGATCGACGTTACCGGCGGGATGCTCGACGCCAACCCCGAGTTGTCGCTCTGCCCCGAGGCGACGCGCACCTTCCCCGGCCAGCCTGGCCTCATCCTGCGCGACGGATCGGGTGCTCCGCTGTTGCCGAAATTCTGTTTCGCATCGGATGAGACTGGCGAAAACAGCATCGCGCTGACGTTTCGCGACGCCACGAACGGCCTGACCTACACCGCATCCTACGCTATCAATCCGCGTACCCACCTGATCGAGGCGCTGGCCGTTCTGGACTGTGAAAGCCCCATGCATCTGCACTGGCTTTCGGCGCCGGTCTTTCCCGCGCCCCAACTGGCGGACGAGTTGATCGACTTCTCTGGGCGCTGGTGCGGCGAGTTCCAGATGAACCGCACACCCTGGTCGCCCGGGATGCGCTACCGCGAGAACCGGACAGGGCGCACCGGCCACGAGCATTTTCCCGGTCTGCTGCTGCCCTGCCGCGGGGCGACCAACACGGCAGGCGAGGTCTATGCCTTCCACTACGGATGGTCCGGCGGCCACCGGATGGTGGCCGAGGAATTGCCCGACGGCCGGCGCCAGATCCAGTTCGGCCATGCCGCGCGGGTCGAGAACAACGCCAAGCGCCGTTTTGAAACAGGCACGCTCTATGCGGTTTATTCCGACGACGGGATAAACGGCTGCGCCGTGGCCTTCCAGCGTCACCTGCGCGACGAGATCGTGGATTTTCCCCGCCCCGAACGGCCCCGGCCGGTGCATTACAACTGCTGGGAGGCGGTCTATTTCGATCACAACCTGCCCGAGTTGAAGGCCATCGCCGAGGTCGCCGCCGGGCTCGGTGCCGAGCGCTTCGTGCTGGATGACGGCTGGTTCGGCAACCGCGACGACGACACCCGCGCGCTGTCCGACTGGGAGGTCGATCCGCGCAAGTATCCCGACGGGCTGGGGCCGTTGATCGACCACGTCCAGGCCCTGGGCATGACATTCGGCATCTGGTTCGAGCCGGAAATGATCAACCCCGACAGCGACATCCACCGCGCGCACCCCGAATGGGCCCTCGGCGCAGAGGACCAGATCCTCGGCCGGCAACAAAAGGCGCTGAACATGGCGCTGCCGGAAGTGCGCGACTTCCTGTTCGACCGCGTGGGCAAGATCCTCGACGATCACGAGATCGACTACATCAAGTGGGACCACAACCGCGTGCTGCCGCTGCCCGACGCCGCGCAGACACGCGGCTCGTACGAATTGATCGATCGGCTGCGCGCGGCTTATCCGGCCACAGAGATCGAAAGCTGCGCCTCGGGAGGCGGGCGGATCGACTTCGGCATCCTGAAGCGGACCCACCGTGTCTGGCTGTCCGACAGCAACGACGCCATCGAACGGCTCAGGATGCAGCACAACGCCGCGATCTTCCTGCCATTGGCGGTCACCGGGTCGCATGTCGGCCCGCGGGTTTGCCACACCTCGGGCCGCACCCTCGATATCCGCATCCGCGCCTGGGTGGCGGCCCAGCGGCACATGGGGTTCGAGATGGACCCGCGTGAATTGACAGAGCAGGAGGCCCAGGTGCTGCGGGACGTGACCCGCTGGTGGAAGGACAACCGCGAGTGGATGTTTCATGCCGATATCCTGCGCCTGGACAGTCCGGACCCGGCGGTGGTCGCGGAGCAGCATCTGGCGCAAGACGGCGGGCGCTTCGTGGTCTTTGCGGGCAAGCAGGACACCTCGCAACAGATCGTGCCGCGGCCCCTGCGCCTGACCCGGCTGACCCGGGACGCGATGTATCGTGTGACGCTGAAAAACCGCGGCGACGCGCCAGACCTCTCGCGCGGCGATCCGCTGCTGAAAAGCGAAAGCATGACCGTCAGCGGCGGCTACCTGATGACCCATGGGCTGACCTTGCCGTGGAGCTTTCCGGCAACGATGTGGGTCGTCGAGGGCGAACTGGTCTGACCGAAGAGCTGTTTGGATCGGACCCGGCACTTTTCTTCATCAAAGTCTACGCGATGCAGTAAAGGAGCGCCCGCCTGCAGCGCCATTTGACCTGGAGGGACTGCCTTCGACCGCAGGCTTGACTTCGACCAAGCCGTGCTGATGCACTGATCGGTCCCGGTGTAGCCGGCGCAGAGAACAGCTGCTTTCCGGCCTTGTAACGGGCAAGGCTACACAAAGAACCGGACTCTCGCAGCTCTTGCGAAAGCCCGCTTCGTCCGCACAGCCGCCAACCCGGCGGAGCTTGTCCGGGCACGGCAACGCCACACCAGCCCCTCCCCACCCGCCCCCTCGTCGTGCTAGGCTCCGCCACAGGCCCACCGAGCAGGAGGTTTCTCATGAGACGCAGAATGCGCCCCTTATTCGCCGCCATCCTCGCCCTGGCCGGCCTCGGGGCCGGTTCTTCCGTGGCGCAATCCGGCATTCCCGGCTGGCTGGCCCCCCATGTCGGCACCGGCGAGGGGCAGATCGCGCCGGTCGTGCTGCAGAGGGCGCGGGCGGGGCGCGGGCGGTGAAGGCGCGGGCCTCGCTGGAGGGTGCCGGGCTCTACTGGAACAGCGCCTGCCTGCGGGAGATCGGCGCACCGAGGTTCTGGCCCAGGCGCGAGTTGCAGCGGGTCATCAACCGCTGGCGCCGGTCGCTGCCCGACACGCCGCCGCAGCCCTTGCCGGTCTGCCGGTGATCCGCCCCGCCCGGCGCGGCTGACCGCGAGGCGCGCGCCGCTCATGACCCCCTACCTGGGCCTGTTTCTCGCGGCCTTCGTCGCGGCCACCCTGCTGCCCGCGCAATCGGAGGCGCTGCTGGCCTGGCGGCTGGCCGACCCCGCGCTGTCGCCCGCGCTGCTGCTGGCGGTGGCCACCGCGGGCAACGTGCTGGGCTCCTGCGTGAACTGGGTCTGCGGGCGGTTCCTGCGGCGGTTCCGGGGGCGGAGGTGGTTTCCGGTCTCGGCGGCAGCACTGGCACGGGCGGAGGCGCGGTATCGCCGCTGGGGACGGTGGAGCCTGCTGGCGAGCTGGGTGCCGGTGATCGGCGATCCGCTCACGGTGGTGGCGGGACTGATGCGGGAGCCGCTGTGGCGGTTTCTGCTGCTGGTGACCCTCGCCAAGGCAGGGCGATACCTGGCGGTGATGGCCGCGACCTTCGCCTGGCTCTGAGCCGTGCGCCGGGACGCCGCGCGGGGGCTTGCCGGGGCGGGCCGGGCGAAATATGACTCCGTCATGCAACAGGCGGACAGGCCCCTTCTCGGTATCACGCTCATGCTGGGGTTCTGCCTTCTGGCCCCGCTGGGCGATTCCGTGGCCAAGCTGCTGGGCGGGCATGTGCCGCTCAGCCAGCTCGTGTTCTTCCGCTTCGCGATCCAAGCGGTGATCCTCGTGCCCATCGTCCTGCTGACGGGCGGGACGCTGCGGATGAGCCGCCGGGCGCTGGGGTTCACCGCACTGCGGACGGTGCTGCATATCATCGGGATCGGCTCGATGTTTCTCAGCCTGCGGTTCCTGCCGCTGGCCGATGCGGTGGCCATCGCCTTCGTGATGCCCTTCATCATGCTGCTGCTCGGATGGTTCTTTCTGGGCGAGGAGGTCGGCATGCGCCGGCTCACCGCCTGCGCGGTGGGCTTTGCCGGCACCTGCATGGTGATCCAGCCTTCCTTCGTCGAGGTCGGCTGGGCCGCGCTGCTGCCGGTGCTGGTGGCGGTGAACTTCGCCTTCTTCATGCTGGTCACCCGGATGATGCGGGCCGATGTGGACCCGGTCGCGATGCAGTCGGTCAGCGGGTTGATGGGCACGGCGGCGCTGGCGCCGCTGCTGCTCGTGGCCGACGGCAGCTGGTGGGCCGAGTTCGACGTGGTCTCCCCTGCCCCGCGCACCTGGGCTCTGATCGTCGCCATGGGCTGCATCGGCACGCTGGCGCATCTGCTGATGACCTGGAGCCTGCGCCACGCGCCCACGGCCACCCTGGCGCCGATGCAATACCTGGAGATCCCCTTCTCCACGCTGATCGGCTGGGTGATCTTCAAGGATTTTCCCGACGGGCTGGCGCTCGCGGGCATCGGGGTGACGATCGGCGCCGGGCTCTACATCATCTGGCGCGAGCAGATGGCCGGCCGGAAAAGCCTGCCAGCAGAGCGTCCAGCGCCTCCGGCGGCGTGATCACCACCATCCCCGGCCCGTCGAAGGCCAGCCGCACCGGGCCGGTGACCCGGTTGGAGGTGCCGATCCGGCCCGAGGGCGAAAAGGTGAGCCCGTCGATGGGCCATTCGAGCCCCGCGCTGCGGCCCGTCACCGGCGCCAGCGGATAGAGCGACAGCCGGCTGCCCGGCGCGAGGTCGAGCGCGATCTCGGGCGGTGCGGCAAAGGCGATGTCATCGGTTCCGAGCAGCAGGCAGGGCTGGTGGGCGTGGGCCACCAGCGCGGTCAGCGCGGCGAGCTGGTGATCGAGCCGCAAGCCGAGAAAGCCCACCGCAAGCAGCATGGGCGCACGGACGCGGCTCAGCACCTTCTCGAAATCGGTGCTGTCCTGTTCGGCCACCTGGTGCAGGCTTTCGGGCGGCAGGGTGGCGCGGGCCTTTGCGCTCAGGCTGTCGAAGTCGCCGATCACCGCCTCGGGCATTAACCCCTGCGCGAGCGCCGCATCGGCCCCGCCATCGGCCGCAACCAGCCGTTTGCCGTGAATTAGGGCCGCATTAAGGCGGTCCACGTTAACCTCACCGCCACCCAGAAGGGTAATATTCTCTGGTGAATCGATGAGGAGCGGCGCCATGCTGCGGGTATGCCCGGTTTGACCCTTGGTCACAATGAAGCCCAGATATGATCCCCGAAAATTCCCCACTCTGTTGCTTCTCTCGAACCAATACGTGGTAAACACACCCCGCTGGGCTATGAGAAAGCGAGCAGATCAATGATGGGATCGAGCAAGATTCTGACGGTGTCTTACGGCACCTTCTCGTGCACCCTGGAAGGTTTCGAGGACTCTTTCGGCACGATGAAGGCGATTGCGGAGTATTTCCGCGACCTCGCCGCGGACGATCGCTACTTCGGGGCCGAGCCGCCGACGCCGGATGCCGACATGCTCCAGCGCATCGCGGAAAAGGAGATTCAACGGCGCGTCGAGGCCAGGATCTCGAACGGCGGCATCCTGCTGCGCGCGGCCCAGGGCGCTGCGGTGGCGGCCCCGGCCCCTGCCGAGGCCAAGGCCCCCGAGCCCGAGGCCGAGCCCGCGCCGGTTGCCGAGGCGCCGCGTCAGCCCGAGCCGCGCCCTGAGGCCCCTGCCGCCGAGGCACCGGCCCCGCTCATCCGGGAGGCCGCCGAGGAGCCCGCCGACGATCCCTATGCCGATCTCTCCCCCGCCGCCGCCGCTCCCGCCGGCGACAGCGTGGCCGCCAAGCTCGCCCGCATCCGTGCCGTGGTGAACCGGGCCCGCCCCGAGGCGCCCGCCGCCCTTGCGCCGGCCAGCCCCGAGCAGGCTGCTCCCGAGGCGGCGGAGGTCTTCGAAGCCATCGAGGACGAACCCGCCGCCCTGCCCGAGGCCAGCGTGACCGAGGCCGCCGAACTGGAGGCCGAGGCCGCCGAGGCCGCGCCGGAAGAGGCTGCGGACGAGATGGCCACGGAAGAAGACACCACCGGGGCCGTTCTGGCCGCGTTGGAGCAGGCCGAGGCCGAGAGTGCCGAAGACGAGGCCGAGACCCTGGAGCAGGCGGAGGAAGAGGCGGGCGAAGGCGCCGCCGACGCCGAGCCCCTCGAGGCGGCCGATGAGGAAGAGGATGCGCCGGAGGCCGTTGAAGCGGCAGAGGTTGCCGCCGAGGACGAAGATGCACCGGAGGCCGTCGACGTGGCCGAGGATGAGGTTGCGCCGGAAGCCGCCGAGGCGGACGAGGTAGTTGCCGAGGACGAGGCAGCACCGGAGGCCGCCGAGGCCGACGAGGTTGCTGCCGAGGATGAGGTTGCGCCGGAGGCTGTAGAGGCGTTCGAGGACGTCACCGACGACAAGGACGCACTGGAGGCCGTCGAGGCTGCCGAGGTTGTTGCCGAGGATGAGGTTGCATCGGCGGCTGTCGAGGCGGACGCTGTTGCCGAGGATGAGGTTGCACCGGAGGCTGTCGAGGCTTTCGAGGACGTCGCCGAGGATGAGGACGCGCCGGAGGCCGCAATGGCCTATGTCGAGGCCGCCGAGGCGGCTGAGGCGCCCGAGCCCGCCGAAGAGGTGGCCGAGGTCGCCGAACTCGTCGCCGATGACATGACCGATGACATGGCCGACCTTGCCGAAGCCGAGGGCGACGCGGTCGCCGAGATCTCCGAGACCGAGGCCGCAGCGCGGGATGAGGCACCCGAGGCGATGGAACCGGAGGCCGAAAGCGCCGAAGAGGTCACCGCCGAAGCGGCACCGGACTTCGCCGAAGAGGACGAGGCCCAAGACGAGACCGCAACCCGGGACGCCTCCGCCGAGGCCGCGCCGCTCTCGGGCGAGAGCGAAGCGGATGCTTTCGACGAGGCGCTTGCAGGGTTCGAGGGGGCGGAAGCCGCCGAGGCGCCTGCCGGTGAAGAGGCCGCTGACATGCAGCCCGAGGAGGCCGCCGAGGACACCGCCGCGCCTGAGGCTGCAGAGGCCGAAGAGACTGCGGCAGAGGCCCAGGACGACGAGGTCGACATGGCCGACGTGATCGGCGCGCTGTCGGAGGAGGATTACGGCTTCGGGGCGCTGGATGCACCCGAGCCGGAGGCCGCCGCGACCGACGACAACGACGAAGACGACTTCGCCGCCGCGCTCTCCGCGATGGAGGCATCCGAGGAGGTGCCCGCCCCCGCAGCCGAGGACGAAGCCGCAGAAGCCGAAGCCACGGAAGAGGCCACGCAGCCCGTCGCCGCGCCGCGCCGCACCCGCGTGATCAAGGTCAAGCGCTCGGCCATGGCCTCCGCCCTGGCCGCCATCGGCCTGCGCCGGGATGTGCCCGAAGTGGCGGAAACCGACGACGCCGCCGAGACCCCCGAGGCTGATGTCGTGGCGGAAGCGCCGAGCAGCCTGTCGCCCGAGGCCGAGGCCGACCTGCTGGCCGAGCTTGCCGCCGTGGAGCAGGAGTTGTCCGCCGCCGGCCAGCCCGACCGGGACGCGCGCAGCGATGCGGCCGAAGACCTTGCCGGCGCCCTGGCCGAGGAGCCGGAACTGGCCCGCGGCCTCTCCACCGCCTCTGCCGAAGAGGAGGATGACGAGGACGAAGAGCCGCTCGCGCCGGAGGCCCTCGAAGCCCTGGAAGGCGAAGTGATCGACCTCGAAGAGGCCGAGTACAGCCGCGCCGATGCCGACTGGGACGACTCCGGCGACGAGATGGAAGACACCCTCGCCGCTTTCCTGGCCGCCGATGAGGAAGCCGTGGAGGACGCCGAGGAGGTTGCGATCTCCCAGAGCGACGAGGCCGAGATGGCTGACGATGTTGCCGAGGATTGGGCCGAGGCCGAAGAGGAGGTTGAAGACGAGACCGTTGCGGAAGAGCCGGTCGAGAGCACCGAGGCCGCTGAAGAGACCGCCGAGGACGTCACTGCCGAGGCAGAGACCGCCGAGGACGTCGCCCCCGAGGATGACACCGCGGAGGAAGACACCGAAGTGGCCGCCTCCGCCGAGGACGCGCCCGAGGAGGCCCTTGCCGCCGAAGAGACCGCCTACGAGGACGAGGACGCCAGCGAAGATACCTCGCTCGCCGTCGAGGGCCTGGTGGCACGCATGGCCGCCGAGGCGCAGAACGAGGCGCGCTACGAGGCCGCCCGCACCCGCCGCGACCGGATCGTCGAGACCGAACAGGCCGATGACCGGCTGGACCGGCTGATGACCGAGACCGAGGGCAAGCTGCGTGGCCCCGAGATGGAGCGCCGCCGCTCGGCCATCGCCCACCTCAAGGCGGCCGTGGCCGCGACCAAGGCCGAGGGCGAGAGCCTCTCGGGCGCCGATGACGAGGCCCGCGCCTACCGCGACGACCTCGCCTCGGTGGTGCGCCCAAGCCGCCCGGTGGAGACCGGCGAGGCCGAAGAGGCCCCCGCCGAACCCGCAGGCGAAGCCATGGATGTTGCCGAGGCCGAAGAGGCGGTTCAGGCCAGCGGCCTGCGTCTGCCGGCCGAGGACGGGCCCGTGGAGGCAGAGGCGTCGGAGGCCGATGAGGGGGAGACCGCCGAGGCCGAGGCCTCGGTTGCACCGGCCCGCCCGCGCCGCCCGATCCTGCGCAAGACCGAGACCCGCCGCCCCCGTGCCGCCGCGCCGCTGGTGCTGGTGACCGAACAGCGTGTGGACACCGAGGCCGGCGCGGATACGCCGGAGGGTGCTACGCCGCGCCGCCCCGCCGGGCCCGTGGCGCCGGTGCGCCCGCGCCGGGTCACCGATCGCACCCTCGACGCCGTCGACGACGAGCCCGAGGCCGGCGGCGAGGGCATGGTCAAGACCGACGCCGAGGCGACCGGCATCTTCGCCGACTGCTCGAGCTTCGAGGAGTTCACCGAGAAGATGGGGGCCGAAGGGCTGGAGGACCTGCTGGAATGCGCCGCCGCCTATGCCTCCTACGTCGAGGGCCGGGCCCATTTCTCCCATCCGCAGATCATGCGGCAGGTGGCGGAGCTGGACAGCGTGGAGAGCTTCACCCGCGAAGACAGCCTGCGCTCCTTCGGCCAGCTGCTGCGCCAGGGCAAGATCCGCAAGCTGAGCCGGGGCCAGTTCACCCTTTCTCAAACCTCTCGCTATACGCAGGAGCAGCGCCGCGCGATGCTCTGAGCCAGGCGGCGCGCGTGACGGACCAGTGCGAACGGGGTGCTTCGACCAGAAGCGCCCCGTTCTGTCTTGTGCGAGGGTCGCGCGGGGGGCGGGCTTTCAGCCTCGCGCGGTCGGCCCGGCGGCCGCGGCGGGCTCAGGCGTCGGGGTCGTCCTTGCCGACGCCGTAGAAGACCTTGCGCACCGGGATCGTCCAGGCCACGCCCAGCGCCACGAAGACCAGCAGCTCCACCAGCACCGGCAGGTCGGGCAAGAGGCTCGTCAGCCACCAGGCGAAACCGATGTAGAGCGGCAGCCCGACCAGCAGGATCACCAGCGACCAGCGCCGCCTTGCCTTGTAGCTCAGTGCCATCGCCCTGCCCTCCTCAATCCGCGAAGGGGTCGGTGACGAGGATGGTGTCGTCCCGCTCGGGCGAGGTCGACAGCAGCGCCACCGGACATTCGATCAGCTCCTCGACGCGCTTGACGTATTTGATCGCGTTGGCGGGCAGGTCGTTCCACGAGCGGGCGCCTTCGGTGCTTTCCGACCAGCCGGGCATCTCCTCGTAGACCGGCGTGCAGCGGGCCTGGGCATCGGCGGCGGTGGGCAGGTAGTCGAGCCGCTGGCCGTCGAGCTCGTAGCCGGTGCAGATCTTCAGCGTCTCGAAGCCGTCGAGCACGTCGAGCTTGGTCAGGGCGATGCCGTTGACGCCGGAGGTGGCGCAGGTCTGGCGCACCAGGCAGGCGTCGAACCAGCCGCAGCGACGCTTGCGCCCGGTGGTGGTGCCGAACTCGTGGCCGCGCGTGCCCAGCCGGTCGCCATCGGCGTCGTGCAGCTCGGTCGGAAACGGGCCTTCGCCCACGCGGGTGGTGTAGGCCTTGACGATGCCGAGCACGAAGTCGATCGCGCCGGGCCCCATGCCCACGCCGGTCGCGGCCTGGCCGGCGATGACGTTGGAGGAGGTCACGAAGGGGTAGGTGCCGAAGTCGATGTCGAGCAGCGCGCCCTGTGCGCCTTCGAAGAGGATGCGTTTGCCGGCCTTGCGGTGCTCGTTGAGCACCTTCCAGACGGGCGCGGCGAATTGCAGGATCTGCGGCGCGATCTCCTTGAGCTGGGCGATCAGCGCGGCGCGGTCCATAGGCTCCAGGCCAAGGCCCGCACGCAGGGCGTTGTGGTGCACCAGGGCGCGGTCGACCCGCAGCTCGAGGGTGGCGTCATCGGCGAGATCGGCCACGCGGATCACCCGGCGGCCCACCTTGTCCTCATAGGCCGGGCCGATGCCGCGGCCGGTGGTGCCGATCTTGGCCACCGCGTTCTGGCTCTCGCGGGCGCGGTCCAGCTCGCCGTGGAAGGGCAGGATGAGCGGGGTGTTCTCGGCCACCATCAGGGTCTCGGGGGTGATCGTGACGCCCTGGGCGCGGATCGTCTCGATCTCCTTCATCAGGTGCCAGGGGTCCAGCACCACGCCGTTGCCGATGACCGAGAGCTTGCCCGCGCGGACAACCCCGGAGGGCAGCGCGTGCAGCTTGTAGACCTCGCCGTCGATCACCAGCGTATGGCCCGCGTTGTGCCCGCCCTGGAAGCGGCAGATCACATCGGCCCGCTCCGAAAGCCAGTCGACGATCTTGCCCTTTCCCTCGTCGCCCCACTGGGCGCCGACGACGACGACGTTTGCCATGATGAATCTCCTGCATGGGAAGCCCGCGCCCGTATATCGGGGCGGGAGGCGCGGTGAAACCTCATTTTCCGGCGAGGGGTGAAAGGTCGCGCCAGCCGTAGGCGACCTCGTCGAAGCTGCCGCCCTCCACCGGCACGGTCTGCTCCTCCAGCAGCGCCCCGCCGAGATGCTCGTAGAAGCGGCGGGCGCGGGCGTTGCCCGACATCACCCAGAGGCTCGCCGCGCCGTGGCCCGCGGCCCGCAGCCGTGCCGCCCCGGCTCGCATCAGCGCCGCGCCGTGGCCCTGCCCCTGAGCCTCCGGGTGGATGTAGAGCGCGTAGATCTCGCCCGCATAGGTTGCCTTGTGGCGCTCTGTCCGCTGCGCCCCGACCGACACAAAGCCGGTGAGGCCGCCCGCCTCGCTGACCAGCGTGACGCTCTGACCGGCCTCGAGGATCCGCACCCA
The DNA here is from genome assembly GCF_900142295.1 of Vannielia litorea. Lineage (NCBI taxonomy): Bacteria > Pseudomonadati > Pseudomonadota > Alphaproteobacteria > Rhodobacterales > Paracoccaceae > Vannielia > Vannielia litorea. Next base: position 2,316,299 of record NZ_FSRL01000001.1, read on the forward strand.
GAGGGGCGCGCGGCGGGCGACGGTCATCGCCTCCAGCATCGGGGGCGGCACCATGCCGGGGTAGGTCGCGTGCCAGGCCGCCACCTGCGCTTCGGCGAGGGCGGGCGCGTCATCGCGTGTTGCAGGGCGGATCGCGGCGGTCATCGGTGGCACCGGCAGGGGTTGCGGCATGGGGTCGGACGGATTAGATAGCGCGCCGAACCACGCGGGAAAGCACAATGGAAAATGTCCTCCTCATCGTCCACCTGATTCTGGCGCTTTGCCTGATCGGCGTGGTGCTGCTTCAGCGGTCCGAGGGGGGCATGGGCTCGATGGGCGGCGGCGGCGGTGGCGGCGTGATGAGCGGCCGCGCGGCGGCAACCGCCATGGCCAAGCTGACCTGGATCTTCGCCATTGCCTTCATCTGCACCTCGATCGCGCTGACCATCCTGGCCGCGGCCGATGCGGGCTCCTCCTCGGTGGTCGACCGGATCACCGGCGGCACCGAAAGCGCCCCCGCCGACGCGGGCGCCGTGCCCGCCGGCGAAGACCTGCTGCCGCCCGGCGCGGGCGGCGACACGCCGCTGGTGCCGCAGGCCGCCGACTGAGGCCCTGCACCGCCCGCCTGAAGCCCTCCCTGCCCGCGTGGCGGGGAGCCCGAAGGCAGCCCTTCAATCGACCCCACAAGACGTTGCGTCAGCGTTAACAAGCGCAACATGATGTTGGGTGGGGAGTAGACTTTCAGCCGCGAATCTCCTATATCTCAAATCCCGTGATGCAGCGTGGATCGGAGCCGCGCTGCAACGCATTTCAAGGCAGGAATCACGGGAGCCCACCACCACATGGCACGTTTCATCTTCATCACCGGCGGCGTGGTTTCTTCTCTCGGGAAAGGTCTCGCCTCGGCGGCCATGGGGGCGCTGCTTCAGGCGCGCGGCTACTCGGTGCGGCTGCGCAAGCTGGACCCCTACCTCAACGTCGATCCGGGCACGATGAGCCCCTTCGAGCACGGCGAGGTGTTCGTCACCGACGACGGCGCCGAAACCGACCTGGACCTCGGCCACTACGAGCGCTTCACCGGGGTCTCCGCCCGGCAGACCGACAGCATCTCCTCGGGCCGGATCTACTCGAACGTGCTGGAGAAGGAGCGCCGGGGCGACTACCTCGGCAAGACCATCCAGGTCATTCCGCACGTCACCAACGAGATCAAGGATTTCATCTCGATCGGCGAGGACGAGGTGGATTTCATGCTCTGCGAGATCGGCGGCACGGTGGGCGACATCGAGGGCTTGCCGTTCTTCGAGGCGATCCGCCAGTTCGCGCAGGACAAGCCGCGCGGCCAGTGCATCTTCATGCATCTCACCCTGCTGCCCTACATCAAGGCCTCCGGCGAGCTGAAGACCAAGCCCACCCAGCACTCGGTGAAGGAGCTGCGCTCGATCGGGCTGGCGCCCGACATTCTCGTCTGCCGGGGCGAGGGGGCCATTCCGCAGAAGGAGCGCGAAAAGCTGGCGCTGTTCTGCAACGTGCGCCCCGATGCGGTGATCGCCGCGCCCGACCTTGCCAGCATCTACGAGGCGCCGCTGGCCTATCACCGCGAGGGGCTGGACCAGGCGGTGCTCGATGCCTTCCAGATCTCCCCTGCCCCGCGCCCCAACCTCAGCCGCTGGGAGGATGTGTATGACCGCATCCACCGCACCGACGGCGAGGTGAAGGTGGCGATCGTGGGCAAGTACACCCAGCTCGAGGATGCCTACAAATCCATCGCCGAGGCGCTGACCCATGGCGGCATGGCCAACCGGGTGAAGGTGAAGGCGGAGTGGATCGACGCCGAGATCTTCGACCGCGAGGACGTGGCCCCGCATCTGGAGGGCTTCCATGCCATCCTCGTGCCCGGCGGCTTCGGCGAGCGCGGGACGGAAGGCAAGATCAAGGCCGCGCAATTCGCCCGCGAGCGCAAGGTGCCCTACCTCGGCATCTGCCTCGGCATGCAGATGGCGGTGATCGAGGCTGCGCGCAATCTGGCCGGGCTGGAGAAGGCGGGCAGCGAGGAGTTCGACCACGAGGCCGGCAAGAAGCGGTTCGAGCCGGTGGTCTATCACCTCAAGGAGTGGGTGCAGGGCAACCAGAAGGTGAAGCGCAAGGCCAGCGACGCCAAGGGCGGCACCATGCGGCTCGGCGCCTATGACGCGGTGCTGAAGGGCGGCAGCAAGGTGGCCGAGATCTACGGCAGCACCGCCATCGACGAGCGCCACCGCCACCGCTACGAGGTGGATATCGCCTACAAGGACAAGCTCGAGCAGAGCGGGCTGGCGTTTTCGGGGATGAGCCCGGACGGCCGGCTGCCCGAGATCGTCGAGGTCAAGGATCACCCCTGGTTCATCGGCGTGCAGTTTCACCCCGAGCTGAAGAGCAAGCCCTTCGCGCCGCATCCGCTGTTTGCCGATTTCGTGAAGGCGGCGGTGGAGAACTCGCGGCTGGTCTGAGGTGCTCTCCTACCAGCACGCCTACCACGCCGGGAACCTCGCGGATGTGCATAAGCACGCCCTGCTGGCGGCGGCGCTCGACTACCTGACCCGCAAGGACAAGCCGCTGAGCTACATCGAGACCCACGCCGGGCGCGGGCTTTACGACCTTGGCTCGGCAGAGGCCCGCAAGACCGGCGAGGCGGCGCAGGGGATCGCGCTGGCGGAGCCCTGGTTCGGCGCGGAGCACCCCTATGCGCGGGCGCTCGGGGCGGTGCGGGCGGCGCATGGGCCGGACGCCTATCCGGGCTCGCCGCTCATTGCCCAGGCGCTGCTGCGCGAGACCGACAGCCTGCATCTCGCCGAGTTGCATCCGCAGGAGGCCGCCGCGCTGCGCCAGAACGCGGGCCGGGAGCGCAACACCCGGGTGCATCAGCAAGACGGCTTCGAGCTGGCCGCCAGCCTCTGCCCGCCCGAGCCGCGGCGCGGGCTGATGCTGATCGACCCGAGCTGGGAGCTGAAGGACGACTACGTGCGGGTGCCGAGGGTGGTGGCCGGGCTGGTGCGCAAGTGGAACGTGGGCGTCATCATGATCTGGTATCCGATCTTGACCGACCCACAGCATGAAGACATGATTGGACGTATATCGGAGAGCCAACCCGAGGCCCTGATCCATGAGGTCGCCTTTCCCCCGGCGCGGGAGGGCCATCGCATGATCGGCTCCGGCATGGCGATCCTCAATCCGCCCTGGGGCCTGGGAGACACGGCCCGGGCCCTGACCGCGCAGTTCGGGGCCCTCTGAGAGAGAGGAATTGGCAGGATGGTCGCGCAGCCCGAGCGAGCCCAAGATCAGCCCGTGTCGCGGCACCGCCGCGTGGCCGTGCCAAGGCCCTGAACATCTGAAGGAGGCGCACGCCCCGTGTTCACCGAGTTTCTTCACCGCCTGACCGGCACGGCACGGACCAAGGGACAGGTCCTGCCGCCGCTCGACGCGCGGCTGGCGCTGGCCGCGCTGCTGGTGCGGGTGGCCAAGAGCGACCACACCTATCTCGCCTCCGAGATCAGCCGGATCGACAAGCTGCTGGCGCGGCGCTTCGGGCTGAACCCGGTGGAGGCCGCCAAGCTGCGGGCGACGGCGGAAAAGCTCGAGCACCAGGCGCCGCCGACCGAGGATTTCACCGCGCTGATCCGCGAGGCTGTCAGCTACGAGGAGCGGATCGAGGTGCTCGACGCGCTCTGGCAGGTGGTGATGGCCGACGGGGTGGAAAACCCCGAGGAGGCCGAGGTGCTGGCGGTGGTCACCGAGGCGCTCGGGCTCGCGGCCTCCGATGCGGCGGAGGTGGAGCGGCAGAACGCGGGCTGACCCGCGGGGGCGCGCACCTGGCTGGCTGAGGAGCCACCCGCGGCGAAAGAACTGCCCGATCGGGGCCGCGACGAGTTGCGCCGCCAAGACAGCCCTCTATATCTGCTGGCATGTTTGCAGATTTCATCAGGCGCCTGACCGGCGAGAATGACACGGGCGCGAGCGACGTGGACCCGAGGGCGGCCCTCCCCGCCCTGCTGGTGCGCGTGGCCCGCGCCGATGGCGATTATGCGCAGGTCGAGCGCGACATGATCCAGGGCATCACCCAGCGCTGGATCGGCGGGTCGCCCTTCGAGGCCGCGCAGGTGCTGGCCGAGGCCGAGGCGCTGGAGGCCGGCGCGGCCGACACGGTGCGCTTTACCCGCGCGATCAAGGATGCGGTGGCCTACGAGGGCCGGCGCGGCGTGGTCGAGGACATCTGGCGCGTGGTGCTGGCCGACGGGCGGCGCGACGCGGAGGAGGATGCGCTGATGCGGCTCATCGCCAACCTGCTCGGCGTCAACGACCGCGACTCGGCCCTGGCGCGGCAGGCGGTCTCGGACGGGGGCTGAGCGATGTTCCAGGCCGCCCTGCCGATGTATCTGCGGCCCGAGACGGAGCCCGCGCTCAACCTCTTCTGGGGCATCATCCGCGACGGCATCGTGGCCCGCGGCGCGGCGCTGCCGAAGGACCTGCCCGAGGCGCTGGCCGCGCCGGAGGCGCTCTGGGCGCACTGGCTCGCGCCCGATCTGATCCTGAGCCAGGCCTGCTCCCTGCCCTTCCGGGCGCAGCTGCGCGACAAGGTGGTTTATGTCATCACGCTGGATTACGGCCTGCCGGGGTGCCCCGAGGGCTATTACAACTCGGTGGTCGTGACCCGGCCCGGCGGCGTGCCGGAGGGCGTGCTGGCCTGCAACGCGACCAACTCGCAATCGGGCTGGGCCGCGGCGCGGGAGGTGATCGAGGCCGGGCGCGGCCTGGCGGGCGCCGTGCTTGCCACCGGGGCGCATCTGGCCTCGCTCGAGGCCGTGGCCGAGGGCCGGGCCGACTGGGCCTGCATCGACGCGCAGACCTGGGCCCTGGCGCAGCGCTGGGAGCCTGTGGCGGCGCGGGTCGAGGAGCGCTTTCGCACCGCCCCCACGCCCGGCCTGCCGCTCATCACCGCGCCGGGCCAGAATGCCACCGAAATCGCCTCTGCGGTCGAGGAGGCGGCGCAGCTGCTCGACGAGACCACCCGGCAAACCCTTGGGTTGAAAGGCGCGGTGCGGCTCACGGGCCAGATGTATCTCGACATGCCCATTCCTGAGGCACCTGCCGCCTGAACGGGCGAACGCTGCGGAAACCTCGCCCCTTCCGCCTTGCAATCAAACGGGTTTTGCGTCCTACTCCGGGCTTGCAACCCAGCTGACGAGGCGCTGTGTCACCACAACCCGTGATCGAGATCAGAGGCCTGCACAAGGCCTACGGAAGCCTTGAAGTGCTCAAGGGCGTCGACATGCGCGCCCGGAAGGGCGAGGTCATTTCGCTCATCGGGTCGTCGGGCTCGGGCAAGTCGACCCTGCTGCGCTGCGCCAACCTCCTCGAAGACAGCCAGCAGGGCGAGATCCTGTTCAGCGGCGAGGCGGTGAAGTGGAAGGGCGAGGCGTCGCACCGGCGGCCGGCGGACGCGCGGCAGGTGCTTCGGATCCGGACCAACCTCAGCATGGTGTTCCAGCAGTTCAACCTCTGGGCCCACATGACGATCCTGCAGAACGTGATGGAAGCGCCGGTGACCGTGCTCAGGCGCGACAGGGCCGAGGTGGAGGCCGCCGCGCGCGTCTATCTCGACAAGGTGGGGATCGGCGACAAGGCCGAGGCCTACCCGGCGCAGCTTTCGGGCGGGCAGCAGCAGCGGGCGGCGATCGCCCGCGCGCTGGCGATGGAGCCGGAGGCGCTGCTCTTCGACGAGCCCACCAGCGCGCTCGACCCCGAGCTGGAGCAGGAGGTGGTGAAGGTCATCAAGGCGCTGGCCGAAGAGGGCCGGACCATGATCCTGGTGACCCATGACATGCGGATGGCGCGCGATGTCTCCGACCACATTCTCTTTCTGCACCAGGGGCTTGTCGAGGAAGAGGGCGCCCCGGCCGAGATGTTCGGCGCGCCCCGGTCGGAGCGGCTGCGCAGCTTCCTCTCTCATTCGGGCGAGATGGCCTGATGCGCCTGCGGCTGGCATTGGCGCTCCTGGCCGGGATCTGGGCCGGGGTCTGGGCCGGGGTTTGGGCCGGGGCGGCTGCGGCCGACAGCTCGGTTCGGATCGGCACCGAGGCGGCCTTTCCGCCCTATACCTTCCGCGACCGTTCGGGCGCGCTGCGCGGCTTCGACATCGAACTGGGCAATGAGATCTGCCGCCGGGCCGACCTGAAATGCGAGTGGGTGGTGAACGACTGGGAGAGCATCCTGCCCAACCTGATCGACGGCAAGTATGACGTGGTGATGGCCGGCATGGCGGTGACCAGCGCGCGGGCGCGGATGGTGGATTTCTCGCTCGGCTACGAGACCGGCAGCAACGCCGCCTCCGCCGTCCTGGTGCGCAGCGGCGCAGCCACCTCCGACCGGCCCCGCGTGGGTGTGCAGGCGGCGACCATCCACGAGGACTGGGCCCGCGCCATGGAGGCCAGCGTCAGCACCTACCCGACGCTGGTGGCCACCGTCGAGGCGCTCTTCGACGGGCGGGTGGACGAGGTGCTGGGCCCCCAGGCCTTTCTCGAGGGGGTGGCGCGCAACGGCGGCGGCAAGGTCGAGATCGCCGAGGTCTTCGGCATCCCCTCCGGCGATACCGCGGCCGCCTTCCGCAAGGAGGATGACGCGCTGCGCGACAAATTCGATTCCGCCATCGCCGACATGCTGCACGACGGCAGCATCGCGGCGATGGCCGACAAGTGGTTCCAGGCCGGGGACGGCACGGAATAGGTAACCAAAACAAGGACCAACGGGAGAACGACAATGTTCAAGACCTTGATGACCGTGGGCGTCGCGCTGGCGCTCACCTCGGGCGCCGCGATGGCACAGACCGTGCGTATCGGCACCGAGGGCGCCTATGCGCCCTATAACTTCATCAACGATGCCGGCGAGATCGACGGCTTCGAGAAGGAGCTGGGCGACGAGCTTTGCGTCCGCGCCGAGCTGACCTGCGAGTGGGTGAAGAACGACTGGGACAGCATCATCCCCAACCTCGTGAGCGGCAACTACGACGCGATCATGGCCGGCATGAGCATCACCGACGAACGCGATGAGGTGATCGACTTCACCCAGAACTACACGCCCCCCGCCGCCTCGGCCTATGCCGCGGCCGCCGAGGATGCCGACATCGAGGGCGGCGTGATCGCCGCGCAGACCGCCACCATCCAGGCCGCCCATGTGGCCGAGGGCGGCGCGACCCTGCTGGAGTTCGCCACCCCCGAGGAGACCGTGGCCGCCGTGCGCAACGGCGAGGCCGACGCGGTGTTTGCCGACAAGGACTACCTCGTGCCGCTGGTCGAGGAGTCGGGCGGTGCGCTGGTCTTCGTGGGCGACGACGTGCCGCTCGGTGGCGGTATCGGCGTTGGCGTGCGCGAGAGCGACGGCGAGCTGAAGGACAAGCTCGACGCCGCCATCGGATCGATGAAGGAAGACGGCACGCTCAACGCGATGATCGTCAAGTGGTTCGGCGACGGCGCCGCGATCTACGAATGATCTGAGACACAGGGCCGGCCCCGGATGCGGGCCGGCCCATCCAGCCCCGCATGTTTGAGTTCTGCGCCCAACCCGACACGCTCTCCGGCCTGACATGGCTGAGCTGTTACCTCACCACGGGGGTGCATTTCTCGTTCTATGCGGCCTTCGGAAAGGTGCTGCTGCTGCTCGCTCTGGCCGCGCCCTCGGCCCTCATCATGGGCTTTCTGGGCGCCATGGCGGCCCGGTCGCTGGTGGCGCCGCTGCGCTGGTTCGGCAAGGGCTACATCTCGGTCGTCCGGGGCGTGCCCGACGTGGCCTTCTTCCTGTTCTTCGTGATCGCGCTCGACCAGCTCTTCGAGTGGCTGCGCCACGAGGTGAAATGCCCCGGCTGGGATCAGCCGATCCGCCAGGGCAACGATTTTCTGGTCTGCCCCGCCGCCAAGCTGCCGCTCGGCACCGCGCCGGAGTGGCAACACGAGACCTATGGGTTCCTGCTCGCGGTGCTGACCTTCGCCATCGTCTTCGGGGCCTTTGCCGCCAATGTGCTCTACGGCGCGATGCGGGCCGTGCCGCGGGCGCAGATGGAGACGGCGGAGGCCTACGGCATGTCGCGCCGCCAGGCCTTCTGGCGGGTGATGGTGCCGCAGATGTGGGTCTATGCGCTGCCCGGCCTCTCCAATACCTGGATGGTGCTGATCAAGGCCACGCCGCTGCTGTTTCTGCTTGGCATCGAGGATATCGTCTACTGGGCGCGGGAGCTGGGCGGCACCAAGACCGCGCGGTTTTCCGACTATCCGCACGGTGACTGGCGGATGTGGTACTTCCTGGCGCTGCTGGTCTTCTACCTCGCCTTCACCCGCGTCTCGGAAATAGTGCTGCGGCGGCTGAGCGACCGGCTCTCGCACGGGCAGGCAACGGCCGCAGGCGAAGCGCAGCGGAGGGCCGGGGTGTGAGCTGCACCGAGACCATCGCCGACTATGCCTTCCGTTCGCTGGGATACGGGGAGCGGTTGCTGCCGCGGTCCGAATTCACCCTCTGCCAGCATTTCGTGCTGATCGGCTCGGGGCTGATCTGGAACATCTACTTCGGCACGGTGGCGCTGGTCAGCGGCTTCTTCCTGGCGATCACGGTCGCGCTCGGCAAGGCCTCGGCCAACCCCTGGCTGCGCAAGCCGGCAGAGTGGTTCATCCTGGTCTTCCGGGGCACGCCCTTCTTCATCCAGTGCTTCTTCGCCTATTTCGCCTTCCTGTCGCTGAAGGGACAATACGCATTCTTCGACCCGTTCACCGCCGCCTGGCTCGGCGCGGTGATCGTGCTGTTCCTCAACACCTCGGCCTATTCGGGCGAGATCTTCTACGGCGCGCTGCGCTCGATCCCCAAGGGCGACATCGAGGCGGCCGATGCCTATGGCCTCAGCGGCTGGAGCCGGTTCCGGCGGATCGTCTTTCCGACGATGCTCCGGCTCGGCTGGCCGGCCTATACCAACGAGGCGATCTTTCTGTTTCACACCACCACGCTTGTCTTCTTCAGCGGCTTTCCGGCCCGACAGCAGGGGGGCGATGCGCTCTACTACGCGAGCTATTTCGCGGACAAGACATTCAACCCCTTCATCCCCTACCCGATCCTCGCCTTCTATTTCATCCTGCTGACGCTCTGCATCATCGGGATCTACAGCCTGATCGGGCGGCGGCTGAACCGGCATCTTCCGCAGGAGCGGCGGGCAAAATTCAGGCTGAGGCCGCAGTTGATCAGATGAGCGAGACGATACGATTTGGCGCGGTGGACCTGAACGGCCAGGCGCGCGGCAAGCGGGTGCCCGCAAGCTATGCGGAGAAGCTGGAGAAGGGGGTGGCGCGGCTGCCCCTGAGCGTGCTCAACGTCGACCTCTGGGGCGAGGACATCGAGGACAGCCCGCTGGTGTTCAAGTCGGGCGACCGGGACGGCGTGCTGCGCCCCTCCCCGCGCGGCCCCCTGGCCCTGCCCTGGATCGACCGGCCCAGCGAGCTGTGGCTGATGCGGATGCACCTGCAATCGGGCGAGCCCTTCGAGGGCTGCCCGCAGCGGGCGCTGGGGCGGGTGCTGGAGCGCTATGCGGCGAAGGGCTGGCGGGTGGATGCAGCCTTCGAGATGGAGTTTCACCTGCTCGACGACGAGGGCGGCACGCTCTCGGCGCCGATCAGCCCGCGCACCGGGCGCAGGGTGCGGCGGGCCGATGTGAACTCGCTCCTCGGTCTCGACGCCTTCGACGACTTCTTCACCGATCTCTACGACGGGTGCGAGGCGATGGGGATTCCGGCCGAGGCGGCGATCTCGGAGGCGGGCGTGGGCCAGTTCGAGCTGTCGCTCACCCATGAGGAAGCGAGCCGGGCCGCCGAGAGCGCCTGGGCCTTCAAGCAGCTCGCCCGCGGGCTGGCGCGGCGGCACGACATGGCGGCGAGCTTCATGGCCAAGCCCTTCGAGGATGACACCGGCAACGGGCTGCATGTGCATTTCTCGGTGATCGACGCCGAGGGCCGCAACATCTTCGACGACGGCTCCGAGCAGGGCAACGAGGTGCTGCGCTCGGCGGTGGCGGGCTGCCTCAATGCCCTGCCCGCCTCGATGCTGATCTTCGCGCCCCATGCCAACAGCTACGAGCGGCTGGTGCCGGGCGCCCATGCCCCGGTGCAGGCCAGCTGGGCCTACGAGAACCGGACCGCCGCCATCCGCATCCCCGCGGGTCCGGGCAAGGCGCGGCGGATCGAGCACCGGGTGGCCGGGGGCGATGCCAACCCCTTCCTGCACCTCGCCGCCGTGCTGGGCGCCGCGCTGAACGGGATCGAGGCCGGGCTGACCCCGCCCGCGCCGATCACCGGCAACGCCTACGAGCAGGAGCTGCCCGCCCTGCCGACCGATTGGGAGAGCGCGATCGACGCCTTCGACGAGAGCCCGGAGATCGCCGAGATCTTCCACCCCCGGCTGATCGACTGTTTCACCCGCACCAAGCGGCAGGAGCTGAAGCGCTGCGAGGGGCTGGCGCGGGACGACCTGGTGCTGCTCTGCCTGGAGACGGTGTAGGGGCGGGCTACGCCCACCCGTCTCGCGCCACCAACACCGCTTGCGGCTGCCCGCGCCGGGGCATACCGTCTGGCAAGGCCAGAAGGAGGCTTCCATGCACATCGGCATTCTGCAATGCGGCCACTGCCCGCCCGAGCTTCAGCCCCATGTCGGCGACTATCCCGGCATGTTCGAGAAGCTGCTGGACGGCCACGGCTTTACCTTTGCCAGCTGGGCGGTCTGCGACATGGAGTTTCCCAACTCGATCGACGCCGCCGATGGCTGGCTGATCACCGGGTCGCGCCACGGGGTCTACGAGGATCACCCCTGGATCGAGCCGCTGGAGCAGATCATCCGGGCGATCTACCTCGCGCCGAAGCCGCTGGTGGGCGTCTGCTTCGGCCACCAGATCGTCGCGCAGGCGCTGGGCGGCAAGGTGGAGAAGAGCGACAAGGGCTGGGGCGTGGGCCGGCAGGAGTATCTCTGGGGCAACGAGGTGGTGGCGCTGAACGCCTGGCACCAGGACCAGGTCATCACCCCGCCGAAGGAGGCGGCCACGGTCTCGTCGAACAAGTTCTGCGAACATGCCGCCCTGCTCTACGGCGATCGCATCCTGACCGTGCAGGCCCACCCCGAGTTCGGGCGCGAGATGATGCAGGGGCTGATCAACGTGCGCGGCGCCGCGGTGCCCGAGGCGCGGCTGGCCTATGCCCAGCAGATGCTCGACAAGCCGATCGACAACGCCCGGCTGGGCAATGACATGGCCGATTTCTTCAAGGCCTCGCGCGACTGGCAGGGGGCCGCGGAATGACCGATTTCATCTCGCAACTCCCCGACACCGCCCGCGACTGGCTCAAGGGCCGCCGCCTCGACGAGGTGGAGTGCATCGTGGGCGATCTCGCCGGCGTGGCGCGGGGCAAGGCGATGCCGGCCAGCAAGTTTGCCAAGCAGAGCCATTTCTACCTGCCCAACTCGATCTTCCTGCAAACCATCACCGGAGACTGGGCCTCGCTGGAGGATCAGCCCTTCACCGAGCCCGACATGGTGCTGACCCCCGATTTCAGCACCGCGACCGCCGCGCCCTGGACCGCCGACGTTTCGCTCCAGGTGATCCACGACATCAACGACCAGCAGGGCCAGCCGGTGCCCGTTGCCCCGCGCAATGTGCTGAAGCGGATCGTGGCGCTCTACGCCGAGATGGGCCTGACCCCGGTGGTGGCGCCGGAGATGGAGTTCTACCTCGTCGCGCCCAACGTGGACCCGGGCCACGAGATCCAGCCTCCGATGGGCCGCACCGGCCGCCGTGCCGCCGCCCGGCAGGCCTATTCGATGGCCGCGATCGACGACTTCGGCGCGGTCATCGACGACATCTACGACTTCGCCGAGGCCCAGGGCTTCGAGATCGACGGCATCCTCCAGGAGGGCGGTGCCGGGCAGATCGAGATCAACCTGCGCCATGGCGACCCGGTGCTGCTGGCCGACGAGATCTTCTACTTCAAGCGGATGATCCGCGAGGCGGCCTTTCGGCACGAGAGCTACGCCACCTTCATGGCCAAGCCGATCCAGGACGAGCCCGGAAGTGCCATGCACATCCACCACTCGGTCGTCGATGCGAAGACCGGGCGCAACATCTTCTCCAACCCCGATGGCAGCGAGAACGAGAGTTTCGCGCATTTCATCGGCGGGTTGCAGCGGCACCTGCCCGCCGCCGTCGCGCTCTTTGCGCCCTACGTCAACAGCTACCGCCGCTACGTGCCTGACTATGCCGCGCCGATCAACCTGAGCTGGGGCCGCGACAACCGCACCACCGGCCTGCGGGTGCCGATCAGCGGCCCCGAGGCGCGGCGCATCGAGAACCGCCTGCCGGGGATGGATTGCAACCCCTACCTCGGGCTGGCCGCCTCGCTCGCCTGCGGGCTGCTGGGCCTGCGCGAGAAGATAGATCCGAGCCCCGAGTTCACCGCAGAGGCCTATACCCAGGAGGCCGACATTCCGACCACGCTGGGCGAGGCGCTGGACCTCTTCGAGGAGGACAAGGCGCTGCACGAGCTGGTCACCGAGAAGTTCACCGAGACCTACCTCGCGGTAAAGCGGCTCGAGTACAAGGGCTTCATGCAGGTCATCTCCCCCTGGGAGCGCGAGCACCTGCTGCTGAACGTATGAAGGGGGCGGCACTGTTCGCGGGCGGCGCGGTGCTGGGCGCTGCGCTCGGCGCGGGCGGAGCCTGGCTCTACGGGGCGCTGTCGGGCCTTGCGGCGCTGGGCGCCGCGCTCTCCGGAGCCCAGGGCAGCGCGGCGGTGGCCGGCCCGGCGCAGTTCGACGCGCCGGTGATGGTGCTGCAACGCCAGTATCTCGCGCGCGGCGCGGAGGGCATTTCACTGATCCTGACCGAGAGCGCCACCGGCGGAGAGGCGGTCTTTGTGGCCGATGCCGCCGGGCTCTCCGGCCATGTCGACAGCGAGGTGATGAGCACCGGCCAGTCGGTCGCCGCGGTGGCCTTCAGCCTCGGGGGCGCGCTCGCGAACTGGCGGACCTACGCCTTGCTGGTGCAGGAGGGCGAGGTGGTCGACAAGGTGACCTGCTGGCGCTGCGACGTGCGCCTGCCGGACTTCAGGGGTGCGGATGTGGCGGCGCTTGTGGCGCAGGGCCGGGCGATCCGGCCCGAACACCGCACCTTCGACAGTGAGGAGGCCTTCGAAGCGGCGCTCGCGGCGGCCAGGACCGACGGGGGCGTGATCGTGGATCGCAAGGCGCAGTTCGGGCAGAGCGGCGGAGAAGGCGCGACATTCTGGGTTCTCAACACATGGGTGATGCCATGAAACTTCTCCACGCCAACGGCAAGCGCGGCGCGCATACCACGAGCTGGTATGCCGCGAGCGCCGAGGCACCCGGACCGTTCGAGCCGCTGAAGGGCGAGGTCCGCGCCGATGTGGCGGTGGTGGGCGGGGGCTTTACCGGGCTCTCGGCGGCGCTGCACCTGGCGCGGGCGGGCGCGAAGGTGGTGCTGGTGGAGGCGCAGCGCGTCGGCTGGGGCGCCTCGGGGCGCAACGGCGGGCAGGTGGCCCCGGCGCTCAACATGCACCAGGACGTGCTGGAGGCCCGTCTCGGCCGCCCGGCGGCGGAGGGCTACTGGCGGATCGGGCAGGAGGCGGTGGCGCTGGTGCGCGCACTGCTGGATGAATTGGCGCCCGAGGCCGACTGGCAGCCGGGCGTGCTGCACAGCTTCTGGCAGCAGGGCGAGGCCGAGGAGGCGGCGCAATATGCCGCCTTCCTGCGCCGCGAATATGGCTACGAGAGCCAGGAGGTGCTCGACGCGGGCGGCGTGCGGCGGTTCATCGGCACCGAGGTCTACAAGGGCGGCGTGGTGGACTGGACGGCCGGGCACATCCACCCGCTGGCCTTCGCCTTCGGGCTGGCGCGGGGGGCTTCAGAGGCGGGCGCCGACCTGCACGAGATGAGCGAGGTCCACCGGATCGCGCCCGAAGGCGGCAAGGTGCTGGTGGCGACCGACCGGGGCCGGGTGCTGGCCGACCAGGTGATCCTCGGCTGCAACGGCTACATGGAGGGGTTGGCGCCCAAGGTGCAGGCGCGGGTCATGCCGATCAACAACTACATGGTGGCGACCGAGCCTCTGGGCGACCGCGCGGCCGAGGTGATGCCCCGCAACGTGGCGGTGGCCGACAGCAAGTTCATCATCAACTACTACCGCCTGAGCGCCGACAGGCGGCTGATCTTCGGCGGCGGCGAGAGCTACGGCTACCGCTTTCCGCAAGACATCGCCGGCAAGGTGCGGGTGCCGCTGGAGCGGATCTTTCCGCAGCTCGAGGGCGTGAAGATCACCCATGGCTGGGGCGGCACGCTGGGGATCACCGTGAAGCGGGTGCCGCTCTTCATGCGACCCGCGCCGGGGGTGATGTCGGCCGGGGGCTACTCGGGGCACGGCGTGGCGCTGGCCACCAAGGCGGGCGAGATCATGGCCCGCGCGGTGGGCGGCGACGAGGACGACTTCGAGCTGATGGCCCGCCTGCCCTGCCCGCCCTTCCCCGGCGGCCCGCTCCTGCGCACGCCGATCACCACGGCGGCGATGATGTGGTACGGGCTGCGCGACCGGCTCGGGATCTAGGGCGAAGACGCCTCGCAGGGCGAAGAATCCGGCAGGGGCGCTCTTCGCAGGGGGAGGGCCGAAAGGCGGAACGATGTTCTGCCCACGAGACCGTTATCGAAATTTCACTTGGGGGTGCCTGCGGTTTCAGCTACATGTTTCCTGAAAGAGCATTTCAGAAAACCTGAAAGAGGTACGCAGCGATGACACAGGCTTCCAACGAGCGGGCCCCCAACGTCTACGACGCCGAACCCATCCCCGAGGCCGCCCGTGCCGAGATCGACCGCCTGCTGCAATCGGGCGACCTGTTTCGCTACACCGCGCCCGAAGGCGCGCCCGTCGCCCTTCTGGAGCGGGAATTCGCCGAGCTGATGGGCTCCACCTATGCGCTGGCCGTCTCCTCCTGCTCCGCCGCGCTGTTCCTGTCGCTGAAGGCGCTCGACCTGCCGCGCGGGGCCCGGGTGCTGATCCCCGCCTTCACCTTCGCCGCCGTGCCCTCGGCCGTGGTGCATGCCGACTGCGAGCCGGTGCTCTGCGAGGTGGGCGAGAACTACCGGCTCGACCTGGCCGACTTCGAGGCCAAGCTGCCGGGCGTCGATTGCGTGCTCATCAGCCACATGCGCGGCCATACCTCCGACATGGACGCGATCATGGCGCTGGCCGATGCCGCCGGCATCCCGGTGCTCGAAGACGCAGCACATTCGCTCGGCACCGTCTGGCATGGCCGCAAGATCGGCACCATCGGCAAGATCGGCTGCTTCTCCTTCCAGAGCTACAAGCTGGTGAACGCGGGCGAAGGCGGCATCCTGATCACCGATGACCCCGAGCTGGTGGCCCGCGCGGTCATCATGAGCGGCGCCTACGAGCACGCCTGGAAAAAGAACATGGGGCTCGAGGCCCATTACAAGCGCTGGCAGAACAAGCTGCCGCTCTACAACATGCGGATGCAGAACCTGTCGGCCGCCGTGATCCGCCCGCAGCTGGCCGAGGTGGCCCGCCGGGTGCGCGATGGCCGCGCCGGGCACGACCGGGTGGCCGCGAGCCTGAACATGAGCCCCTGGCTCGACGTGCCGCCGCCCCTGCCGGGCGAGCTGCGCGCGCCGGATTCGATCCAGTTCAACCTCGTCGGCCTGTCCGACGCCGAGGTGCGCGATTTCGCCGAGGCCTCTGCCGCGCGGGGCGTGAAGGTGCAGGTCTTCGGGATGAGCGAAGACAACGCCCGCGCCTTCTGGAACTGGCAGTTCCTGGGCGATCTGCCCGAGCTGCCGCGCACCCGCGCCATGCTGATGCGCGCCTGCGACGTGCGCCTGCCCGCGCGGCTCACCGATGCGGAGCTGGATTACGTCTCCGCTGCCCTGGTGGGGGCCGCGAGCCAGGTGAAGGGCGCGATCGCCGCCGAGTGAGGCCGGGCGGAGGACATCCTCGGGCCTGACCCGAGGATCCCATGGCCGGGAGCTCCTCGGGTCAGGCCCGAGGACGGCACGGCTCATAGCAGCTTCAGATCTCCCGCGAGCCAGGGGAACCGCTCCACCGCGGGTGTGACCACCAGCGTGTCGATCAGCGGGCGAAGCTTGCCGGCCATGCGCTCGGGCATGGTCGAAAGCACGCCCGCGCGGGCATTGAGCGAGATGGTGCGCGACAGCGGCGCGAAGGGCAGCGGCAGGATATCCGCGCTCTGCTGAAAGCGGTGGGCCCGGCCCAGCGCGAGCGGCGTGAGGATGGTCCAGCCTGCCCCCTCGGCCACCAGCGCCATGATCGCGTGATAGCTGTCGAGCTCGAAGCGGTGCGAGAGCCGCAGGTTCTGCCGCGCGAGGTGATCCGAGATCGTGCGACCCATCAGGTGACGGGTCGTGTACTGGATCAGCGGCAGCTTCTGGAGCTGGCCCGCCACGTCCTCCCCCGCAACCGCGCCGCGCGGCACGGCGGCGACGAAGGGCTCCTGCATGAGCGGGTGCACCTCCATCCATTCCGCCGCCGCGCCCATGTCGGCCGCCACGATCACGTCGAGCGCACGGGTGTCGAGCAGGTCGAAGAGCCGGTGGGAGGCGCCGGTTTCGAGCAGGAACTGGCAGTTGGCCAGCTCGCCCGCCATCGAGCTGAGGAGCTGGGGGGTCACGTCGGAGTCGAAGTCCTCGATCATCCCGAGCCGCAGCGAGGTGAGCGCCGCCATGTCGCCGCCCGCGATCTCGGCCCGCGCCGCCGCCGCCTCGTTGAGGATGTTCTGCGCCCGGCGCTTCAGCGCCTCGCCCGCCGGCGTCAGCGCCACCGGGCGGGTGGAGCGGTCCATCAGCGGCACGCCCATCGCCCCCTCGAGCGCCGTGAGCTGCTGGGAAACGGCAGAGACAGAGGCCCCCAGCCGCCGGGCCGCCGCCGAAACGGCCCCCTCCTCGGCGGTCGCCAGGAAGACCTCGACCTGCCAGAGGGTGATGCGTCCGGTCTTGTCTGGCATGGGGCGGCGGCTCCTTGATTGGGGCGCACGCTATGGCCATTGCGGAGGCTGCGCAACTGCGGCAGGGTCGCGGCCATGGAGACAACCGGACGCTGCCTTTGCGGGGCCACCCGCTTTGCCTTTGCGACTGAGGCGGTGCTCTGGCAGGGCCTGTGCACCTGCGAGAGCTGCCGCCGCGCAAGCGGGGCGCCGGTGGTGGGCTGGATCGGCGTGACGAACGGCGCCTGGCGCTGGGAGGGCGCGCCTCCGGGGCGCTACTCGAGCCGGCCCGGGGTGGAACGCTGCTTCTGCACCCGCTGCGGCGCGCCGCTCACCTATGCCAGCGCCGACCACCCGGGAGAGACCCATTTCCTGGCCGCGCAGCTTGACGACCCCATGGGCTTCGTGCCCGATCATACAGACCATTCCGATGAGGCCCTGCCGTGGTTGGCGGCCCATCACCTGCCCCAGGAGACACCATGACCACACCGCAAAGCTGGGAGGCCCGCGCCGAGGCCGCCACTCTCTATGGTTTCACCGATCTTCCCACGATCCATGCCCGCGGGACCGTGGTGCTGACCCACGGCGAGGGCCCCTATGTGGTGGACGTGCACGGGCGGCGCTACCTCGATGCCAACTCCGGCCTCTGGAACATGGTCGCCGGCTTCGACCATCCCGGGCTGACGGCGGCGGCGCAGGAGGCCTATGCGCGGTTTCCGGGCTACCACGCCTTCTTCGGCCGGATGAGCGACCAGACGGTGATGCTCTCGGAAAAGCTGGTGGAGGTCTCCCCCTTCGACCGGGGCCGGGTGTTCTACACCAACTCCGGCAGCGAGGCGAACGACACGATGGTCAAGATGCTCTGGTTCCTTGCCGGGGCCGAGGGCAAGCCGCAGCGGCGCAAGATCCTGACCCGGAAGAACGCCTATCACGGGGTGACGGCGGTGAGCGCCTCGATGACCGGCAAGCCCTACAACGAGGTCTTCGGCCTGCCCCTGCCGGGCTTTCTGCACCTGACCTGCCCGCACTACTGGCGCGAGGGCAAGCCGGGCGAGAGCGAGGCCGAGTTCGTGGCGCGGCTGGCCGCCGAGCTGGAAGAGGTGATCGCGCGCGAGGGCGCCGATACCATCGCCGGCTTCTTCGCCGAGCCGGTGATGGGCGCGGGCGGGGTGATCCCGGCGCCGGAGGGCTACTTCCAGGCGGTGCAGAAGGTGCTGAAGGCGCACGGGATTCCGCTCGTCTCCGACGAGGTGATCTGCGGGTTCGGGCGCACCGGCGCGGTCTGGGGCTGCGAGAGCTACGACTTCGTGCCCGATGCGATCATTTCGTCCAAGTGCCTGACGGCGGGGTTCTTTCCGATGGGCGCGGTGATCCTGGGGCCGGAGCTGGCCGACCGGGTGCAGGCGGCTTCCGAGGCGATCGAGGAGTTCCCCCACGGCTTTACCGCCAGCGGGCATCCGGTGGGCTGCGCGATTGCGCTGAAGGCGATCGACGTGATCCTGAACGAGGGGCTGATCGACCGGGTCCGGGAGCTGACGCCGATGTTCGAGGCCGGGATGGCGCGGATCGGCGAGAAGGCCAACATCGGCGAGGTGCGCGGGCGCGGGCTGATGGGCGCGCTGGAGGCGGTGGCCGACAAGGCCAGCAAGACCCCCTTCGACGGGTCGCTCTCGGTCAGCGAAAGGATTGCCAATGCCTGCACCGACGAGGGGCTGATCTGCCGCCCGCTGGGCCAGTCGATCGTGCTTTGCCCGCCGTTCATCGTGACCGAAGGCCAGATGGCGGAAATGTTCGAGAAGCTGGAAGGCGCGCTCGACAAGGTCTTTGCCGAGGTCGCCTGAGGCCGGAGCGGTGTGGGGGGCACCCCGCCACACCACGCGCGCTCACGGGGATCGGCCCCGCCAGCGATGCGCCGGGCAAGGCCCTGGGGTCCGGCGCGTCAGCTGTGATGCCCGGTCAATGCGCGCGGCTCACTTGCCCAGCTTCGAGAGCTGCTCCTGCAGCGCGGCGAGCTGCGCCTTGATGTCATCCAGATCCTTGCCGCCCTTCGCGGGTTTGGCCGCGGGGGCGCCATCGTCGGGGGCCGGGCCGGAGGAGCCGAAGGCCGCGGGCATGCCGCCGGTCATCGCCTTGAGAAAGGCCTCCTGCTGGGCGCGCATGGCGTCGAACCCGGGCATCGTGGCCATCGGGTTCATCTTGCTCATGTTCTCCAGCATCGTGCTCTGGCCGTTCTGCAGCATCTCGAAGGAGGATTGCAGGAACGCAGGCACGATCGACTGGGCCTGGCTGGCGTAGCTGCGCACGAGATCCGTGAGCACGCCGGTGGGCAGCACGTTGTCGCCCTTGCTCTCATGCTCGGCGATGATCTGGAGGAGATACTGGCGGGTGAGGTCATCGCCCGACTTGAGATCGACGATCTGCACCTCACGACCGTCACGGATGAAGTTGGAGATATCCTCCAGCGTCACGTAATCGGAGGTTTCGGTGTTGTAGAGCCGCCGGCTCGCATACCGCTTGATCAGCAGCGGCGCCTTGTCGTCCGACATGCGAATACTCCCCATATTGCAGTGCAGCGAACCGCAGCGTAGTGCAGCATTTCTGAAAAAGAAAGCGTTTAGAACGGCAAAGGGCGGGTCGTGAGACCCGCCCTTCCGTCAGCGCCTCCAGGGAGGAGGAGAGGCGCCGGATTTTCGTGCTGCGGCCTTACTTGGCGGCAGCGGCTTTCTTGGCAGCGGTGGTCACGTCGTTGGTGGCCTTCTTCACGGCGGCGGTGGCCTCTTCCGAGAAGTCCTTGCCGGCAGCCAGCATCAGCTCGACGGTTTCCATCTGCACCTTCTTCGCAACTTCGGCGAAGGCAGCCATGTTCTCGGCAGTCATCTCGGCCTGGGCAGAGGCGAAGTCGGTCATGGCTTTGGTGTAGTCGGTGGGCTCGTCCTTCACCTTGGTGAGGGTCGCGGCCTTGGCGATGGTTTCCTTGGTCCACTTCGAGGAGATCTCGGTGGAGGAAGCAGCAGCTTCGAGGGCAACGGCGGAGAGCTTCTCGCCGAGAGCGGCGGAGGATTTGAAAACGTCCTGCATCGCGGTCGCGTCAACGGGGAACGCAGCCATCATGTCCTGCATCATCTTGGTCATGTCGTTGGTGGTCTTGGCCATGGGTCTATCTCCTTTTGGTGCGGCGGGCACCGGGTTGTTTCGGGTGGGCTGTTGTTGTCTTCGAGGAGATAGATACATGCTGCAGTGCAGAATTTCAAGGTTTTTTCTGCACTGCAGCAAAAATAATAAATCGTGTAATTTCAGTTACCTGGACGAAATCACATAGGTTCCGGGCGCTTTTGCAAGCGCAGGATGGCTGGAATCGCCGGGTTGGCGGGCCTCAACCTTCTTGCCCGAGCGCGAGCGCAGCCAGGCCTCCCAGCGCGGCCACCAGGAGCCCTCGTTGTAATCCGCCGCCGCCTGCCACGCCTCGGGATCGGCGGTCAGGTCGGGGTTGGTGTAATGGCCATACTTCTTTTTGCTGGGCGGATTCACGATGCCGGCGATATGGCCGCTCTCGGAGAGGATGAAGGTCTTGTCTTTCGATCCCATCTGCCGGATGCCACGGTAGCTCGCCTTCCAGGCCGCGATGTGATCGGTCTCGCAGGCGATGGCGCAGACCGGCACGTCGATGCTGGAGAGCGAAAGCCGCTCGCCGCAAAGCTCGATCTCGCCCCTGGCCAGCTGATCCTCCTGGCAGAGCTTGCGCAGGTACTCGACCGACATCTTCGCCGGCAGGTTGGTGCTGTCGCCGTTCCAGTAGAGCAGGTCGAAGGCCGGAGGGGTCTCGCCCATCATGTAGCTGCGGATCGCCGGGCGGTAGATCAGGTCGTTCGAGCGCAGGTAGGAAAAGGTGCGCGACATGTAGAAGCTGTCGAGATAGCCCCGCTCGTTGACCTCGGCCTCGATCCCGTCGACGAAGTCATCGGTCAGGAACACCCCCACCTCGCCCTGGTCGGAGAAATCGGTCAGCGTGGTGAAGAAGGTGGCGCTCTTCACCGTGTCGTCGCCGCGTGCCTTCAGCAGCGAGAGGGTGAGCGAGAGGGTGGTGCCGGCGATGCAGTAGCCGATGGCATTGACCTGCTTCTCGCCGGTGATCTGCTTCACCTGCTCCAGCGCGGTGAGGTAGCCCTCCTCGATGTAGTCGCCCAGCCCGGTGTCGCGGTAGCTGGCGTCGGGATTGACCCAGCTGACCACGAAGAGCGTGTAGCCCTGCTCGGTGATCCACTTGATCAGCGAGTTCTGCGGCTTCAGGTCGAGGATGTAGAACTTGTTGATCCAGGGCGGAAAGATGATGAGCGGGGTCTTGTACTGCTGCTCGGTGGCGGGCGCGTACTGGATCAGCTCGAACATCCGGTTGCGATAGACGACTTCGCCCTCGGTGGTGCCGATGTTGCCGCCGACCTTGAAGGCGTTCTTGTCGGCGAGGTTCACCACGAAGTCGCCCTCGTGATCCTCGAGATCCTTCACCAGGTTCTCCAGCCCGTCGACCAGGCTCTGCCCGTCGGTCTCGACCGCGCGCTCCAGCGCCTCGGGATTGGTGGCCAGGAAGTTGGTGGGCGACATCAGGTCGACGATCTGCTTGGAGAAATACTCCAGCCGCCTCCTGTCGCCCTCGTCCAGCCCGTCGAGCTCGCCGACCGCGTTGCCGATGGCCTGGGACGAGAAGAGGTACTGCTGCTTGATGTAGTTGAAGTAGGGATGGGTCTGCCAGAGCGGCGAGGAGAACCGCGGATCGGGGCCGGAGGCATCCTCGGGCGGCGCGAGCTTGCCCTGGACAAGATTTTGCTGGGTGTCGATGTAATGCTTGAGCGTCTTGCCCCAGTAGCTCACCTGCTGCTCGAAGATCTTGGAGGGATTCGCCATCATCTCCTGCCAGTAGGCGGCGGCGGCCTTGGCGTAGAGTTCGGGCGAAGGACCCTGCAGCGAGGGCGCGACCTGGCGCTGATGGCTCAGCGCGGCAACGAGTCGTTGCGAAAGTGCCTCAATCTTGGCCAGGTTCTGTTCGAGCTTGGAGGGATCGACGGCCGCGTCGGTTTCATCAGTTGTCATGCTAATCATTCCCCCCTAACTTCTTCTTAAAAGGTAGCGCCGCAAGCTTGGGAGGGGCAAGCGGCATGTTGCCCCAGCGGCACGAGGGTGCCGACGGGCAAGGAAAGGCGCACATGAAGAGCATGTTCAGCTACGATGTGATGGAGAGCTTTCGCATCACCAACCAGTGGCTCGGGGCTTCGGCCAAGGCCCTGTACTCCTATCCCGCCTTCGGGCTCTCGGCCAATCCGATGGTGGCGATGACCGCCGCCTGGGGCGAGGTGACCGAGCGCAGCTTTGCCCGGATGGTGCTGAAACCCGACTGGAACATCAGCCACGTCGTCGGCGAGGACGGGCGCGACCACCTCGTGAGCATCGAGACCACGGTGAAGAAGGCCTTCGGCGACCTGATCCACTTCAACGTGCTGGGCCGCGCCGAGAAGGAGCGCAAGGTTCTGCTGGTGGCGCCGATGAGCGGCCACTACGCCACGCTGCTGCGCTCCACGGTAGTTTCGCTGCTGCCCGATTGCGAGGTCTACATCACCGACTGGCACAATGCCCGCGACATCGCAGTGAGCGAAGGCAAGTTCGACGTGGAGGATTACACCCTCTACATCGTCGACTTCCTGCGCAAGCTCGGGCCCGACACCCATGTGATCGCCGTATGCCAGCCCGCCCCCCTGGCGCTGGCCGCCACCGCCTATCTCGCCGCCGAGGACCCCGATGCGCAGCCCAACTCGCTGACCCTCATCGGCGGCCCGATCGACCCGGGCGCGGCCCCCACCGAGGTCACCGACTTCGGCCGCTCCGTGACCATGGGCCAGCTCGAGCAGCATGTGATCCAGCGCGTAGGCTTCAAGTATCGCGGCGCCGGGCGGCTGGTTTATCCGGGCCTGCAACAGCTGGCCTCCTTCATCGCCATGAACTCCGAGACCCACGCCAAGGCCTTCGCCGATCAGGTGGTGGCCGTGGCCAAGGGCGAGGCCTCCGATGCCGACCGGCACAACAAGTTCTACGACGAGTATCTCGCCGTGATGGACATGACCGCCGAGTTCTATCTCTCCACGGTCGAGCGGATCTTCAAGGAGCGCGAGATCGCCCGCAACGTCTTCGAGGTCGATGGCAAGCGGGTGGACATCGGCAAGATCACCGACGTGGCGGTGAAGACGGTGGAAGGCGCGAATGACGACATCTCGGCACCGGGCCAATGCGTGGCCGCGCTGGAGATGCTCACCGGCCTGCCCGATGACATGAAGGCCAGCCACCTCGAGCCGGGCGCGGGCCACTACGGCATCTTCGCGGGCCGCAGCTGGCGCAACAACATCCGCCCGCTGGTGCTGGAGTTCATCGACGCCAACTGCCGGCACGGCAAGCGCCGTCCCACGGCGGTGAAGCAGGCCTCGTAGCGATTGGCGGGTTTCACCCGCCACCGCCACCTCACCTCAGCACGAGCGGCGCGTCGAGAAAGTCCTTGAGCGCGTGGTTCACCGCCGAGGGCTGCTCCAGCGTCAGGTAGTGGCCGGCCCCGGTGATAACCTTCAGCTCGGCGTTGGGGATCAGCTCGGCCAGGAATTCGTGGCGCTTCACCCCGTAGAGCAGGTCTTCGCTGCCGCACATCAGCAGCACCGGCTGCTTGGCCTTGCGCAGGGTGCGCTGCGGGTCGGGGCGGCGTTGCAGCGCACGGGACTGGCGGACAAACACATCGGGCCCGAGCGCCTCGGCCATGTCGAGCACCAGGTCGATGATCTCGTCGCGGTGCGGCCCCTCCCCCACCCCGGCGGCCTCGATCTGAGCCTTGGCCACCTCGATCAGCCGCCCGTTGCGCACGCCGATGATGCCCGGCTCCCGGTCGGCCGCCACATGGGGCGGCTCGGTCAGCGCGGTGGTCGAGATCAGCGCCACCCGGCTCACCCGGTCGGGCGCGCGGTTGAGCACCTCCATCGCCACCATGCCGCCAAGGTCCACCCCGCAGAGGGAAAAGCGCTTGGGCGCGCCGTCGAGCACCCGCTGCGCCAGGGCACCGACGCTGTCGGCATGGGCAACCGAGCCGATCTGCACCGCCCGGCTGGCGGAAAAGCTCATGATCTGCGGCCAGAACGCCCGCGCGTCGCACATGAATCCGGGAAGAAATACAACGGGGTCGGCCATTGGCTGCCAGTCCTTGCCTCGCGCCGCGCTCTCCGGGGCGGCTTCGGGCCAGAGGCTACCCGCGCACCCGTGCTGCCGCAAGGGCACAAGCCCGTGTGGAGGCCGGAGCGGCGGTGCAGCGCGGGTGGCGGCTCAGGCCGCCCCGTTCCACTGAAACGCACCATCGGGGCCCAGCGGCGCATGGGGGTTCCAGGCGACCTCCCAGATGTGGCCCTCAGGATCGGCGAAATAGCCGATGTGGCCGCCCCAGAAGATGTCATGCGCGGGCTTCAGGATCCTGGCCCCCGCCGCCTCCGCCGCCTCGAGCAGCTGCGCCACCTCGGCCTTTTCGCGCACGTTGTAGGCATAGGTCGCCGCGCCGTGGCCCAGGCTCTCGACCGGAACGCCCATGTCGCGGGCCAGCATCGCGATGGGATAAAGCCCCAGCGTCTGCCCGATGAGGTCGAAGGCGATCACGCCATCGGGCGCCTCGACACGCTGCCAGCCAAGCGCCTCGTAGAAGGCCGCCGCAGCCTCGGGGTCGTGCACCCCGAGGGTGATGAGGCTGATCCGCTGTTCCATGTCCGTCTCCCGAGATGCCCCGGCAGGTTAGGCGAACAAAAAATGAACGTCTAGCTCTTCTTCCGGGTCAGGATGACAAAGAGCGCGATGCAGAGCGTGATGATGTCGGTCATCATCGTAGGCGCCGGGATGTAATCCGTGCCGCCGCCGCCCGGATCGAGCTGCTTGATGGTAGCGGTCAGCTCCTGGCTTTCCTGCGCGGTCAGGCCGAGATCGTCGCCGCCGTCCACCAGCTTCTCGAAGGCCTTGCCCAGCGCCTCCCAGGCGAGGTCGGGGCCGGTCATGGCGGCGAGCAGGTCGGCGATGGCCTGGGCCAGCACCAGCGCCTGCTGGCGCAGGCCGGCGATGTTGGCCTGGTGCGAGCGCAGCGACTGGCGGCCCGCGTAGTCGAGCTTGCGCGGGTTGCCGTAGCGCACGCTCAGGAGGCCCTCGGAGGAGCGCAGGTCGCGGCGGATGCCCTCGAGCTGCTGCTGCCAGCGGGCCACCTTGGCCATGATCTCGCCATGCTTGGTGGAGGTCGACTTGACGCTCGCGCCCGCGTTCACCTTCAGGGTTTCGGTCACAACCTGTTCGGTCAGCGTGCGGAGAAGGATCTTTTTGGCTTCATGATTCATGAGAGTCTCTCAGGTCATTGGAAATGAAGGGGTCTGATGCGGGGAGCCGAAATTTCTCCCACGCGGCAGAGGGTAGCCATCCGTGCGCGGGCAATCAACTGCGGCGGCGGGGTTTTACAAACTCTTCATCCAGTCGAGGATCGCGGCGGTGGTGGCGGCGGTCTGGCCGGGGCTGACGATGTCGCCCGCGATGACATGGGCCGAGGGGTCATCGGCCTCGGTCAGCTCCGGCGAAAGCAGCGTGACAGGCCCGCCCCAGCGCGCGGCAACAGCGCGGGTGGCGCGGGCATCGACCACCGCATCCGCGTCGGAAAACCAGAACAGCGCGGGCGTGGTGATGCGGGCGTGGTCGGCGGTGCGGGCGTGATGGACCAGCGCGGCCATCGGCAGCAGCGCGGCGACCGGATATTCCTCGGTCCAGTAGCGGGCCTGCGCCTCGTTCAGCGGGGTGAAGCCGCGGCGCTCGCCCATCACCAGCGGCAGCCAATGGGCGACGAAGGGCGCCCGCAACAGAAAGGCCGCCCGCGAATTGACGGCGAAGTTGGGGGAGACAAACACCATGCCCTTCACCCGGGCCATCGCCTCGGGGTGCTCGGCGGCCGTTGAGGTGACCAGCGTGGCCCCGGTGGAGGTGGCGAGGATCAGCGTCTGCTCGCCGATCCGGTCGGCCACGGCCAGCGCCTCGGCCATGTCTTCCAGCCAGTCGCCCGCCGAAGGTTCGGCCATGGCATCGGCGCTGCGCCCGTGGCCCGCGAGGCGGGTGAAGTGCAGGTTCGCCCCCAGTGCCCGGGCAACCTGCTGCGGGACCGGGGCGATCTCGGGCGCGGCGGCGGAATAGCCGTGGATGTAGAGCACGGCGAGCGGGGTCCTGGCGCCGCTTTCGCCGGCCCAGATCACCTGCTTCTCGGTGCCCGGCACGATATCGGAAAACTGCATCTCCCGTGCGGCAAGGTATGCCTCCACATCCGCCCCGATCTGGCCCGGATCAAAGGAGATTTCGGTCTCGACGGGCGTGCGCGGGGCAAGCCACCAGAGCCCCGCGACAAGCAGGAAAAGCGCAAGCAGCCAGCGCAGCCAGGGCGGCATCTCAGGCGGCTCCGAGGGCGGCCAGCACCTCGTCTACCGCCTGTTCGATCAGCGCCAGTTGCGGCGGGGCCGAAAAGCGGTGATCGGCGCCCTTGACCAGCGTGAGCCGGATATCGTCGCCCTCGGCATGGGCGAGCAGGCGCAGGGCCACCTCCTGGCTCACGTCGGCGTCGGCGGTGCCCTGCAGCATCCGCACCGGGAAGGGCAGCGGCAGGGGCCCGCGCAGCACCAGCTGGCGGCGGCCCTCCTCGATCAGGCGGCGGGTGATGATGTAGGGCTCGCCGTAGTCCGACGGCAGGGCCACCCGGCCCTCGCGCGCCAGCTCGGCCCTCTGCGCCTCGGAAAAGCCCGCCCACATGCTGTCTTCGGTGAAGTCGGGCGCGGCGGCGATGGTAACGAGCCCGGCCACCCTGGCGCCCAGCCGCCGGCACATCAGCAGCGCGATCCAGCCGCCCATCGACGAGCCCACCAGCACCTGCGGCCCCTCGGTGAGTGCGGTGATCGCGGCGGCGGCATCCTCGGCCCAGTCGCCGATCGCGCCCTCGGTGAAGGCGCCCGAGCTCTCGCCGTGGCCGGAATAGTCGAACCGCAGGAAGGCGCGGCCCCGCGCCCTGGCCCAGGCCTCGAGGTGCACGGCCTTGGTGCCCTGCATGTCGCTCTTGAACCCGCCCAGGAAGACCACGCCGGGCCCGGAGCCCTCGGAGCGGTGATAGGCGATGCGGCGGCCCTCGGGGCTTTCGAGATAGTCGGGCAAATCGGGCCTCCCTCTGCGTTCGGCGGCCACCCTAGGCAGCCGCCCCCGCCCCATCAACCCTCTTGCCCCGGTGGGGAATTTCGGCGCAAATCCCGCCCCATGACACATCCGCGCTATACCGACCTGGCCAACGCCCTGCCCTCCACCGTGCCCTTCGTGGGCCCCGAGACGCAGGAGCGCGCCCGTGGCCGCAGCTTCGACGCCCGGCTGGGCGCCAACGAATCGGGCTTCGGCCCCTCGCCTGCCGCGATCCGCGCCATCGGCGAAGCGGCGCGCGGCGCCTGGATGTATGGCGACCCCGAGATGCACGACCTGCGCCGGGCGCTGGCCAACCACCTCGGCGTGGAGCCCGACGCGGTGATCGCGGGCGAAGGGATCGACGGCCTGCTGGGCTACATCGCCCGCCTGCTGGTGAGCCCCGGCGATGCGGTGGTGACCTCGGACGGCGCCTACCCCACCTTCAACTTCCACGTCGCGGGCTTTGGCGGCGTGTTGCACAAGGTGCCCTACCGCGATGACGCCGAAGACCCCGAGGCGCTGGTGGCAAAGGCTGCCGAGGTGGGGGCCAAGATGGTCTACCTCGCAAACCCCGACAACCCGATGGGCAGCTTTCACGGCGCCGAGCGGCTGGCCGCGATGCGCGCCGCCTTGCCCGGCGGCTGCCTGCTGGTGCTCGACGAGGCCTATGTGGAGTTCGCCCCCGAGGACGACCTGCTGCCGCTCGACCCCTCCGACGAGGGCGTGATCCGGCTGCGCACCTTTTCAAAGGCCTATGGCCTGGCGGGCCTGCGGGTGGGCTACGCGGTGGGCCATCCCGAGCTGATCCGCGCCTTCGACAAGATCCGCAACCACTTCGGCCTGGGCCGGGTGGCGCAGGCGGGGGCACTGGCGGCGCTGGCCGACACCGCGCACCTGGCCCGGGTGCAGGGCGAGGTCGAGGCCGCGCGGCGGCGGATCGCCGGGATCGCCGAGGCCAACGGCCTCCTTCCCCTGCCTTCGGCCACCAACTTCGTCGCGCTCGACTGCGGCGGCGGCGCGGTGCGGGCCAAGGCGCTGGTGGCGGAGCTGGGCCGGCGCGGCGTGTTCGTCCGGATGCCCTTCGCCGCCCCGCAGGACCGCTGCATCCGCATCTCCGCCGCCCCCGAAGCGGACCTTGCCGTGCTGGAACGGGTGCTGCCGCAGGCCATCGCCGCCATCGGCTGACCCCTTCACGAAAATGAGACTCGTTGCGGCGTAGACCGTTGCTAGGCTTGCGCCATGCACCGGAGACCGCCCCCATGAGCCATCGCCCCATCGGCCGGGTTGAAAACTACACCCTGCCCTTTCTCGTCAGCGCGGGGTTCACCCTGTTCTGGGTGCTGGTGCTGGTCGCGGCGCTCTGGGGCTGGCTCGGGGTGGCGCTGGTGAGCACCGGGCTCGACCGCGCCATCGCCCGGCTCAGGCGGTAGCCTGCCCGCTCAGGCGCAGGCCCGCGCGGCGGCCTCGAGCGCGCCGCGCCCGTGGTCGATTCCGAGCGCCGTCATCCCCGCCTCCATCGAGCCGAGCACGCCCAGCACCATGTGGCTGTTCAGGTGGCCCATGTGCCCGATCCGGAAAAAGCCGTCGCCCTCCGGATCGTCGCGGCGATACATGCCCAGCCCGATCCCCAGCGTCACGCCGGTGTTCTCGGTGAGCCAGTTGCGCAGCCGCTTGCCGTTCTCGCGGCCGATCGAAAGCGCAGTGACGGCATGGGTCCGCAGCGCCGGATCCTCCACGTTGAACCGCAGCGGCCCGCCCTGCCCCCAGGCCGCGACGGCCGCCCAGACCGCACCGGCGAGGCGGCGGTGGCGCTCCCAGACATTCTCCAGCCCCTCTTCGCCGATCATCGTCAGCGCCTCGCGCAGCCCGTAGAGGTGATGCGTGGGGGCGGTGCCGCCGAAATACTGGTAAAAGAACTCGGGCCGCGACCGTGGCGTCCAGTCCCAGTAGAGCGTCGCCATGTCGGCCCGGGCATGGGCCGCATCGGCACGGTCGTTGAACCAGACGAAGCCGAGTCCCGGCGGGGTCATCAGCCCTTTCTGCGAGGCCGAGATCATCACGTCGACGCCCCAGGCATCCATCTCGAAGGTGTCGCAGGCCAGCGAGGCGATGCAGTCGACGCAGAGCAGCGCCGGGTGGCCGGCCTTGTCGAGGATGTCGCGCAGGGCCTTGATGTCGTTGCGCACGGAGGTGGCGGTATCGACATGGGCCACCAGCACGGCCTTGATCGCATGGGCCTTGTCGGCGGCCAGCGCCTCGGCAAAGGTCGCGTGGTCGACGGTGCCCTGGTTGCCGAAATCGAGCCGCTCCACCTCGGCGCCGAGCTTCACTGCCACATCGGCCCAGCCGTGGGTAAAGCGCCCGGTGCAGAGCGCCAGCACCCGGTCGCCGCGCGAGAGCACATTGGTCAGCGCCGCCTCCCAGGCCCCGTGGCCGTTGCAGATGTAGATCGCCGCATGGTGCTTTGTCCGGGCCACCGCCTTCAGATCGGGGATCATCGCATCCACCATATCGGCCAGCGCGCCCTCGTAGATGTTCGGCGCGGCCCGGTGCATGGCTTGCAAAACGCGGTCGGGCATCACAGATGGGCCGGGGATGGCGAGGTATTCGCGGCCGTGTGCGAGGGTCATGGGCAGGCTCCGGGGAGGGGTTTCGGACGGGCACCTTATGCCCGTTCTGCGCGGCGTCAACACCACGTGTGCTTGTTTGGCCTTCCCGCAACCGCTATGCCCCGCGAGACCCGATGAAAGGAGCCCCATGCTGGACGGGCTGAAGAAATGGCTGAAACGGAAGGAGCGCGCGATCCGCACCTCCTTTGGTGACGATATCTCCACCCCGGAGAAGCGTCGGCAGGCGCTGTGGCATTTTCACCTGTTCGACCACGCCTGGCTGCGCACCTTCTGGACCAACTTCGACAAGGTGGCCGAGGGCGTCTACCGCTCCAACCACCCGGGGCCGGAGCGGCTGAAGAAATACAAGGCCATGGGGATCACCACGGTGCTCAACCTGCGCGGCGACGAAAGCGGCTTTTCGCCCTGGCTCTTCGAGGAGGAAGCCTGCCGCGAGCTCGGGCTCAACCTCGTGGTGGCCAAGATCTACGCGCGGCGCCCGGCCACCCGCGAGGAGATGATCAACCTCGTCCACACGCTCAAGACCATCGACAAGCCCTTCGTGATGCACTGCAAGTCGGGCGCAGACCGGGCCGGGCTGGCCTCGGTGCTCTACAAGCTGATCGTCGAGAAATCCTCCATCGCCGAGGCGCGCAAGCACCTCTCGCCGCGCTACCTGCACCTGAAGTGGACCAAGACCGGCGTCTGCGACCACCTGGTGGACGTGTGGGAGGCCCGGCACATCGCCACCGGCATCGGCATGGAGGACTGGCTGCTCAACGAGTATGACCCCAAGGCCCTCGAACGCAGCTTTGCCGCGCGGGGCCGGAAGGAGGCTGCGTGAAGCCCGAGGGCTCCCTCTCCTGGCTCTGGCGCGGCTACCTGCGCCCGCACTGGCCCGCGCTCGTCGGGGCGGGGCTGCTGATGGCGGTCGAAGGCTCGATGCTGGGCTTTCTCAGCTACATGATGAAGCCGATGTTCGACGCCGTCTTCGTGGCCGGCGAGAGCGGCGCGCTCTGGGCGGTGGGCCTCGGCATTCTCGCCATCTTCTTCATCCGGGCCGCCACGTCTGTCGGCCAGAAGCTGCTGCTCGCCCGCGTGGCCTCGAAGGTCATCTACAAGATGAAGACGCGGCTGGTGGCCCACCTGATGCGGCTCGACACCACCTGGCACGGGCGCAACCCGCCCGGTGCGCTGATCGAGCGCGTCAGCAACGACACCGGCGCCGTGCGCGAGGTCGCCAGCGTCGTCATCACCGGGCTGGGCCGCGACGTGGTGGCGCTGGTCTCGCTGCTCGCCGTGGTGCTCTGGATCGACTGGCAATGGACGCTGGTGGCCCTGATGGGCACGCCGCTGCTGGTGGCCCCCACCCTGCTGGTGCAGTCCTTCATCCGCCGCACCGCCCTGCGGAACCGCGTGCTGGCGCAGCACATGTCGGTCCGCCTCGACGAGGTGTTCCACGGCATCAACCCGATAAAGCTCAACCGGCTGGAGGACTACCAGTCGCGCCAGTTCGACGGGCTCGCCGCCGAGCGGGTGGATGCGGAGGTGCGCAACCAGTTCGGCCGCGCCGCGGTGCCCGCGCTCATCGACATCATGACCGGCATCGGCTTCTTCGCCGTGCTCATCTACGGCGGCCGCGAGATCATGGACGGCGAAAAGACCGTGGGCGAGTTCATGAGCTTCTTCACCGCCATGGCGCTGGCCTTCGAGCCGCTGCGGCGGCTGGGCCAGATCAGCGGCGTCTGGCAGGCCGCGCAGGTGAGCCTCGGACGGGTCCGCGAGATGTTCGACGTGCGCCCCTCGCTCACCTCCCCCGCCGCGCCGCGGGCGGTCTCGCCCGGCGACATCGAGTTCAAGGACGTGCACCTCAGCTATGGCGAGGCACAGGTGCTCAACGGGCTGTCGCTGGTGGCCAGGGCCGGCGAGACGACGGCGCTGGTCGGGGCCTCGGGCGCGGGCAAATCGACCGTCTTCAACCTGCTGACCCGGCTGGTGGACCCGTCCTCGGGCACCATCACCCTCGGCGGCACGCCGATCGACGCATTGGGCCTGCCCGACCTCCGGGCACAGTTCTCGATGGTCAGCCAGGAGGCGCTGCTCTTTGACGACACGCTGCGCGAGAACATCGTGCTGGGCAGCGAGGTGTCGGAGGAGCGGCTCGAGGCGGCGCTCCGGGGCGCCCATGTGACGGATTTCGTGAGAGACTTCCCCGAAGGGCTCGACTCGCCCGCCGGGCCGCGCGGCTCCAGCCTCTCGGGCGGCCAGCGCCAGCGCATCGCCATCGCCCGTGCCCTGCTGCGCGATGCCCCGATCCTGCTGCTCGACGAGGCCACCTCGGCGCTCGACACCAAGAGCGAGGCGGTGGTGCAGGCGGCGCTCGACGAGCTGGCCCAGGGCCGCACCACGCTGGTCATCGCCCACCGGCTCTCGACCGTGCGGGGCGCCGACCGCATCCTGGTGATGCAGGCCGGCCGCGTCGTCGAGGAAGGCACCCACGAGGCGCTGCTGGACAAGGGCGGTGCCTATGCCGAGCTCTACCGCCTGCAATTCGCCGACGAGGCCTGACGCCCTATGTTGCCGCCCATGGATCGCACCGTCTTTCGCATCACCGGCGCCGACCGGCTCGACTTTCTGCAGAACCTCGTCACCAACAGCGTGAAGAGGCTGGAGCGTGGCGCGGTCTGGGCCGCGCTGCTGACGCCGCAGGGCAAGTACCTGGCCGACTTCTTCCTCGTGCCCGCGGGCGATGCCGTTCTGCTCGACGTGGCCACGCCGCTGGCCGCGGACCTCGCCAAACGGCTCAGGATGTACCGGCTGCGCGCCGATGTGCAGATCGAGGAGACCGAGCTTGTGATGACCCGCGGCACAGGCCCCGCCCCCGAGGGCGCCCTGCCCGACCCGCGCGATCCGGCGATGGGCTGGCGCACCTACGACGGCACGCCGGGCGACGATACCGACTGGGAGGCCTTGCGCGTGGCGCTTGTCGTGCCCGAAACCGGGATCGAGCTGGTGCCGAACGAGAGCTACCCGCTGGAGCTGGGCTTCGAGCGACTGCACGGCGTCGATTTCCGCAAGGGCTGCTACGTCGGCCAGGAGGTCACCGCCCGGATGAAGCACAAGACAGAGCTGAAGAAGGGGCTGGTGCAGGTCACCGTGGAAGGCGCCGCGCCGGTGGGAAGCGAGATCCTCGCGGGCGACAAACCGGCAGGCGTGCTCTACACCCAATCGGGCGGCAAGGGGCTGGCCTGGCTCCGGTTCGACCGCGCCGCAGGGCCGATGACGGCAGGCGACGCCGCGGTTTCATGGGACGGACACCGGCCCTGACCGCGAATTGAGCGGAATTCTACCGCACAATCGGCGAGACTTCGCCGACCGCGCAGCACACGTTCAGGTGGAAACAGAGTGTTGCGGCCGCCCCGTCAGGCGCGCTCCGCATACTCCATCGTTTCGGTGTTCACGATGATGTCTTCATCGGGGCCGACGAAGGGCGGCACCATGACTTTGACACCATTGTCGAGCACCGCGGGCTTGAAGCTGTTGGCGGCCGTCTGGCCCTTCACGACAGGCTCGGTCTCGACCACCTTGCAGGTCACTTTCTGCGGCAGCGTCGCGTTCAAAGCCTCGGTTTCGTAATACTCGATATGGATGGTCATGCCGTCCTGAAGGAACGGCCGGCGCTCGCCCAGCAGGTCGGCCGGAAGCTCGATCTGCTCGTAGGTGTCACTGTCCATGAACACCAGCATACCGTCTGTTTCATACAGGAATTGCTGGTCTTTCTGCTCCAGGCGCACGCGCTCGACCTTGTCGGCGGAGCGGAAGCGCTCGTTGAGCTTGGAGCCGTTGCGCAGGTTCTTCATCTCGACCTGGGCGAAGGCGCCGCCCTTGCCGGGCTTCACGTGATCGACCTTCACCGCGACCCAGAGGCCGCCGTTGTGCTCGAGCACGTTGCCCGGGCGAATTTCATTTCCGTTGATCTTGGGCATTGTGGCGAAACCTTGACAAAATCTTGAAAGGGGTTTGGCCGGACCTATATCTTGCCGCTGTTGGGCTGACAAGCGGACTAAATACGGTGATGGATGACGTAGAGTTATGATCTGAGCGCATAGCTGCCATGACTTAGGCGGCATATCGAATCGCGCCGAAACCGCCATATTGCCCCATACGCCAAACCCCCAAGACCAAGAAAAACAAGGAAAACGCATGATTGACTTTGTCGACGGCACGGCTTTCAACCAGGAACAGGGCCAACGCGCTCGCAAACTCTTTGCAGCGGTTGTTCTTGCGGCTCTGGATGATGCCATTGCGGATGACAAGAAATACGGCAACGGCCCCGAGCAGATCGCGCGTTGGGCGCGGTCGCGCGACGGCCGTGAAGTGCTGAGCTGCGCCGGGATCGACCCTAACGAGCGGGTCGTGAGCGGGCTCATGGAATTTGTCGGCAAGGGTGTTCGCACCTCCGTCGCGCTGTCGCGCGAGGAGAGCGAGCGTCGTCACGCCGCCGAGCAGGCCGAAGCTGCCTGATCCACAACACCGAATTTCTGCCAAGCTGCCTTGAAATTGCGCCGGCCCTTGAGCCGGCGCTTTTTCGTGTCAGGGCGCGGGTCTAGCGGATGCCGCGGGTTTCCAGCGCGCGGGCGATCTCGCGGCGCACCAGCTTGCGGACGTTCTGGGTAATGCGCTCGCCCATGCGGCCGCGCAGCTCGGCGCGCACCACCTCGGCCACCAGGTCGGCCAGCCGGGCCTCGTCGATCGCCGCCGGCGCGCCCTCGGCGGCGAAGGCGGCGACAGACGTGTCGTCGTCCTCGTCATCGTGCCAGGGGTCATGGTCGTCCTCGTCCGAGGCCGCGTCGCGGGCCTCCGTGCCGATGACATAACCCTCGAGCGCGGCGTCTTGCTCCGCCAGCGCCTCGCGCTCCAGCACCTCTTCAGGCTCTGGCTCGGGGTCTGGCTCGGGCGCGATCTCCTCGGCATCCTCCACCGGCTGCGCGGCGGCCGCGCCACGGTGGCTGCTGCGAAACACCAGCGGCGTCACGGTCGCGCCCGCGTCGTTTTCCTCGGGGGTGGGCAGTTCGGGCGCCGTCCAGTCCTCCTCGGGCTCGGGCCAGCTCTCCTCGGCGGCGGGCTCCTCCTCCACCTCGATCTCGGCGGTCTCGTCCCAATCGGCCTCGGCCAGCGCGGGCTCCTCCTCCGTCGCGGCCACATCGTCCGCCTCGGGGGTGATCCGCGTGAAGTGCAGGCGCCCCGAGGGCACATCGGGCGTGGAGAGGTCGATCACCGCGTCTTCGGTGGCGTCGTCGTCCCAGTCGTAAGCCTCTTCGGGGGCCGCAACCTCCGACCCGTCCGGCTCGAAGCTGTCGCCGTCGTCGAAGGCCGATTCCAGCTCGGCCACCCGCGAGAGCAGCGCGTCATCCGCCACATCGGCCGCCCGCGACTGCCCCGCCTCGCTGCCGGCCAGCTCCGCCCAGGAGGCATCGAGCGCGGTCTCTGCCCCCGCATCGGGGGCCTCATCCTCGGGCCCGGCCGGGCCTGCGGCCTCGTCTGCCGGCTCCTCCCCGGCCTCGGCCGCCTCGCCCACCCGCAGCGACGGGGTCAGCACCAGGGCATCGGGCTCATCCTCGAGATCGGGCTCGGGATCGGGCGCAGCCGCAGGGCGCGGGCGCGTGGCGTTTTCCGACACCAGGCGGCGGATGGAAGAGAGCACATCCTCGATTTCAACATTGGACATCGGATCAGACATCTACACCTCTCGCCGCGACGACCCTCACCATATCCCGCAGAATCTCGTGGGTGGGTGACGCATCTGCCCTTTCGCTCATGCTTTTCCGCAAGCCGTGACCCGCCGGACACGGCAGCGGGCGCGGGCCGATACGGGGCCGACCGGGGTTTCCGGTCAGAGGTTAACTTCTCGGAGCGCAGCGCACAACTGCCGCGGCCCATGGCCGCGCCAGCCGGTCAATCGTGCTGAAGACGTTCCAGCACGCGATCGAGCTGCTGCCCCTGGCGGGAGCGCTGCGCCGGCGCGGATTTGACCGCGTTGTAATACGCCGCGGGATCATAGGTCTGGATGCCCAGGCCCAGGTGCTCCACGGTCAGGAGACCCATCGCAGAAAGAAGTGAATAAAGTGCTACATACTGCTGGGCCTGCGCGTCGATCCGGGCCGATTGCGCATCGAGCAGGTCCTGCTGGGCGTCGAGCACGTCGAGCGTGGTGGCGGCGCCGAGGTTCTGCTCTTCCTGCACGCCCCGGTAGGCCACGGTTGCGGCGCGGATCTGCTGCTCGGTGGCCGAAAGCTGCGCCACGGCCACCCGCAGGTTGGCCCAGGCGTTGCCGACGAGCTGCTGCACGTTGTGCGTGGTGCTCAGGAGCGCCGCGCGGTTGGCCTCGGTCTGGTTGCGCGCCTTGCGGACCTGCGCCGAGAGCTTGCCGCCGGCGTAGATCGGCTGGTTCATCGTCAGCCCGAAGCTCGAACGGTCGTTGCCCTCGTCGTCGAAGCTGAGGTTGGCGGAGCCGTCGACGGTGAACTTCATCGCCGCCTCGGCCCGCTTGATGCCGAGCTCGGAGGCGGCCACGGTGTGCTGGGCCTGCCGGATCAGCGGATGGGTGCGCACCGCGATCGCCTGGGCGGCCTCGATCGAGGCGGGCAGTTTGGGCGGCGCCGGCGGCGGGGCCAGCCCCTTGGGGTAGCTGCCCACGGCCACGCGGTAGCTCTCGCGCGCGATCTCGAGCTGGCCCGCGGCGAAGGCCACGTTGCTGTTGGCCGCGGCCTGCTGGGCCTCGGCCTGGGCCACCTCGGTGCGGGTCACCTCGCCCACCTCGAACCGGTCACGGGCGGCGCGGAGCTGCTGGTTGGTCAGCCGCACGTTGGACTGCGCCAGCGCCAGGCTCTCGGAGGCGGAGGTCACGTCCATGTAGGCTTGCACGGCGGCGAGCAGCACCTGCTGCTCGAAGTTGACCAGCGCCTCGCGGGTGGCCAGCACGGTCTCCTTCTGCACCTCCACGCCGAGCCGGGTGGCGCCGTTGTCGAAGAGCGTCATCGAGGCGCCGAGCGTGACCGTGGCGCCCAGCTCGTAGTTGGTGGTGGCCGAGGCCGTGGCCCCGGCGGAGAAGGCGATGATCGGCCGCAGGTCGGCCAGCGCGATGGCCACGTCTTCGTCGGCGGCCCGCAGGAGCGCCCGCTGCTGATCGAGGATATGGCTGTGCCGATAGGCGGTGATGAGCGCATCGGTGAGCGTTTCGGCGGCCAGCGCGACCGGCGAGAGCATCGTCGCCCCGGCCAGCGCGAGCACCGTCAGCCCTTTGCGGAAATTCGGAAGACGTGCCATTTCGGCCCTCCCCTTTGCGCCAAATCCGGCGCGGTTGTTGATGTGCGCGAACCGGCGTTTCCCACCGGCCGCGCAGCCCTCTCAGAGGGCGAAATCGCGCACCGTCTCGAAGCCGGGAAGCACCGGCGCCGTGGCATTGAAGGCGAAGCGCCACGCGATGCGCCCCCCGGTGCAGGTGCCGACCTTCACGGTGCCGAGGCCGCCTTCCATCAGGATGCAGGCAATGCGCCCGCCCTCCTTGAGCTGGCCGGCCAGCGTTTCGGGCAGGGTGCCCACGCCACCTTCGACGACGATCACGTCATAGGGGCCGTGCTTGGCGGCACCCTCGGCCAGCGGCCCGGTCAGGACCACGGCGTTCATCACTTCCTCGCGGGCGAGAATGGCCTCGGCCTCGGAGGCCAGGCTCTCCTCCTCCTCCAGCGCGATCACCGTATCTGCCAGCTCGGCCAGCACCGCCGAGGAGTAGCCCAGCCCGCAGCCCACATCGAGCACCATCTCGGTGGGCGCGATGTCGAGCGCGTCGAGCATCTTGGCAAAGGTGCGCGGCTCCAGCATGACCCGGTCCGGCGCCAGCGCGAGATTCTCGCCCATGTAGGCGGCCTCGCGCTTCTCATCGGGCACAAAGACCTCGCGGCGGATCTTCAGCATCGCGTCGATGATGGGGAACTTGGTCACGTCGGATGGCCGGACCTGGTTGTCGACCATCATCGTGCGGCGGGCTTCGTAAACGCTCATCTGAAGTAAACTCTTCGGTTCGCTTGGCTTTTCTAGAAGTGCCACGAAACGCGCAGGGAGGCAACACGACGGATGCGCACAGTCGCCGCGATTCGCACCGCAAGGGTGCGGCGCCCCGGCGTTGTTTCTCGAACCGAAACGATGGCCCCGCCCTACTCCGCCGCCTCCGGGGCGATCCGGTCGGGCGCCTCGCAGCCGCGCGCGCAGCACCGCCCCGGCTGGCGGCTCACCCTCTGGCCTGCGTCATAGACGCCGCGGTCGATCAGCTGGCCCACCAGGTCGGCCCGCTCCCCGACCGGGTAATTGCGCCAGATCTCGCGCTTCATCGCCTCGGGCGAGCCGCCGCCGTGGAGCGAGATGACCGAGTACCACCCGGCCTGATGCGACACGGTCAGGTCCTCCATGAACCGCGCCACCTCGGCGCGGCGCTCGGCCGGAATGTCGCCCCGCCCGCCCAGCACGGCGGCGAGCGAGGCCGCGGTCTGGGGGTTGTGGTCTTCGTCGGGACCGGGCAGCGCCACCACGAGACCGCCCGAGACGTAATGGGCCAGCCGGTGCATGTCGTAGATCCTGGTGGCCAGCAGCAGCT
The DNA here is from genome assembly GCF_900142295.1 of Vannielia litorea. Lineage (NCBI taxonomy): Bacteria > Pseudomonadati > Pseudomonadota > Alphaproteobacteria > Rhodobacterales > Paracoccaceae > Vannielia > Vannielia litorea. Next base: position 2,354,848 of record NZ_FSRL01000001.1, read on the forward strand.
TGCCGACATTGGCAAATACCGGCTCCGGCATCACCGTGCCGCTCTCGGAGGCAACGCCATAGACCGAGGCCGCCACGCCGCAGGCAAAGAAGCTCTCGGTGATGGTGATGAGGTCCACCATCGCGTCGCGGATATGGCCGTGGCGCTCCGGGTCGAGCCCGTTGGCCTCGCTCATCATCGCCCCGGCCCCGATCAGCAGGTCGCCAAAGCCCGCCCGCGCGCCGATGCAGCTTTGCCGGTGGTGGGTGGCATAGGAGGTGGTGAGATGGCCCGCCTCCTCGACCTCGCCATCGAGGAAGACCCGCTCGTGCGGCACGAAGACATCGTCGAAGATCACCACCCCGACCGACTGGCCATAGCGCGCCGAGAACTTTGCCGCCGCCTCTCCGGGCCGCCCCGCGGGCTTGGCCACGATGGTCACGCCCTCTGCGTCCACCGGCACCGCGCAGGCCACGGCGCAGGCGGCATCCTCGGGGCGATGGGTGCGGCAGGGCATGACGAGGAACTCGTGCATGTAGGGCGCGCCGGTGACGATGGCCTTGGTGCCCCGGATCACGATGCCCCCATCGCGGCGCTCGGTGACATGGACGTAGGTATCGGGGTTGGGCTGGTCGGCGGGGCGCTTGCTGCGGTCGCCCTTGGCATCGGTCATCGCCACGCCGAGGGTGAGATCGCGGCGCTGCACCTCCTCCAGATAGGCGAGAAAGCGGGCGTGGTAGTCGGTGCCATGCACCGCATCGGCGCGGTGGGTGGCCATGTGAAAACCCGCGAGCGCATCGTGGCTCAGGTACCGCTGGGCGCAGCCCGAGACCTTGCAGACCAGCCGCACCGCCTCGAGCTTGTCGAGCAGGTCGGCGCAGGTTTCATCCACGTGCAACATCCGGTTGACGGTGCGGCCGCCCTGCCGGGCGGTCATCAGGCGGCGGTGGGCGGGCTCGTGGGCAAAGTCGTAGGTCACCCCCACGCCGTTGATGCCGGGCGCGAGCCGCGGATCATCTGCCACGCACTCCACCCGCTCCCCGTTCACGAAGACCCGCGGGCTCAGGCTCCGCAGGCTCTCCCGATAGTCCTCCGCCGTCATCAGCATGGCTGGCCCTCCCCGGCTTGCGCGTGAATTCGAACACCGTTAGATTTTTCGGGCACTGTTCGAGTCTGTCAAGGGGCGACACCGGAACGTCATGGCCAGAAGGGCGACTGCAGCGAAGCGCGAGGCAATCCTCGAGGCGGCGGAGGGCGTGTTTGCCGAGGCCGGGCTGGAGGGCGCAAGCCTGCGGGCCGTCGCACAGGCGGCAGGCTACACCCCGGCGGCGCTCTACTTTCACTTCGACAGCAAGGAGGCGCTCTACGCCGAGATGCTCGGGCGCACGCTCGAGCGGCTGGGCGCAGCGGTGCGCGGGGCCTGCACCGGGCTTGCAGGCGCGGCGAAGTTCCGCGCCGCCGCCATGGCTTTCTTCGGCTACTACGCCGAAAACCCCCGCGATCTCGACCTCGGCTTCTACCTGCTGCGCGGCGGCATGCGCCCCGCGGGCCTCGGGCGCGCCCGCGACGAGGCGCTGAACGCGGCACTGGCGGCAGCCCTCGCCCCGCTGGATGAGGCCGCGCGCGCCCTCGGCGCCACGCCCGAAGCGGCCCAGGGCGCCACGGTGGAGACCTTCGCCCAGGCCACCGGCCTGCTCCTGCTGCTCCACACCGGCCGCATCCGGATGTTCAACGCCTCCGCCCCCGCCCTGATGGAAGCCCACACCGACAGGTTGCTCGCCACCTTCGACCCCTCTTGAAACAGCCCCCGAAACCGGCTACCTCCCGCTGCACCACCCAGGGACGGCGAGTTGGCGGAGTGGTTACGCAGCGGATTGCAAATCCGTGCACACCGGTTCGATTCCGGTACTCGCCTCCAGACAATTTCAATGACTTGGGCGAAATCGAGCGCGGCGCGGCAGCGCCGTCTCGGAAATTGCCTGAGTAGTCTGCTTTTGCTCCACCCCATCCTCTGGGCTTCTATGGCCCTGACCTTCTGTCTCACCGTCTTGGTGTCGTGCAGCACCACGGCCGGGCTCTGGCCCGTCGGTGAGCTGCCACTTGCCGCGAAACGCGGAAATGGCAGCTTCCGGTCTCAGCTCGCGTCCTTGACCTCGCTGTCGTCGCCGCGAACCTGGGCAGTCACGGTCGCATCGGCGTTGTCGCGGTTGCGCCAGAACCAACCGTGTTCACCGTCGAAGGCCGCGATGATTTCGCCTTCAGCGCCGTTGGAGCCGCGCCCCTTTTCGTAGATGATCGACTTGCCGGAGCCATGGCCGTGAAGGTCGAAGGTCACCCGACCCCCTTCCACGGTCATAAGGTATTGCGCGGTCCGGCCTTCGGTCATCACCAGCTTCCACATGGCGGCCTGCTTCGGCCTCCTCATGGAGCTGCTGCCTGATCTCGCCCATCTCGGTCCGGCGACATCTTCCTCCAGCCCATGCGAGTGGCCGTGGGTTTCGACCATCTCGACATGGTCGGCGATGACCTGAGGGAGCTCGGGCCCATGGTCGGAGGCGGGAGCGATGGGCCAGACCACGCGGGCAAGGGCAGAAAGCAGGCCAACACGCCTCCTGCACTGCCGATCTGCCCACTGCCCCGTCGCATGTCTGGCCCGTCTCTGCCCTGGTGTCCGTGTCTTGTGCTATCCTCCGGGGGAGGTTATCCCTGCCCCATGACAAGACCTGCCATCCATGCAAGCCACCCCAAGGTCATAGCCCGGCTCAAACGCGCCGAGGGGCACCTTCGCTCCGTCATCGGCATGATCGAGGAAGGGCGCGGCTGCCTCGATGTGGCCCAACAGCTGCAAGCCGTGGAAAGCGCCCTGCGCAATGCCAAGCAGGCTCTGATCCATGACCACATGGACCACTGCCTTGATGGCGACGACCCGGCGGACCGGGACGAACTGAAGGCGATCTCCCGCTACCTTTGAGGCACACATGCTCGACATTCTCGCAGACCGCACCTATCGCCACCTCTTTCTTGCTCAGGTCGTGGCCCTGCTGGGCACAGGGTTGGCGACGGTTGCCCTTGGCCTGCTGGCCTACGACCTGGCCGGGGACGGCGCGGCAATGGTCCTGGGCACGGTCTTCACAATCAAGATGGTGGCTTACGTCGGTATCGCGCCCATCGCCGGAGCCTTCGCCGACCGAGTGAACCGGAGAGGCTTTCTGGTGGGGCTCGATCTGATCCGCGCCGGGGCTGCCGTCTGCCTGCCGTTCGTGACGGAGGTGTGGCAGGTCTACGTCCTGATCTTCGTGCTGCAATCCGCCTCCGCCGCCTTCACGCCAACGTTTCAGGCCACCATCCCCGACGTCCTGCCGGAAGAAGATCGCTACACCCGCGCCCTCTCGCTCTCGCGGCTGGCCTACGACCTCGAGAACATCATCTCGCCCACGCTGGCGGCGCTGCTCCTGCTGCTGATGAGCTCCGGCACCCTGTTTCTCGGCACGGCGGCGGGGTTCGTCGCTTCGGCCCTGCTGGTGGTCTCGGTGATGCTGCCGAGCCCGAAGCCTTCTGCCCCACGCGGCATCTACGACCGCACCACGCGCGGGATGCGCATCTACCTCGCCACACCAAGGCTACGCGGGCTGCTCTGCCTCAGCCTCGCCGTCGCCGCCGCCGGTGCGATGGTGCTGGTCAACTCGGTGGTGCTGGTGCGCAGTGATCTCGGGTTGGGAGAGGCCGCACTTGCGTGGACGATGTTTGCCTTTGGCGCAGGCTCGATGAGCGCCGCACTGGCCTTGCCGCGTCTTCTGGATCGAACGACCGACAGGCCGGTGATGCTGGCCGGCGCCTGGTTGATGGTCGTCGTTCTGGTGGCCCTCGCCATGGGAATGGGCGCCTTCGGACTGACCTGGACAATGCTGCTGGCGGCATGGCTGTTCGTCGGGCTGGGCTCCTCGACGGTGCAAACCCCCTCGGGGCGGCTGTTGCGCCGCTCAGCCCACCCGGAAGATCGCCCTGCCCTCTTCGCCGCGCACTTTGCCTTGTCCCATGCCTGCTGGCTGGTCACCTATCCGCTGTCGGGCTGGCTGATGACGCGGTTTGGCCCTCTCGTCGCGCTGTGGCTGCTTGCCGCCCTCTCCGCGGCCGCGATCCTGGGCGCGATGCGATTCTGGAGCGCGGGTGAGACGGAGGAGGTGGAGCACAGCCACGACAACCTGCCATTGGACGATCCGCACCTCGCAGGACACCGCCGCCACTCGCACCCGCTGGTCATCGACGATGCACACCCGCGCTGGGGGGCGCAATTCTAGAGGCCGACCGGTCGGCCGAAAGCACGAAGCCGATCAGCGTCGCTCCCCGCAGGATCGTTCGGCGTTCAATGCAAAAGAGCAGGCTCGGCTTGACTTTGGCTGCGCAGCCCCATGGACCGCTCCGGGCCGGTAGCAGGTGCTTCCCGCCAGGCCTCGCACACCGCGAGGCGGTCCATTGTGCGACGGCGTGGGAAGATCAGAGCCCAGTGGCGCATTCATCGCGCCCATGTCCGCACATTCGCGCCACGTTCCGGTTTTCTTGACCCATGCATGAGTAATCCCTCGTTTACGGTCATAGGCTTAACGACTCCGACACATCCGTGCACACCGGACCGATTCCGCTACGCGCCTCCAAGGGATTTCCAGCACATCCGTGACGCGCAGGGCGACGGCGCTTGGCGGTGCGCTGGCCCTGCGGCGCCCTCCACCGCGGATGTCAGGGCGCGCGCGCCCCGCGACGGCGCACAGCCTGTGGCAGGTGTTTTCGCGGTGGTCTCCGCCGACCGCTTTGCTAGTCTCGCACCGACCCCACCCGCGAGGCCCCCATGCGCACCTTCTTCTCCGAGGACCACCGCCTGCACTTTCCCCAGGCCGAGCTGACCGGCGGGCAGTTCGTCACCCCCTACGAGCGGCCATCCCGGGTGGAATACGTGCTGAACCGCCTCAAGGAGCAGGGCCTGGCCGATATCGTGGCGCCCGACGCCCCCGACATGGCGCCGGTGAAAAAGCTGCTCGATCCGGGCTTCCTGCGCTTTCTCGAAACCGCCTGGGACGAGTGGAAGGCGGCGGGGATGAAAGGCGAGGTCATCGCCGCCGGGATGCCCGCGCGGGGCATGCACCCCGACCGCTGCCCGGAGTATATCGACGGCAAGGTGGGCTACTACTGTCACGCCTCCGAGACCGCCATCACCGGCGGCACCTGGCGCGCGGCGCTCTCCTCGCTGGCCTCGGCGCAATCCGCGCAAGCGCAGGTTGCCGCCGGGGCGCAGGCCGCCTTCGCGCTCTGCCGGCCGCCCGGGCACCATGCCACCGCCGACCAGTACGGCGGCTACTGCTTCATCAACAACGCCGCCGTGGTCGCCCAGATGTTCCGCGATGACGGCGCGGGCAAGGTGGCGGTGCTCGACATCGACTTCCACCACGGCAACGGGACGCAGAACATCTTCTACGACCGGGCCGACGTGCTCTTCGCCTCGCTCCACGGCGACCCGCGCCACGCCTACCCCTATTACCTCGGCTATGCCGACGAGCGCGGAACGGGCGCGGGCGAAGGGGCCAACCTGAACTACCCGATGCTCCCCGGCACGCCCTACGGCCCCTGGGCCGAGGCGCTAGACGACGCGATTGCGAAGATCCGCGCGGCCGGGGTGGAGGCGCTGGTCGTCTCGCTCGGGGTGGACGCCTTCAAGGACGATCCGATCAGCTTTTTCAAGCTGGAGAGCGCGGACTTTGCCGATGCCGGGCGGCGCATCGCCGGGCTGGGCCTGCCGACCGTGTTCTGCATGGAGGGCGGCTATGCGATCGAGGCGGTGGGGATCAACACGGTGAACGTGCTGGAGGGGTTTCTCGGCGCCTGACCGGCGGCGAAGACGCCTCGAAGGGCGGATGAGCCACCCCGGCGGGGCCGCTCATCCAGGCTTTCAGCCTCTCTTCGCGCTCACTTGACCAGTTCGGTCCAGATCGCGGTATAGAGATCGGTCGCCGACTGCGGACAGGTGGGCAGGAACTTGCCCGCCCCCGCGAACTCCTCGGGCACCACGATCTCGGGCGCGGTCTTCATCTCCTCGGGCATGAAGGGGTCGGACCCCTCGATGCCGTTGGCGTAGCGCGCGAAGGTCGAGATCATCGCCGCGTTCTCGGGCACCATGATGAAGTCGAGAAACTTGTAGGCCTCCTCCACGTTCGTCGCATCGGCCAGCAGCCCCACCGAGTCCATCCATAGCGGATAGCCCTCCTTGGGGTAGCCATAGACCACGTCGGGGTTGTTCAGCCGCGCCCGCATGGTCGAGCCGTTCCAGTTGACGGTGGCCACGTAGTCGCCCGAGGAGAGCTTGTCGGTGGTGCCGTAATCCATCGAGATCCACTTGGGCTTGGCCGCCATCAGCTTGTCGCGCACGCCCTTCAGCAGATCCAGGTCCTCGGTGCAGGCCTCGCCGCCGGCGTTGAAGATCGCCAGCGCCATGATGTCGTTCATCTCCGGCACCACATTCACCTTGCCCACCAGCTCCTCCGGCGGATCGAGGAAGATGTCGGAGGTGTTCACGTCGCCCGAATAGACAGAGGTGTTCACCGCCATGCCGGTGGTGCCCCACTGCCATGGCACGGTGTATTTGCGGCCCTCGTCCCATGGCACGTTCATCCATTCGTCGGCGATGTTGCCGTGGTTGGGCAGCTTGCTCAGGTCGAGCTCGGCCAGCAGGCCCTTCTCCACGAAGATCGGCACGTAGTTGGCCGAGGGCACCACCAGGTCGAAGCCGGATCCGCCCGCCTCCACCTTGGCCAGCGCGGTGGTGTTGCTGTCGTAATCTGTGACCGTCACGGTGATGCCGGTCTCGGCGGTGAACTTTTCCAGCAGTTCCGGCGAGGTGTAGTTGCCCCAGTTGAACAGGTTCAGCGTGCCATCGGCCTGCGCCGTCACCGCGCTGGCCACGAGCGCCGTCGTCGCCACGAGTATCTTTTTCATTCTTGTTCTCCTTTGTTGGGTTGCGGCGGGGTTGATCCCCGTCTCGCGCGGGTCAGTCCCGCTTTCTGGTTATCAGGAAGAAGGCGGTGAGGATCACCACCGTCAATGCGAGGAGCGCCGTCGAGATGGCGTTGACCTCCGGGGTCAGCGCCCGGCGAAGCTGGCCGAGCATGTAGGTTGGCAGGGTATCCTGCCCGGCGGATTTGACGAACTCGGTGATGATCACGTCGTCGAGCGAGATCACGAAGGCCAGCATCGCGCCCGCGATCACGCCGGGCATGAGGATCGGCAGGGTCACGTAGCGAAAGGTCTGCCAGGGCGTCGCATAGAGGTCGGCCGCGGCCGTCTCCATCGTCAGGTCCATCCCCTCAAGCCGGGCCCGGATCGGCAGGTAGGCGAAGGGCACGCAGAAGGCCGCGTGGGCGATGATCAGGTAGCCCAGGCCCGAGTAGCCGGTGGCGATCTTGATGCTTGAGAAGAAGATCAGCAGCGCCACGGCGGTCACGATCTCGGGCACCATCAGCGGCTGGTTGATCATGATGTAGATCGCCGTCTGCCCCTTGAACTTGCCGCGCCGCGTGGTGCCCAGCGCCGCCATGGTGGCCACCGTCGTGGCGATGCCCGAGGCCGAGACGGCAATGATGAACGAGCGCACCGCCGCCCCCTGCACCGCCTCGTTGGCCGCCGCGATGCCATACCACTTGAACGAGAAGCCGCCCCAGAGGTTCACCGAGTTGCCGCCGTTGAAGGAGTAGATCACCAGCGTCACGATCGGCGCGTAGAGCAGCACGAAGGCGGTGAGGGCGATGAGGGTGAAGCCCGGCAGGGTGGTGACATCGAAGGCCTTACGCATGGGGGTCGTCCCTGTCGGAGACGCGGGTATAGACCAGCAGCGCTCCCATCACGATGACGAGCAGCACCATCGAGAGCGCCGCGCCCAGGGGCCAGTTCTGGCCCTGCCCGAACTGCAACTCGATGAAGTTGCCGATCATCATGTTCTTGCCGCCGCCCAGCACGCGCGGGGTCACATAGGCCCCCAGCGAGGGCACGAAAACGAGGATGCACCCCGCCACGATCCCCGGCTTGATGATCGGCAGCACCACGCTGCGCAGGATCCGCCAGCGCGTCGCGTAAAGGTCGTAGCCGGCCTCGATCAGCTTGAAGTCGAAGCGGTCGATGGCGGCAAAGAGCGGCAGCACCATCAGCGGCAGGTAGACATAGGCCATGCCGATGAGAACAGCGGTGTCGGTGTAGAGGATCTGGATCGGCTCGGTGAGGACGCCGAGGTTGATGAGAAAGGTGTTCAGCAGCCCCTGGTTCCGGATCACCTCCATGATCGCGAAGGTGCGGATCAGCAGGTTGGTCCAGAACGGGATGGTGATGAGAAAGAGCCAGATCGCGCGGGCCCTGGGCGGGCGCGTGGCGATGAACCAGGCGGTCGGAAGACCCAGCGCGAAGGTGATGAGCGTGGTGGCGAGCGAGAGCTTTACCGAGCGCCAGAAGATCGACAGGTTGGCATCGGCAAGGCTCACGGTGCCGTCGAAGATGTCCTTCTCGAACAGCACCCGGAACCAGGCCTCGCCCGAGAGCACCCAGCGCACGCCCGAATAGTCGCCCTTCTCCAGGAAGGAGTAGATGGCGACGATCAGCAGCGGCCCGCTGGCGGCGACGAGCAGCAGCAGCAGCGCCGGCGCCGAGAGGAGCCAGCCGTTTGCCGCCTTGCTGCGCCCCGGCCCGCTCATTCGTCGAGCACCTGCACGGTTTGGGCATCTACCGTCACGCCCACCCTGTCGCCCAGGCGCGGCGCGGGGCCCGCGTTGCTCTGCACCCGCGCCACCAGGCTCGGGCCACCCGCCAGCGCCAGGGTGTAATGCGTGTCGGTGCCCATGTAGACGGCCTCGGCGACCTGCGCCTCCAGCCCTTCGCCCGGCTCGCCGATGCGCACCTGCTCGGGCCGCACCGCCAGCGTCACCTTGCCTTTGCGGCCCGCGGGCACCGCCAGCACCAGCCCCGGCGCGATCTCCACGCCAGCGGGGCCCGCCTCGCCCTCGATGAAGTTGGTTTCGCCGATGAAATCGGCAACGAAGCGGTTCACCGGCTTTTCGTAGATCTCGTGCGGGCTGCCCACCTGCAACAGCGCGCCGGCACTTATCACCCCGATCCGGTCCGACATGGTCAGCGCCTCTTCCTGGTCGTGGGTGACGAAGATGAAGGTGATGCCGGTCTCGGTTTGCAGCCGCTTCAGCTCCACCTGCATGGCCTTGCGGAGCTTGAGGTCGAGCGCCGAAAGCGGCTCGTCGAGCAGCAGCACCTGCGGCTCCGGGGCCAGCGCGCGGGCCAGCGCCACCCGCTGTTGCTGCCCGCCCGAAAGCTGCGCCGGCAGCCGCGTGGCGAAGGGCTCGAGCTTGACCAGCGCCAGCACCCGCGCCACGGCGGCCTCGATCTCGGCCCTCGACTTGCCCTGCATCTTCAGCCCGAAGCCCACGTTCTCCTCCACCGTCAGGTGCGGAAACAGCGCATAGCTCTGGAACACCGTGTTCACCGGCCGCTGGTTGGGCGGCACCCCGGTGATGTCTCGCCCGCCCAGCAGGATCGCGCCGGAGGTCGGCGTCTCGAATCCCGCGATGCAGCGCAGCAGCGTCGTCTTCCCGCAGCCCGAGGGGCCGAGAAGCGTGAAGAACTCGCCCTTGCGGATCGAGATCGAGATATCGCCCAGCGCGGTGAAGGCCGTGGCCCCGGCGCCATACACCTTGCCAACATTCTGGGCGACAACAGCAAATTCGTCAGTCACGTGATGCAACTCCCTCGGCCAAGATTGGCCGTTGCCTCCGATTTAAGCAAGCGCCGCCGCATCGACAGGCGGCCGGCGCTGCGCAAATGGGCGGGCTTCTTCGAGTTCCGCACAAAGCGCTATCAGTTCCGCGTCGGCCCCGAAGGGCGCGGCGAGGTGCAGCCCCACCGGCAGGCCCTCGTCCGTCCAGTGCAACGGCATGGAGGCCGCCGGCTGGCCGCTGGCATTGAAGGCCGCGCAGAAGGGCGAGTAGTCGAACACGCCGCCCGGCCCGATCCGGTAGGCCTCGAAATCCTCGCGCTCATGGGTGAAGCGCCCCACCTTGGCGGGCGGCTCCGCCAGCGTGGCCGAGAGCAGCACGTCGTAGCCCTGCGCGAAGAACCGCGCCATCTGCCGCCCGAAGGCATGGATGGCATCGACCGCCGCAAGATAATCCGGCCCGCTCAGCCCGGCGGCATAGGCAATCGCGCCGCGCGCCGCGCCCTGCACGTCGCCCTCGGCAAGCGCCCTGCCCTTCTTCTTCAGCGTCTCCCGCACCCAGAGCGCCGTGCCGCAGCCCACGATCCGGGTCCAGGCCTGCATCATCCTCTCGTGGTCCGCCTCCGGGCGGGCTTCCTCGACGATGTGGCCAAGGCTCTCCAGCAGCTTCGCCGTCTCCTGCACCGCGCGGCGGCACTCCGGGTCGATCGCCGCGCCGCCGAAGGTCGTGTCGCAGACCGCCACCCGGAGCCGCCGGGGCGGGCGGGTGATCGCCTCGCTGTAGCTCACCGGCATGGGCGGCGCGGCATAGGGCTGGCCCAGGTCGGGCCCGGCGCAGGCATCCATCATCCGGGCATTGTCACGCACCGAGCGGGTCAGAAAGCCATCGGTCGCCATCCCCGCCCAGCCCTCGCCCGCCGCCGGCCCGTCTGGAAAGCGCGCGCGGGTGGGCTTGAACCCGAAGAGCCCGCAGCTCGAGGCCGGGATCCGCACCGAGCCGCCGCCGTCGGAGCCGTGGGCCATCGGCACGATCCCCGCCGCCACCGCCGCCCCGGCCCCGCCAGAGGACCCCCCTGAGGTGCGCGACGTGTCCCACGGGTTGCGCGTGGGCCCGCCGTAGACGGAGGCCTCCGTTACCGGCCCCACGCCGCCCTCCGGCGCGGTGGTGCGCCCGAATGTCACCACCCCCGTCGCCTGCATCCTGAGAAAAATCTCGCTGTCGTAGCTGTAGCGCGTGTCGCGCAGCAGGGCCGAGCCGTTGTGCGCCGGAAAGGCCTGCGCCTCCGCGCCCAGGTCCTTCAGCAGGAAGGGCACGCCCTTGAACGGCCCCTCGGGCAGCCCCGCCGCAATCGCCGCCCGCGCCACCTCTTCCTGCACCAGCACCACGGCGTTCAGCTCGCCGTTGACCGCCGCCACCCGCGCCAGCGCCTCGTCGAGCAGCTCGCCCGGCGTGGCCTCGCCCCGCGCCACAAGCTCCGCCAGGGCGGTCGCGTCCAGCCGTTCCATTGCCATGAGAGTCTCCCCGTGAGTTGGGCCAAGTCTGCCCCACCCTGCCGGAGTGTCAACTCTAGGGGCGGAGCGCCCGCCAGAGGGCCAGCGCGATATCGGTCAGGTCGCCCAGCCGCGCCACCGCGTGCTCGCGCGAGAGGCCCGAGGCGCTCTCGGCCTGGGCGTCGAGCCGCGCCAGAAGCCGCATCAGCCGCCGCCGGTGCGCGCCGAGCCAGAGCTGCACCGGGTCGGCCAGCAGCCCTGCAAAGGTGGTGACCAGCGAGGCCGCCATCGCCAGCACCACGCCGGTGAGCACCACCTGCCAGGGGTCGAGCGAGCGCGGGAACCAGCCGAAATAGACCTGCCCCAGCCATTGCCCGGCCCAGTAGTTCTCGATCGCGAGCGCCTGCGCCCGCATGTCGGCCACCGGCCCCGCCAGCGAGAGCACGCCCAGCGTTGCGGAGTGGAACAGCGCATATCCGGTGATAAGCACGAAGAGCACCGTGGTGATCTCGGAGACGGCATTGCGCACGCCCACGTAATCCTCCACCGCCCGGTGCACCACCGGCTCCGGCGCCCCCGGCCCCGCGCCCGCCGCGTCCAGCTCCGCGATCAGCGCAGTGACTTTCGCGGCGACCTTCCGCGACACGGCGGTCTGAAAGATGATCCGCCGCGACAGCAGCCAATCCCCCAGCCGCCGGGCGCGGCAGAGCCTTGCAACGAGCCCGAGCAGCTTGACCAGCAGGAACACCGGCGCCAGCACCACGTTCACCGGCGCGCGCAACAGATCGAGCCCGAAGGCAGCCCGATGCAGCCCCAGGGTGCCCCGCACCCCGAAGGTCTCCCGCACGAAGCGGCGCACCATCGCGTCCCGTGTCTTCATGAGGCCTATGTGGGGCGTCCGGGCGGTGAAGGGAAGCCTGAAGGTCAGGACTTGTGCCGCCGCCTTATTCACCGGTAGCCTGGCCGCCATGGCAGAAGGCCCGTGGTCAGATCCGGAGAATGACGCCATTGTGGCGGATTACTTCGACATGCTTGCCGACGACCTCTGCGGACGGCGCTACAACAAGGCAGAACATAACCGCGCACTCCAATCAGAGATCGGGCGATCACGCGGCTCAATCGAGTTCAAGCATTGCAACATCTCGGCCGCGCTGCTCGGTTTCGCTCAACCGATCATCACCGGATACCTGCCGCGCTACAATATTCAGGACTCGCTGAAAGAGGCCATCGACCGCTGGCTCCGGAAGAACCCAGAATGGGTCGAGCGGCTGCCCCGAGTCTCTCGCACTTCCGGCATGGCCGAGCGCAGACCGCTCTTCGCCGGTGTCCCGCCCACACTCCGCAACGCGCCACCGAGCGAGGAAGAAGAACAGGTCCGCGCAATCGCGCGCCATTTCGATGTGGCCGCTCGGGACGAGCGCAACCGGGCCCTCGGGACGGCTGGCGAGGAGCTGGCTCTGGACCACGAGCGCGACAGCCTGCGCCGAGCCGGTCGCGGTGATCTTGCCCGACAGGTGGTCTGGACGAGCAGAGAAGAGGGCGACGGTGCGGGTTACGACATTGCCAGCTTCACGCCAGAGGGCCTTCCGCGGCTCCTGGAGGTGAAGACCACAAACGGCCCCGATCGCACCCCGTTTCACATCTCGCGCAACGAAATCCGTGTGGCAACTGCGAGGCGGGAAGAGTGGCATCTCTTCCGCCTCTACAATTTTGCGCGGGAGCCGGGCCTGTTCGAGCTTCGCCCCCCGCTTGAGGATCACGTCACCCTTAGCGCGACGAGCTTTCGCGCAGGATTTGACTGACGGCGACCGGACAGAAGCCGTTCTCGTAGGCTGGGCAATCTGCCCACCCGCATGGCCCTCAGATCACCGCCTCGAAGAGCGCCGTCACGTTGGCCCCGTCCAGCTTCACCGGGTTGCCGCCGCAGGAGGGGTCCTCGAGCGCCATGGCGGTCAGCTCGGCGATGCGGTCGTCGCCGACCCCCATCTCGCGCAGCTGCCGCGGAATCCCGAGCCCGTCGTTGAACTCCTGCACGAAGCCCTTGAACCCGTCAAAGCCGCCCGCGATCCCGAGGTAGCCCGCCGCCCGATCGAAGCGCTCGGCGATTTCCGGGGCGTTCAGCTCCAGCACGGCGGGCATGCAGACGGCGTTGGTGGTGCCGTGGTGGGTGCCGTAGACCGCGCCGATCGGATGGGAGAGCGCATGGATCGCCCCCAGCCCCTTCTGGAAGGCCACCGCCCCCATCGCCGCCGCCGCCATCATGTTGGCCCGCGCCTCGATGTCGCTGCCGTCGGCATAGGCGCGCGGCAGGTTCTCCACCACCAGCCGCATCCCCTCCAGCGCGATGCCCTGGCTCATCGGGTGGTAGAACGGGCTCGAATAGGCCTCGACGCAATGGGCAAAGGCATCGAGCCCGGTGCCCGCCGTGATGTGCCTGGGCATGCCCACCGTCAGCTCCGGGTCGGAGATGACGACCGTGGGCAGCACCTTGGGGTGGAAGATGATCTTCTTCACATGGGTCTCGGAGTTGGTGATCACGCTGGCGCGGCCCACCTCGCTCCCGGTTCCGGCCGTGGTCGGCACGGCGATGATCGGCGCGATGGCCGCGGCATCGGCGCGCGTCCACCAGTCGCCCACATCCTCGAAATCCCAGACCGGGCGCGACTGGCCTGCCATGAAGGCCACCATCTTGCCCAGGTCCAGCCCCGAGCCGCCGCCGAAGGCGATGACCCCGTCGTGCCCGCCCTCGCGGTAGGCCTTCAGCCCGGCCTCGAGGTTCAGCTCGTTGGGGTTGGGGTCGACCTCGGCAAAAAGCCCGCGCCCCAGCCCGGCGGCATCGAGGATGTCCAGCGCCTGCGTGGTGATCTCCATCGACTTCAGGCCCTTGTCGGTCACCAGCAGCGGGCGCGCGATCCCGGCCGCGATGCAGGCCTCCGGCAACTCCTTGATGCGCCCCGCGCCGAAGCGGATGGCGGTGGGGTAGGACCAGTTTCCAACAGGGCTCATTTGGTGACTTTCTTCAGGTGGTAGGATTTGGGGCGGGTCAGGTTCTGGTAGCCGATCACCGAGAGGCCGCCGCCCCGCCCGGTGTCCTTGCAGCCGGTCCAGCAGAGGCCCGGGTCGAGATAGTCGGCGCGGTTCATGAAGACGGTGCCCGTCTCCAGCGCATCGCCGATGCGGGCGGCGCGCTCCACGTCGCCCGTCCAGATCGAGGCGGTCAGGCCGTAGCGGCAGTCGTTCATCAGGGCGATGGCCTCCTCGTCGCCCGAGACCGGCATGATGCCCACCACCGGGCCAAAGCTCTCCTCGCGCATCACCTCCATGTCGTGAGTGACGTTGGTGAGGATCTGCGGGGTCAGGTAGGCGCCGCCGTCATCCTCCGGCAGGGTCTCGATATGGGCCACCGCGCCTGCGGCCACCGCATCGGCGACCTGCGCGCGCACCGTGGCGGCAAAGCGCGGGCTCGCCATCGGGCCGATCGTGGTGGCCTCCTCCAGCGGGTTGCCCAGCTTCAGGGCCTTCACCCAGGCCACCGACTTCTCGACGAAGGCGTCATAGAGGCTCTCGTGCACGTAGATCCGCTCGATCCCGCAGCAGCACTGGCCGGCGTTGAACATCGCGCCATCCATCAGCGTGTCGACCGCCGCATCGAGGTCGGCATCCTCGGCCACGTAGCCCGGATCCTTGCCGCCCAGCTCGGTGGAGACCGGCACGAAGGTGCCCGCCGCCGCCTTCTCCATTGCCTGCCCGCCCGCGACCGAGCCAGTGAAGTTTATGAAATTGAACGCCCGTTCACGGATCAGCGCGTCGCTCACCTCGTGGCTCAGGAAGACATTGCGGAACACCGCCTCCGGCACCCCCGCCTCGTGGAAGGCCCGCGCCATGCGCTCGCCCACCAGCAGCGTTTGCGTCGCGTGCTTCAAAACCACCGTGTTGCCGGCCATGAGCGCCGGGGCCACCGTGTTGATGGCGGTCATGTAGGGGTAGTTCCACGGCGCCACCACGTAGACCACGCCCCAGGGCACCCGGCGGATGTAACGGCGGAAGGTGGCATCCTCGCCCACCTCGATATCGGCCAGCGCATCCGCGGCGATCTTCGCCATGTATTGCGCGCGCTCGTTGAACCCGCCGAACTCGCCGCCGTAGCGCACCGGGCGGCCCATCATCCGGGCCAGCTCCGGCACGATCTCCTCGGTCATCTCGCCCACGCGGGCCACGCCCGCGAGCACCAGCTTCACCCGCTCCTCCAGCGGGCGCGCGGCCCATGCGGCCTGCGCGGCGCGCACCTCGGCCACCGAGGCCCGCGCCTCCTCCAGCGAAAGCACCGGCCGCTCGGCGAACACCGAGCCGTCCACCGGCGAGATACATTTCAGCACGTCAGTCATAGCGACTTACCTCGATCAGGGCCCCCTCGGGACCGTTGCCATTTTCGGAGGCGGCGGGCCCCGGCGCAGCCAAGCTCGCCACCGGCCCTTCCACCGCCTCCACCGTCTCTTCCTACACCCGCCTGCGCCCCGGCCCCACATGGGTGGTCCGCAGGGTCATGCCCGCGTCCTCAGCATGCCATTGCCCTGACATGGCCCTCGGCGGCGTAGCGCAGGATCAAACGGTCACGCGTGACGATCGTCAGGTTCTCAGACCGCGCGGTCGCTATGATGACCCGATCCGCCGGGTCACCGGGCGGCTCGCCGGGCAGCTGGGAGGACTCCGCAAGGATGCGTGCCGAAAGCGGCGCGAGCGACATCTCCCCCCGCGCAACGTAATCCTCGAACCAGTCGGCTGGCGCACGGGTCAGCCGGAGCCGCCCGCGCGACACCAGGATACCGAGCTCCCAGGCGGTAAAGGGCGACACATGGGTCCTTTCGCCGCCCAGGCGGGCTTCGTTCAGCCGGTCGCGTGCCGCGTCGGAAATCTCCGAGCCTCCGCCAGTCCAGATCACCGCGCATGTATCGAGCAGCACCTCACTCATTGTAGAGCTTCGCCGTCTCTATCATCTCTGCCCATTCCGGCATCGCCGGTTCGGTCAGATCGGTGCCTTCGGGGATCGTGACGGTGCCCGCCATGCAGCCGAACACGGGATGCATGCCGGGCGTCGTGGCAGAGGGCCGCGCCTTTCCTGCCCCGCTCGCGTCGCGCAAGAACACCACCTCCTCGCCCTCAAGGCTCACCTCCGAAGCCCTGTATCCCGCAGAGAGCCACGATCGCGCCTGGGTGTGCGAGCCAGCGTCATTGCTCCACCAGGGGCGATAGGTGCGGGCCGAGCGCGGCAGTTCGAAGCCAAGGATCCGCTCGACCTCGGCAAAGCTCATCGGCACCGACGCGCGGGCGGCGCGTTCGAGCACCCGGGTCAAGGGATCATATTTTGACATCGACTCTCTCCATAGTTACCTACGGAAGTTATAGATAGTTATATCTATAAATACAATAGTTACCTCACGCCCGCTCGAAGCCGCGCTCGATTTCCCAGTCGGTCACGGCGCGGTCGAACTCTTCCTGCTCCCACTCCGCGGCGCGGTAGTAATGGTCCACCACGTCGTCTCCCATGGCGGCGCGCAGCATGGCGGAGGCTTTCAGGGTCTCCATCGCGTCGCGCAGGGTGCGGGGCACCTCCTGGGCGGCATCGTCGGCATAGATGTCGCCGCTCACCGGGTCCGGCAGTTCCAGCCCCTCCTCGATCCCGGCGATGCCGGCGGCCAGCAGGGCGGCCTGGGCGAGGTAGGGGTTGATGTCGGAGCCGCCGATCCGGCACTCCATCCGCACGCCCTTGGTGCCCTCGCCGCACAGGCGGAAACCGGCGGTGCGGTTGTCGACCGACCAGACCGTCTTGGTCGGCGCAAAGGTGCCCGGCGCGAAGCGCTTGTAGCTGTTCACGTAGGGCGCGAGAAACACCATGATGTCGGGCGCGTATTTCAGCAGGCCGGCGGTAAACTGGCGGCCCAGCGCCGACAGCCCGAACGCCTCGTCGGCATCGTGAAACGCCGCCTCGCCGCCTTTCCAGAGCGACATGTGCACATGGCTCGACGAGCCCACCTTGCCGGCCTTCCACTTCGGCAGGAAGCTGGCCGAAACGCCGTTGGCCCAGGCAATCTCCTTGGTCGCATGCTTGGCGATGGTGTGGTTGTCGGCGCAGTCGAGCGCGTCCGAGTAGCGGATGTTCAGCTCCTGCTGGCCCAGTTCCGCCTCGCCCTTGGTGTTTTCCACCGGCACGCCCGCGCCGACGAGATGGTTGCGCAGGGGCCGCAGGATGCCCTCCTCCTTGGTGGTCTGGAAGAGGCTGTAATCCTCGTTGTGTCCGTTGAAGGGCACCAGCGCGCGGTAGCCCTCCTTCTGGTTGGTCCGATAGTCCTTCTCGAAGAGAAAGAACTCCAGCTCGGTCGCCATCGCCGCCGAAAAGCCCATCGCCTCGAGCCGCGCCACCTGGGCGGCCAGAACCGCGCGCGGATAATGCGGCACGGCGGCATGGTGGTGGTGGTCGAGAATGTCGCAGAGCACCAGCGCGGTGCCTTCGAGCCAGGGCACGTGGCGCAGGGTGCCCAGGTCGGGGCGCATCACGTAGTCGCCATAGCCCTTTTCCCAGCTCGTCGCCTTGTAGCCCGGGGGCGTGCTCATCACCAGGTCGGTGGCGAGCAGGTAGTTGCAGCAATGGGTTTCCTCCATCGAATGGTCGAGGAAGTTCTGCACGTGGAAGCGCTTGCCCATCAGCCGTCCCTGCATGTCGACCAGCGCCACCAGGACGGTGTCGATCTCGCCGGTGGCGGCCATTTCTTTCAGGGTCTCGAGGGTCAGGTTGCCGGGCATTTCTGTTGTCCTTTCACGGGTCAGGGCGGCCCGCGGCGGGGCCACCCTGCATTTCATTTCAAAACGGGATCAGCCGAAGTTGTAGGGCGGGCCGGCCTGGTTGATGACGCCGTTGTACTCCTTGAAGATGCTGACGATCTTCTGCTGGATCTCGCCTTCCTGGGCAATCTCTTCCCAGAAGGCCTTGGCGGCATTTTCCACCTCGGCCCACTCCGCGGAGGGCACGCTGCGCAGCGCCAGCTTGTCGCCGGTCGCGCGCAGCTTGGCCTCGCCGCCCCAGTACCACTGGTTGCGGTAGGTGTGGCCCGCTTCCATGCCCGCGATCACCAGCGTCTTGAGGTGCTCGGGCAGCTCGGCCCAGCGCGCCTCGTTGACGAAGTAGGAGCCGATCCAGGCGCCCGAGATGTTGTTGGTCAGGAAGTAGTCGGTCACGTTGGCCCAGCCCACGGTGTAGTCTTCCGTGATGCCCGACCAGGCCATGCCGTCGAGCTCGCCGGTCTGCACCGCCACCTCGGCATCCTCGTAGGGGATGTTCATCGGCACCACGCCGAACTGCGCCAGGAACCGCCCCGCGGTAGGGAAGGTATAGAGCTTCAGCCCGTCGAGATCGGCCAGCGAGGTGATCTCCTTCTTGGTGTTGAAGTTGCAGGGGTCCTGCCCCGCGGCACCCAGCCACTTCACCCCGACCTTGGCGTATTCCGCTTCCCAGATGTCCTTCAGACCGTACTGGTTGAAGAGCACCGGCACGTCGAGGATGTGCTTGGTGGCAAAGGGAAAGTAGCCGCCGAACTGGCGCAGCGGCGTGGGCGAGGCCATCGAGTCGTCGTCGGAGTGCACCGCGTCGATGGTGCCGCGCTGAAGCGCCTGGAACAGCTCGCCCGTGGGCACGATCTGATCGGCGTAGAACAGCTCGATCTCCAGCTCCCCGTTGGCCGCCGTGTTGATGTAGTCGATCATCGGCTTGGTCACATGCTCGCCGAGGGCCGCGCCTGCGTAGGTCTGCCAGCGCCACTTGATCGCCGTCTGGGCCTTCACGATCGCCGGTGTGGCCAGCGCGGCGGGCGCCGCAAGCGCCGCCCCCTTCAGAAACGTTCTTCTCGTCGTCATTCTCTCTCTCCTTGTTTGTGAAGGGCCGTTTTCCGGCCTCTGGTTCAGTTCTGGTAAACGAGGTCCGGCAGCCAGAGCGCGATCTGCGGAAAGGCCATGACCACCGCCAGCGCCAGCGCCATGACGCCGACGAAGGGCACGATGGAGCGGTAGATGTCGCGGATCCCGATCTCCGGCGGCGCCATCGCCCGCATCAGGAACAGGTTATAGCCGAAAGGCGGGGTCATGTAGGCAATCTGGCAGGTGATCGTGTAGAGCACGCCGTACCAGATGAGGTTGAAGCCCAGCTCGCCCACCAGCGGCACATAGAGCGGCGCGACGATCACCAGCATGGCCGTGTCGTCGAGAAAGGTGCCCATCACCAGAAAGCTGAGCTGCATCAGGATCAGGATCACCCAGGGGTTCAGGCCCAGCTGCTCGGTGAAGAGGTTCTCGATCGCCTTCACCGCGCCCAAGCCGTCGAAGACCGCGCCGAAGGCCAGGGCGGCGAGGATGATCCACATGAACATGCAGGTCACGCCGAGGGTCTGGCGCAGGCAGGTCTCGAACACCGGCCAGCTCATCCGCCGCTTCAGCACGGCCGCGGCCAGCGCAGCCAGCGCGCCGATGGCCGAGCTTTCCACCAGGCTGGTGTAGCCGGTGACGAAGGGCACCATCATCACCGCGAAGATCACCACCGGCAGGATCCCCGCCGTCAGCAGCCGCAGCTTCTCGGCCATCGGCACCGCGTCGCGCTCCGCCTTCGGCAGCACCGGGCCGAGCGCGGGGTTCATCCGGCAGCGGATGTAGATGTAGACGATGAACATGCCCGCCATCATCAGCCCCGGCACCACGCCGGCGAGCCAGAGCTGCCCCACCGGCTGGCGCGCGATCATCGAGTAGAGCACCAGCACCACCGAGGGCGGCACCAGGATGCCCAGCGACGACCCGGCCTGAATCACCCCGGTGACCATGATCTTGTCGTAGTTGCGTTTCAGCAGCTCCGGCAGGGCGATGGTCGCGCCAATCGCCATGCCCGCCACGCTGAGGCCGTTCATCGCCGAGATCAGCACCATCAGCCCGATGGTGCCGATGGCGAGCCCGCCCGAGATGCCCCCGAACCAGACGTGGAACATCTTGTAGAGGTCGTCGGCGATCTTGGACTCGCTCATCACGTAGCCCATGAAGATGAACATCGGCAGCGTCAGCAGCGGATACCACCGCATCAGCTTGATCGCGGCGGCAAAGCCCAGGTCGTAGCCGCCCCGGTCGCCCCAGAGCAGCACGGCGGCGATGACGGCGACAAAGCCGATGGCGCCGAACACCCGCTGCCCGGTGAAGAGCATGACCATCATGGTCGAGAACATCAGGATGGCGATCAGCTCATAGGGCATCGCTCTGCCCTTCCTGGTGCCGTTTCGGCGCGCCGGTGCGCAGGAACAGGATGTCCTTCGCCAGTTCCGAGAGCGATTGCAGGATCATCAGCGCGATGCCCACGCACATCACCACCTTGATCGGCCAGATGTAGGGCCGCCAGACCGACGAAGACCGCTCCCCGCCGTATTGGAAGGCATAGATCGTGCTCTCCACCCCGCCCCACATCAGGATGCCGAGATAGGTGAGCAGGAAGAGCACGGTGACCGCATCGAAGGCCGCCTTCCGGCGCGGGCTGAACTCGCCGTAGAACAGGTCCATCCGCACGTTGGAGCCCATCTGCATCGCGTAGGGGCCGCCGAGGATGTAGTAGCCCACCATCACGAACTGGGCCATTTCCAGCGTCCAGAGCGAGGGGGCGCCGGCGAACTTGGACCAGGTGGACCACAGCAGCACACCCATCAGCGCGAAGATGCCCCACATCATGATCCGGCCGAGGCCGTAGTTGAAGCGGTCCACCACCGCGACGAAGCCGCGCAGAAAGTTCATTCGGCGGCCTGCCGATCTTCCGCCCCGGCGGCGGTGACGGCGGCGATGGCGGCGGCGAGCGCGGGCATCAGGTGCACCGCCATGTCGCGGGCGCGGGCGGGCGTGTCGATCAGGTCGTTGCGGATTTCGATCATCAGGCTGGGCAGCCCGTTGGCCTCGCCATGCTTCTGCAGGGTGTAGGTCACGCCGTCGGAGGCGGCGTAGGGCTCGTTCAGCGCCGCCCGGTAGAGGCCACGCGCCCGCTCCGCCGCCAGCGCCGCCTCGGCCATCCGCGCGTCGGCATGGTGCAGAAAGCCCAGTTCCACCTCGCGCCGCACGCCGCGATAGACCGGGGTGAAGCTGTGGATGGTGACCAGCGCATCGCTTGTCCGGCCCGCGATGACCTCGGCCAGCGTGGCATGAAACGGGTCATGCAGCGCCCTGTGCCGCAGCGCGCGCTCCGGCGCGCTCAGCCCCGCGTTGCCCGGAATGTCGTAAATCTCGCTTTTCGCCGGGATCGCATCGGGCGCCTCCAGCGGGCGGTTCAGGTCGTAGACCAGCCGCGAGGCCGTGCCCGCCACCAGCGGCGAATCGAGCAGCGCCGCCAGGGCGCGAGCCACGTCGAGCGCGCCGATGTCCCAGGCCGCATGGCTCGCCGCCGCCTCCGCGCTCAGCCCCAGGTCGCCCCAGGGCTGCGGAAACGCCCGGCTCGCATGCTCGCAGACAAGCACCACCGGCCCCTGGCCTTCGGCCCGCGTCACCTCCGCCGCTGTCCAGCTGTCGGTCAAACCATCCCCCGTGTCATTTCGTAATCATCACTACAGGATTTTGTGGCATGTCAAGATTGTTCCTGTAATATCCGCTTCATTCGCCTGATGGATGTACGAAAAGGAACAATCCTTGGACGGACCGCCGCTGATCCGCGATCTGCTGAAGGAAAGACAGGCCGAACTGACCGCGGCCGAGCGCAAGCTCTCCGCCGTGCTGCTCGACGATTCCCTCGTTGCCGGGCTGCAAAGCATCACCCGGCTGGCCGAGGCGGCAGAGGTCTCGACCCCCACGATCATCCGGCTGGCGCGCAAGCTCGGGTTCGACGGCTTCCCCGACCTGCAAGACGCCATCCGCGAGGAGGTGGCCGCGCGGATGAAGCGCCCGCTGGCCAAGCTCGACCTCGCCGCGCCGGGGGGCGATCACATCGTGGCCCGCTTCACCGAGGCCGTCGCCGCCAACATCAACCGCACCCTCGACCGGCTCGACCTGGCCACCTTCGATGCCACCGCCGCCCTGCTGTCGGACCCCTCCCGCAGGCTCCACCTGCTCGGCGGGCGGATCACCCGGTCGAACGCGCATTACTTCTTCAACCACCTGCAGATCATCCGCTCCGGCGTGACCCTGCTCGACAGCTCCCCCTCGGTCTGGCCGCAGGCCCTGCTCGACATGGGGCCCGAGGCGGTGCTGGTGGTCTTCGACATCCGCCGCTACGAGCGCGAACTCGAAAAGCTCGCGGGGCTGGCGGTGGCGGCCGGCGCCCAGGTTGTGCTCTTCACCGACGCCTGGGGCTCGCCGATCGAGCGCCACGCGGCGCATGTGTTCCGCGCCATGGTCGAGGTGCCCTCGTCCTGGGATTCCACCCTCGCCGTCAACCTGCTGGTCGAGGCGCTGGTGGCCGAGGTCCAGACCCGCGCCGCCGCCTCCTCCGCCGAGCGCATCTCGGCGCTGGAAGACATGATCGGGGCGAGCAAGATCTTCCGCAGCTGACGCGGCCCGCTCATCCGCCCTGCGAGGCGGCTTCGCGCTGTGCGCGGCGAGGGCGAAGACAGGCCCGAAGCCCCGGATGAGCCCGCCCCGGCCCGGGGTCGCAAACCCGCCCCACGCCGTCGCCCTGCGCCCTTGCAGCCGCCTGCGCCCCAAGCCACCCTCCGGCCATGGCCACCGATCCTCTCCTCCAGCCGTTCCGGCTCAAGCACCTCACGCTGAAGAACCGGCTGATGATCACCTCGCACGAGCCCGCCTATACCGAGGACGGGCTGCCCAAGGACCGCTACCGCGCCTATCACGTCGCCCGAGCGCGCGGCGGCATTGCCCTGACCATGACCGCGGGCTCCGCCGTGGTCTCGCCCGACAGCCCGCCCGCCTTCGGCAACATCCTCGCCTACCGCGACGACTGCGTGCCCTGGATGCGCAAGCTGGCCGATGAGTGCCACGAACACGGCGCCGCCGTGATGATCCAGCTCACCCATCTCGGCCGCCGCACCCGCTGGGACAGGGGCGACTGGCTCCCCGCCCTCTCCCCCTCTCACGCCCGCGAGCCCGCCCACCGGCACTACCCCAAGCGGCTCGAGGACTGGGACATCGCCCGCATCATCTCCGATTACGCCGACGCCGCCGAGCGGATGCAGGCAGCCGGCCTCGACGGGATCGAGCTGGAGAGCTACGGCCACCTGATGGATGCCTTCTGGTCGCCCGACCTCAACAGCCTCAAGGGCCCCTACGGCCCGCAGGACCACGACAGCCGCCTGCGCTTCACCTTTGACGTGCTCGAGGCCATCCGGGCCCGCACCGGCCCCGCGTTCATCGTCGGCATCCGCTACGCCGCCGACGAGGACCGCCCCGGCGGGATCACCGCCGCCGACGGCATCGAGATCACCCGCCGCCTCAAGGCCTCCGGCCAGGTCGATTTTCTCAACATCATCCGTGGCCACATCCACACCGATGCCGCCCTCACCACCGTCATCCCGGTGCAGGGCCAGCGCTCCGCGCCCCACCTCGACTTCGCCGGCCAGATCCGCGCCGCCGCGCAGATCCCCACCTTTCACGCCGCCAAGATCCAGGATGTCGCCACCGCCCGCCACGCGGTGGCCTCCGGCAAGCTCGACATGGTCGGCATGACCCGCGCCCACCTCGCCGACCCCGACATCGTCGCCAAGATCGTGGCGGGGGAGGAGAGCCGCATCCGCCCCTGCGTCGGCGCCAACTACTGCCTCGACCGCATCTACATGGGCGGCGCGGCGCTCTGCCTGCACAACCCCGCCACAGGCCGCGAGCTGGAGCAGCCGCACCATATCGCCCCCGCCGCAAAACCCCTCACCGTCACCATAGTCGGCGCAGGCCCCGGCGGGCTGGAGGCGGCCCGCGTCTGCGCCGCGCGCGGCCACGCCGTCACCCTCCACGAGGCCGCACCCCACCCCGGCGGACAGGTCCGCCTCACCGCCCGCTCGCCGCGGCGCGCCGAGATGATGCAGCTGATCGACTGGCGCCTGGCCGAATGCACCCGCCTCGGCGTCACTCTCCACTACAACAGCTGGATCGAGCCTGAAGACATCACCGCCGCGCCCCCGGACGTGGCCATCATCGCCACGGGCGGCCTCGCGGCGGAGGATTACCTGCCCGAGAACAACGAGCTCGCCGTCACCCCCTGGGATATTCTCTCGGGCGACGCCACGCCCGGCCGCCGCGTGCTGGTCTACGACGAGGCCGGCGACTACGCCGCGCTGCAGGCCGCCGAGATGATCGCGGAGGACGGCGGCGAGGTCGAGGTGATGACCCGCGACCGCGCCTTCTCGCCCGAGGTCATGGGCATGACCCTGACCCCCGCCATGCAGGCCCTCCAGCGCCTCGGCGTGCGATGCACGGTGATGTGGCGGCTCGACGGCCTCACCCGCTCCGGCAACGGCCTCATCGCCCATATCGGCTCGGACTACGGCGGCACCGCCACCCGGGAGGTCGACCAGGTCGTCATCTCCAACGGCACCCGCCCGCTCGATGACCTCTACTTCGGCCTCAAGCCCCTCAGCCGCAACCTCGGCGAGGTCGACTACACCGCCCTCCGCAACGGCACCCCGCAAACCCTCGCCCCCAACCCGCAAGGCACCTTCCGCCTCTTCCGCATCGGCGACGCCGTGGCCTCCCGCAACACCCACGCGGCGATCTATGATGCGCTGAGGCTCTGCAAGGCGCTGTAGCGGGCCGAAGGCGGGGCCCGGAGCGGGCGATATCGCGCACGCGGCCCTGCCATCATTGGGCCAAGGCGCGGCGAAGGTCGGCCTGAGCCCCAAATTGCAGGCTGCTGCGCAGCGCAGGGACATCTGGCCTTGCACAGGGTCGGTCCTCCCTGCGCATGGCAGCGCTTGGCCATGGCGCAGGGGGCCAATGTCGAGCGGCATCCAAGTCGTTCAGGTGGCAGCTCTCATCAAAACGAAAGCGTTGCCGCTCCTGCCTTGATCGCCTCGTGCATGGCCGCAGCGCCGGTGATCGTGACGCCGTCCAGCAAATCGTCGGCAGCATAGCCACGCGATTTCACGCAGGGTGGACAGGCCCAGATGACGCCACCCCGGTTCTGGAAATCCGCGATCATTTCGGCAAGTGGCTCCAGTGGCGCGACTTGGGTCATGGTTTGCCCGCCCTTGCGGACCAGATCGATACCTGTACTCGTCAGAAAAAGGCTGACCTTCAGGCCCGACGTCAACCCGCCGTTGGCAACCGTCAGTGCGACCGAAGACAGCTCCGAGTCGATCCCCTTGGTTATGACGATCACAAGTTTGTCCGTTTGAGTGCCCATGGTATGCTCCTTCCTGGTTCCCTGTTGTTCGGAGAGAGTGTGCGGCTCCGCGGGAAGGTTGGATATGGCCGGAGTTCCAGAAGGTTTAGCCAAAATTCCAGGAGTCGAGGGTAGCGCTACGCACGCGCTTGTATCGGAGGTGTTGCGCCACACCCGCATCGTGACCTCAAAACAGTTTTGCTTCATTCCAACCGGAGCCTGGCGCACAGACGCGACTCCCGCGCCCTTCAAGCCGAAAGAGGCCATAGGCTTCCATATCGTCGCCGATGGATCGCTCTGGCTGGATTTCGACGGCACGCGCGAGACGCTATCCAAAGGCGACATAGCTCTGTTTCCATTCGGAACGCCCCACATGATCGGGGTCGGAAACAACGGTCGGCTTCTCGATCCGGGCGGCGACCTGCCACCGGCGCCCTGGGACAGAATACCGATCCTGCGTTACGGGAACGAGGACACGCAGGTTCGGATCCTGTGCGGCTACGTCATCAGCGACATCAAGGATTTCGCGCCGTTCAGATCGCAACTGCCAGAATTCATCCATCTGCCAACTCGATCGCGCGATGGCGCGGATTGGTTGGCCGCGATTGTCGAACAGATCATAGCAGAGGTTGACCAACCTCAGATCGGAAGCCCGCAGGTCCTGGAACGCTTGACAGAGATCGCGTTGCTCGAAGTCCTGCGGCGGCAGATTGTTCATACGCCAAAACAGGCCGTCGGTTGGATGGCGGCCATTCAAGATCAACGTCTTGCGAAGTGCCTGGCACATATTCACGGCGATCCGAACAGAAATTGGACATTGCCCAAACTCGCGTCCGAGTCCGGTCAGTCGAAAAGTTCTCTGTCGGCCAACTTCAAGAAAAGGCTCAATATGCCGCCCATGCAATATCTGCGGAACTGGCGGTTGTTTCTGGCTTCGCAGGAGTTGCGGCGTTCCGAAAAGAGCATCACGGAGATTGCCACCGCGTCTTGCTATGGCACCGAGGCAGCCTTCTCGCGAGCATTCAAGAACTGCTTCGAGACTTCGCCAAATGCGTGGCGAGAGCGCTCTCATTGAGAATTGCCCAGTCCACGGGTCATGGTCTTCGGCAAGATATCCTTATGCCGAACATGCAGGCGACCGGCCAGGCCTGACACTGCACCGAAGGTCCGCTTCATCCCTATGGCAGAGCTTCTCGCCCCCCCCACCGAACGCCCGCTCGCCCACCGTCTGTCGCCGCGCCGCGCGACCCGATCTTGCGCGCCCGAAGAGCAAGGTGCTGTCAGCTGAGCTTCGCCGCGCCGCCGTCTCACCCCATTGAATAGTTATACGATATAAGTAATTCTCCCTCCATAGCGGAACAGCAACCGATTCCGCGCCACATGTGCCACCAAGGGGGAGGAGCCCCCGGCGCTTCGGGAGGAGAAAACCCATGAAAGTCAAACACCTGCTCGCAGGAGCGGCGCTCGCTGCCCTCTGCACCACAGCCGCCGCCGCGCAGGAGGTCACCCTGCGCCTCGCCCATTGGCTGCCGCCGACTCACCCGGTTCAGACGCTGGGCATCGAGCCCTGGATCGCCTCGCTGAAGGAGGCCTCCGGCGGCCGGATCGACGTGCAGATCTTCCCTGCCCAGCAACTCGGCGCCGCGCCCGACCACTACGACATGGCCCGCGACGGCATCGCCGACATCACCTACACCAATCCCGGCTACCAGGCCGGGCGCTTTCCGATCTACTCGCTGATCGAGATCCCCTTCCACATGGACAACGCCCCCCGGGGCGCCAAGGCCATGCACGAATGGTATGCCCCCCTCGCCGAAACCGAGATGTCCGACGTGATGTTCTGCATGGCCAACCCGCACGATCCGGGCACCTTCCACTCCAAGGCGCCGATCCTCGAGCCGGGCGACGTGAGCGGCCTCAACGTGCGCCCGGCCCATGCCACCATGGCCCGCTTCGTCTCCATGCTCGGCGGCGGGCCGGTGCAGGTGCCCGCGCCCGAGGCCCGCGAGGCCATCGCCAACGGCGCGGCGGACGCCATGACCTTTCCGTGGAACTCGATCTGGATCTTCGGCATCGACAGCGAGCTGAAGCAGCACCTCGACATGCCCTTCTACGTCTCCGCCCAGCTGATGCTGATCAACAAGGACACCTACAATGGCATGGCCGACGACCTGAAGGCGGTTTTGGACAGCCACTGCACGCCGGAGTGGAGCCAGAAGTTCTCCGAGGGCTGGGCCGAGAACGAGGCCTCGGGCCGCGACAAGGCGCTGGCCGAGGGCTCGGGCCACACGGTGAACGTGCCTACCGAGGAACAGGTCCAGATGTGGAAGGAGGCCGCCGCGCCGCTCGTCGACACCTGGAAATCCGAGGCCGGGGCCGATGCCGAGGCGATCTACCAGGGCTACCTCGACGCGCTCGACGCGAACGACGCCCGCTTCTGAGGCAACCCCGGGCGGCGCGGCCTGGCCCGTGCCGCCCCCTTCCCCCGGAGCCAGTCCATGCGCAACCTGCAACGCGCCCTAGAGCGCTTCTCTCACTGGGTCGAGATCGTGGCCGGCGTGATGATGGGCTTCGTCACCCTGCTGGTCGTGGTCTCCGCCGTGAGCCGCTACCTCTTCGCCTGGCCGCTGCCCGATGCTTTCGACCTGTCGCGCTACCTGCTCGGGGCGGCGATCATGTGGGGCTTCGCCTGCGTCGGCTTTCGCGGCTCGCACATCAAGGTCGACCTGCTGGCCGAGGCGCTGCCCCGCCCGGTCCGGCGGCTGGTCGATGCGCTGGCCTGGTCGGTGCTGCTGTTCTTTACCGTCCTGCTGGCCTGGAAGCTGCTGGGCCGCGTGCTCTCGGCGGCCGGCTCCGGCGAGGCCACGATGGACCTGCGCCTGCCCGCCTGGCCGCTGATGGCGCTGATCTGGGCCGGGGTCGCGGTGGCGATCCTCACCGTCACCGCCCGCCTGCTCATCATCCTCTTCGGCCAGGGTTCGCTCGACCATTTCGACAGCGCCGAAACCAAGGACACCTAGGGTGAGCAATCCGCCCACCATCCCGCCGCTCCCCACCTGTCATCCCGAAGGCCCGAAACCCGCATGACCCCCGACCTCATCGCCATCGCAGGCTTCGCCGCCCTCTTCGCCATGATCCTCCTGCGGGTGCCGATCGGCGTGGCCATGGGCCTCGTCGGCGTCTTCGGCTTTGCCGGGATCACCGGCCTCAAGCCCGCGCTGAACCTGCTGGCGCAGTCGCCGATCCGCGTGGTGACCGACTTCAACCTCACCCTCATCCCCTTCTTCGTGCTGATGGGGGTGCTGGCCACCAATTCCGGCATGAGCTCCGAGCTGTTCCGCGCCGGGCAGAAGTGGCTCGGCCAGTTTCGCGGCGGCATGGCGCTGTCGACCATCGGCGCCTGCGCGGGTTTTGCCGCCATCTGCGGCAGCTCCGTGGCGACGGCGGCCACAATGACCAAGATCGCCCTGCCCGAGATGCGCCGCGAGAACTATCCCGACCATGTGTCCACCGGCGTCATCGCGGCGGGCGGCACGCTGGGCATCCTCATTCCGCCCTCGGTGGTGCTCGCCGTCTACGGCTTCATCACCGAACAGGACGTGGGCAAGCTCTTCATCGCGGGCATCGTGCCGGGCTTTCTGGCCGTGCTGATGTACATGCTCACCGTGCGGCTGGCCTACGGCCGGATCCTGCCCGCCTCCGGGCGCTTCCACCTCGGCGAAGCGCTGCACGCGCTCAAGGGCGTCTGGGCCGTGCTGCTGCTCTTCGTCGCCATCATCGGCTCGATCTACATGGGCGTGGCCACCGCCACCGAGGCCGCCGCCGTGGGCTCCCTGCTGACCGCGCTCATCGGCATGGCACGGGGCAAGCTCGGCCCCCGCGCGCTGCTCGCCTCGCTGATCGAGGCGCTGCGCACCTCGGTGGCGATCTACACCATCCTGATCGGCGCCATCCTCTTCGGCTACTTCCTCGCCGTCACCCGCGCGCCCCAGAAGGTGACCGAATGGCTGGTGGGCCTCGACATCGGCACCTACGGCACGCTGGCGCTGATCCTGCTGGCCTTCGTCCTGCTCGGCTGCATCCTCGACGCCATGGCCATGATCATCCTCATGGTGCCCATCGTCTTCCCGGTGGTGACGGCCATGCAGTTCGACCCGATCTGGTTCGGCGTCATCATCGTCATGACGGTGGAGCTGGGCCTCATCACCCCTCCGGTGGGGATGAATGTCTTCGTCATCAACTCCATCGCCCGCGAGGTGCCGCTGACCCGGATCTTCCGGGGCGTCACACCCTTCGTGCTGATGGACCTGGTGCGCCTCGCCCTGCTGGTCGCCTTTCCCGCTATCGTGCTCTGGCTGCCCGAAACCATGCGCTGACGGCCCGCAGGGTGGGCAAACTGCCCACCGGCCGCCGCGCCCTACTTCGCCACCTCCGCCAGCAGGGCCGCGTTGCCGCCCGCCGCCGTG
The DNA here is from genome assembly GCF_900142295.1 of Vannielia litorea. Lineage (NCBI taxonomy): Bacteria > Pseudomonadati > Pseudomonadota > Alphaproteobacteria > Rhodobacterales > Paracoccaceae > Vannielia > Vannielia litorea. The sequence goes on from NZ_FSRL01000001.1 coordinate 2,384,858, forward strand.
GTGTCCACGCAGAGGTGGCGCTCGTGCATCACATGCCCCACGTCGGGCAGGCCGCGCACCAGCGCCACCACCGGACCCTCCCGCTCGGCAAGCGCCACCGCGATCTCGCGCGCCTCCGCCTCGCCGCCCCAGAACAGCACCGCCGAGAGCTCCGCCATCGCCAGGGCCTCCGCGACCGAGGCCACCACGGCCCGTCCGCCCAGCGCCTCGACCGCCGCCACCTGCGCGCCCTCGTCCGGCCCGCAGCACACCACGCCCGCGCGCGGCGCCAGCCGTAGCCGGTTCGCCTCGCCGGTCGGCCCGGCCATCTCGATCATCGCCGCAGGGGCCACAACCGGCCCCAGCCGGAAGCGCTGCAAATAATGCGGCCCGCCCGCCTTGGGCCCGGTGCCCGAGAGCCCCTCGCCGCCGAACGGCTGGCTGCCCACGATTGCGCCGATCTGGTTGCGGTTCACATAGACGTTGCCCGCCGCCACCGCGTCACTCACCTCCTGCACCCGCGTGTCGATCCGGGTGTGCAGGCCAAAGGTCAGCCCGTAGCCGGTGGCGTTGATGTCGCGCACCACCTGCCCGATCTGCCCGGCCTTGAAGGTCGCCACATGCAGCACCGGCCCGAACACCTCGCGCCCGCCGAGGTCGGCAATCCCGTTCACCGAAATCAGCGCCGGCCCCACGAAGCAGCCCTCCGGCGCGTCGAGCTGCTTCACTAGCCGCCCCTCGGCCCTGGCCGCCTCGACATAAGCCCGAATTTCCGAGGCCGCCTGCGCGTCGATCACAGGCCCCACGTCCGTCTCCAACAGGCCCGGATCACCGACCGACAACTCGTCCATCGCGCCCTTCAGCATCAGGGTGAACCCCGCCGCCACGTCCTCCTGCACGTAAAGGCACCGGAGCGCCGAGCACCGCTGCCCGGCCGACTGGAAGGCCGAGGCCACCACGTCGCGCACCGCCTGCTGCGGCAGTGCCGTGCTGTCCACGATCATCGCGTTCAGCCCGCCGGTCTCGGCGATCAGCGGCGTGCCGGGGGCCATGCCGCCCGCCATCGCCCGCGCAATCGCCTTGGCCGTGGCGGTGGAGCCGGTGAAGGCCACGCCGCTCACCCGGGCGTCGGAGGTGATCGCCGCGCCGACCACGGCACCCTCGCCGGGCACCAGCTGCAGCACCTCGGCCGGCACCCCCGCCTCGTGCAGCAAGGCCACCGCCGCCGCCGCGATGCGGGGCGTCTGCTCGGCGGGCTTGGCCAGCACGCCGTTGCCGCAGGCCAGCGCCGCCGCGACCTGCCCGGTGAAGATCGCCAGCGGAAAGTTCCAGGGGCTGATGCAGGCAAAGACGCCCCGCGCCTGCGACGGCGCGGGCGCCGCCTCCGCCTCGCCCGCGTAGTAGCGCAAGAAATCCACCGCCTCGCGCAGCTCGCCCACCGCATCGGGCAGGGTCTTGCCCGCCTCGGCGATCAGCACCGCAAAGAGCGCGCCCCATTCGCGCTCATAGAAGTCCGAGGCACGCCGCAGCACCTCCGCCCGCTCGGCCACCGGCGCATCCCACGGCTGCGCTGCCGCCAGCGCCGCCTCAACCACCTCGGCCCCTGCATCCGCCACAGGCCCGCGCGGCTCGGCTTCGGCCACCGCCGCGCCGATCCGCGCCAGCTCGCTCACGTCGCTCAGGTCGAACCCGCGCGAGTTGACCCGGCCCGAAAACACCTGAGGCCCCCTGGCGATTTTCGCCGGCCCGCTCCAGGCCTCGAAGGGGCAGCCCGCCACCACCTCCGGCGGCACGCTCTCGTCGACGATCTGGTTCACGAAGCTGGAGTTCGCCCCGTTCTCCAGCAGCCGCCGAACGAGATAGGCCAGCAGGTCCTTGTGGGTGCCCACCGGCGCGTAGATCCGGCAGCGCGTGCCCTGGTCGGCCAGCACCAGATCATGCAGCCGCTCACCCATGCCGTGCAGCCGCTGGAACTCGAAAGCCGAGCGCGGCAGCTCACGCGCCATGTGCAGCACCGCGGCCACGGTATGCGCGTTGTGGGTGGCGAACTGCGGATAGATCCGGTCGGTCATGCCCAGGAGCTTGCGAGCATTGGCGATGTAGCTGATGTCCGTCGCAGGCTTGGCGGTGAACACCGGAAACTCCTCCAGCCCCTCCACCTGCGCATGCTTGATCTCGCTGTCCCAATAGGCGCCCTTCACTAGCCGCACGGTGATCCGGCGACCGAGCCGCGCCGCCAACGCGTGCAGCCAGTCCAGCACCGCGCCGCAGCGGCGTCCATAGGCCTGCACCACCACGCCGAAGCCGTCCCATCCCGCCAGCGCCTCGTCCGAGAGCACCGCCTCGATCACCTTGAGCGAGAGCACCAGCCGGTCGGCCTCCTCGGCATCGACGGCAAAGTTCATGCCCGCCTCCGCCGCCTGCCGCGCCAGCCGCGCGACCACCGGCACCAGCTCGGCCATCACCCGCTCCTGCTTGGCCACCTCGTAGCGCGGGTGCAGGGCCGAGAGCTTCACCGAGATCCCCGGGTTCTCCGCCATCCCGCCCTTACAGTTCTGCGCAATCGCGGCGATCGCGTCGCCATAGGCCTTTGCATAGCCTTCCGCATCGGCGCGCGTCATCGCCGCCTCGCCCAGCATGTCGTAGCTGTAGGTGTAGCCCTTGGCCTCCATGCCGCTCGCCCGCTTCATCGCCGCGCCGATGCTCTCGCCCAGCACGAACTGCCGGCCCATCTCCTTCATCGCCCGCCCCACGGCCGCGCGGATCACCGGCTCGCCCAGCCGCTTGACCGCGCCGCGCAGCCGGGTCGCCATGCCGGGCCGCTCGTCGAGCACCTTGCCGGTCAGGAACAGCCCCCAGGTGGAGGCATTGACCAGCGGCGAGGCGCTCTTGCCGATGTGGCGGCCCCAGTCCGAGGGCGCGATCTTGTCTTCGATCAGGTCGTCGATGGTCTGCGAATCCGGCACCCGGAGCAGCGCCTCGGCAAGGCACATCAGCGCCACGCCCTCGTCGGTGGAAAGCCCGTATTCGGCGAGAAACACCTCCATCAGCCCGGGCCGCGCATCGGCACGTATGCGCCGCACCAGCGCAGCCCCTTGCGCCGAAATCTCCGCCCGCGCCGGCCCGTCTAGCGCCGCCTCGGCGATCAGCCGTTCCACGAGCGCAGCCTCCGGCTGGCGCTTCAGCGCGTCGATCTGCCCGAGGGCGGCGGAGGTGGCGGGGGGCGTGGGATGGGTGCACATGGCGCGAGTATCGCTTCTTTCCTTCAGACGATGTGTCTATTCTCACGGGCACAACAGCCCGCTCGGATCAAAGCGATGCAGAAATTTGGACGAAACGCCACCATAGACCTCGATGCGCTGGACGAATCAATCATCCGCGAACTGAGCGGCGATGCCCGCCTCAGCATGACCGAGCTCGCCCGCCGCGTCGGCCTCTCCAAGACTCCGGTCCTTGCCCGTGTCCGCCGGCTCGAGGAGGCCGGGCTCATCACCGGCTACCACGCCACCGTGAGCTGGCCCAAGCTCGGGCTCGGCTGCGTCACCTTCGTGCAGGTCCGGCTCACCGACACCCGCGAGAAGGCGCTGAAGGCCTTCAACAAGGCCGTGGCGACCCTGCCGGAAGTGGAGGAATGCCACATGATCGCCTCCGGCTTCGACTACCTGCTGAAGGTCCGCACCCGCGACGTGGCGAGCTACCGCGAGGTGATGGGCGAAAAGCTCTCCGAACTGCCCCACGTCGCCTCCACCTCCTCCTTCGTGGCCCTCGAGGTGGTGAAGGACGGCTGACCGCCCGGCCCATTTCCGCCCCTCGACACGGGCCGCAATTGCCCTAGCCTCTCCCTGACTCGAGAGGAGACCCATATGCCCCAGCCCCCCGCCTGCGACTTCGGCACCCCCGCCCCCGATTTCACCCTCCCCGGCACCGATGGCCGCAGCTGGAGCCTCGCCGATGTGTCGGGCGAGAAGGGCACGCTGATCATGTTCATCTGCAACCACTGCCCCTATGTGAAGGGCATCATCGACCGGCTCATCACGGATGCGCAAACGCTCCAGACCGCCGGCATTGGCGTGGCCGCGATCTGCGCCAACGACGCCGAGAGCCATCCCGCCGACAGCTTCGAGAACATGAAGGCCTGGGCCGAGCAAAAGGCCTTTCCCTTCCCCTACCTGCACGACGAGAGCCAGCAGGTCGCCCGCGCCTATGGTGCCGTCTGCACCCCCAACTTCTTCGGCTACAACGCCGCCGGAGAGCTGCAATACCGCGGCCGGCTCGACGCCTTCGGCAAGAACGCGGCCCCCGCCGACGCCCCCCGCGAGCTGGTCGAGGCGATGATGCAGGTCGCGGCCACCGGCAAGGGCCCGGAGGAGCAGGTGCCGTCGATGGGCTGCTCGATCAAGTGGCGGGCCGCCTGATGCCCGCCCACATCGGGAATTCCGCAGCAAGATGAACGGCTTGCGAGAAAATTCCGCACCGCGTGAAACTTCTGCCGCGGCGCCCGCGTGTCCTCTCCTGCAAGCCGGTCGCGCAGCGCCTTGCTGGGAGGCGCGGCCCCGGGTTGCTGTATGAGTGTGAAGGGTAGAGGCGTCCGCAGCCGGCAAGGGCTGCGGACGTCTCGCTATTGTGGAACGAGGTTGATACGGTCGTCCCCATGGTAACGCCGGAAGAGATCGAGGGGATGATTGCGCGCTGCGGTCTGGGCGACCGCGCCGCCTTTGCCGAGCTCTACCAGGCGACCTCCTCGAAACTTTTTGGCATCTGCCTCCGTATCCTCAGGGAGCGCTCCGAAGCCGAGGATGCCCTGCAGGAAGTCTACCTGCGGATCTGGCGCAAGGCCGAGAGCTACGTTGCGGGCGGACCCTCGCCGATGGCCTGGCTGTCGACCGTCACCCGCAACCTGGCGATCGACCGCCTGCGCGCCAGGGCCCCCGCCGCCGACGAGCTGTCGGATGCGCCCGAGCTGGTGGCCTCCGGCCCGACGCCCGAGCAATCGGCGGTGGCCGCGGGCGAGGCGGCCCGGATCGGCGCCTGCCTCGGCGAGCTGGAGCCGGATCGGGCCGGCGCCGTGCGCGGCGCCTATCTTGAAGGCGCCACCTACGACGAGCTGGCAGGCCGCTACGGCGTGCCGCTCAACACGATGCGAACCTGGCTGCGGCGCAGCCTGATGAAACTGAAAGAGTGCCTCGAGCGATGACCGAAGCGGCCCCATACGACGAAGACGACATCGCCCTGGCGGGCGAATACGTCCTGCGTCTGCTCGGGGCCGAGGAGGTCGCCGCCTTCGAGGCGCGGCTGGCCGCCGAACCCGCGCTGCGCCGCCTTGTCACCGAGTGGCAGGAGGGGCTCGCAAGCCTCGCCGACGAGATCTCCGAGGCCCCGCCCGCCGCCCTCTGGGCCCGGATCGAGGCCGCCGCCCATGGCGACACGCCGCTGCGCAGCGCCGTGCCGTTCTGGGGCTGGCTCACCGGCGGCCTGGTGGCCGCGCTGCTGGCGCTGGCGGTGTTCTTCGTCATCCCGCCCGGCCCGGTGGAGCCGGTGCAACAGGCGCGCATCGCCGCCGAGGACGGCTCGCTGGTGGTGCTGGCCGGGCTTTCCGCCGAGGGCGAGCTGCACCTGGTGCGCGAGGCGGGCGGCCCCCGCGCAGGCCGCGTGCTGGAGCTCTGGCTGATCGCCGAAGGCGCGCCGGCGCCGGTCTCTCTGGGCGTGCTCCCCGAAGAGACCGACGTGCGCATCCCCGTGCCCGAGGCGCTCCGCGCGCGCTTTGCCGGCGGCACCCTGGCCATCTCCGACGAACCCCCCGGCGGCTCTCCCACCGGCGCCCCCACCGGTGACGTCCTGGCCGCCGCGCCCATCGAGCTGCTCTGAAAATTCTGACGCCGATCTTTACATCGTTTTCAATACTTTAGCTGCAGCTCACGGTTTCGTGTGAAACCAAATGCCCGGCTGCTCCGTAGCTCTCTGCATACCCCGGCCGAAACGGTCCGGGACCACACAGAGAGGATTACCCATGCTGACCAAGACGCTTTCGCTCACCGCCGCCGCCGCCCTCTTCGCCGGTGCCGCCTTCGCCGCCAACCCCGAAGTCGGCGGCGCGCCGATGTTCGAAGACAAGAACATCGTCGAAAACGCCGTCAACTCCGCCGACCACACCACGCTGGTCGCCGCCGTGCAGGCCGCCGGCCTGGTCGAGACCCTCTCCGGCGAAGGCCCCTTCACCGTCTTCGCGCCGACCAACGCCGCCTTCGAGAAGCTGCCCGCCGGCACCGTCGAGACCCTGCTGATGCCCGAGAACAAGGATCAGCTGACCAAGATCCTCACCTGCCACGTGGTTGCCGCCGATGCGATGTCGGCCGCCATTAGCCAGATGATCATGGATGACAACGGCGCCCACGAGATCCAGACAGTTGGTGGCTGCGTGTTCACCGCCCGCCAGACCGGCACCGACATCCAGATCGAAGACGAGATGGGCAACATCTCGACCGTGACCATCGCCGACGTGAAGCAGTCGAACGGCGTGATCCACGTGGTCGACACCGTGCTCCTGCCGAAGATGTAAGCCACGATCCGCAGCCGGGGGGCCCAAGCCCCCGGCCGCGGCCAGGTGCCTCCCCTCTACCCATCACCGGGGGGGCACCGCCCTCCTCCCCGCCGAAAGGACAGCCCGATGAACCGCCGCGACTTTCTCTCCGCCGCCTCTGCCGCCCTCCCCGTGGGGCTGCTGCTCAGCCCGCGCCTCCTTGCTGCGACCGAGGGCAGCTTCGAGGTCACGCGAAGCGAGGCCGAGTGGCGCGCCATGCTGACCGAGACCGAATATGCCGTGATGCGCGAGGAGGCGACCGAACGTGCCGGAACCTCGCCGCTCAACGACGAGAAGCGCCCTGGCACCTACGCCTGCAAGGGATGCGACCTGCCGCTCTATTCCTCCGAAACGAAGTATGACAGCGGCACCGGCTGGCCCTCGTTCTGGCAGTCCCTGCCCGATGCCATCGGCACCAAGGAAGACCGCAAGCTGTTTTCGGTCCGCACCGAGTGCCACTGTCGCCGCTGCGGCTCGCACCTGGGCCACATCTTCGATGACGGCCCCGCGCCCACCGGCAAGCGCCACTGCCTCAACGGGGTGAGCCTCACGTTTCTCCCGGCCTGAGAATCCCCCCTCGGCCCGTGTCTCCGTGCGGGCCGACCGCCCGCCCCGCGCACCATCCCGCGCCGGGGCGGGCCCCTTCAGGCAGAGGCCACGGGGCCGCTGAACCCGACCGGCCGCTCAGAACCCCCGCAACTCGGTGAAAACCTCCAGCGGCTCCCGCGCCGTACGCACCGCGTTGGCCGGATGTGCCGGGTCGGCCCGGCCAAGCGCAATCCCGCAAACCACCAGCTCCCCCTCCGGCAGCCCCAGCGCCTCGTGCACCACGTCGCCGTGATGGGCAATCGCCCCCAGCCCGCAGGTCGCCAGCCCCCGCGCCTCCGCCGAGGCCAGCAGCGCCATGATCGCCATGCCGAGATCCATGAAGCAGCCCTTGCCCATGCCCCGGTCGATGGTCACGATCACCCCCACCGGCGCATCGAAGAAGCGGTAGTTGCGGTCGAACTGCCGCCGCCGCCCGTCGAGGTCGCGCCTCTCGATGCCCAGCGCCTCGTAGAGCGCATAGCCCGCCGCCCGCTGCCGCGCCTTCAACTCCGGCGGCATGTGCTTGGGAAAGTAGGAATATTCCGCCACCTGCGGCCGCCCCTCGGCAATCGCCTCGGCCAGGGCGCCCGAGAGCGCGGCCAGGGGCGTGCCGGTCAGCGCGATGAACCGTCCGGGCTGCAGGTTGGCGCCCGAGGGCGCGCGCCGGGCATCGGTGAGGATCGCCTCCACCGTGCTGCGCGCCACCGGGTCGGGCAGAAAGCCCCGCACCGAGCGCCGCTGCGCCAGCGCCTCGCTGACGGTCAGCTCGCGGGTGCGGGGGCCTGCGTCCACCGGCTCAGCCCCGGCTGGGCAGCGCGCCCGGCCGCGCCCTGGCCAGCGCCTGGGTGACCAGCGCCGCCAGCACTGCCTTGATGAGATCGCCGGGGATGAAGGGCAGCGCCGCCACCGTCACCGCCTCGCCGAGCCCCGCCGGCTTGACCAGCATGTACCACGCGAGCGCCACCACGTAGAGCGCCACGATCCCGCCCAGCACCGAGCCCGCCGCCGCGCCCACCGCCACCGGGGCGGCGCGCAGCCGTTCCATCACCAGGCCGGTCACGAAGGCCGCGATGGGAAAGCCCACGAAGAACCCCGCCCAGGGCGTCATCAGCACGCCGAGCCCGCCCCGGCCGCCCGCCAGGAGCGGCAGGCCGAGCAGCACCAGCAGGCAGAAGAGCGCCGCCGCCGCCGCGCCGCGCCAGGCCCCAAGCACCGTGCCGCACAGCATGATGCCCAGCGTCTGCGCCGTGATCGGGATGCCCGAGGCCAGCGTCAGCTTGGGGATCAGCCCCAGCACCGCGATCAGCGCCGCAAACAGCGCGATCATCACCACGTCCCGCTCCGATATCCGCTTCATCTTTCAGCCCCTTCGCTCAATCCGCCGCGCGCCCTCAGCGCCTCGGCCACCCGTTCCGCATCGTCCAGCGCCAGCCCCGCCAGCGGCGCGGCGATCCGCCAACCTGCCCGGCGGCGCCCGCTGCGCGCCCTGTAGCTTTCGGCCAGCGCCGCGCCCTTCTCGCTCAGCACCGGGATAAACCGGATCACCAGCGAGATGGCAAGCTCCAGCGGCCTGGTGCGCAGCCCGACCCACCGCAGCGGCGCGGTCAGCCCGTGCAGCACCGCGAGCATGTCGGCCAACCGTGTCGTCATGGTGACAAGGTTGGCCAGCGCCACCGCGCTCACCAGCCTCAGCACGATCACCGCGCCCTCTTCCAGCGTCCCCACCGCGATGTGCCAGACCGCGATGAGCGCCGCGAAGAGCGCCACCGGCCGAAGCGCAGCAAGGCCCGCCCGCGCGAAGCGCGCGCCCGGCAGGGCATAAAGCGCAGCGACGCCGGCGAGCGAAGCGAGCTGCCCCGCGAGCGAAGCGAGCAGGAACAGCCCGGTTGTCGCCAGGCAGAGCAGCCCCAGCTTCAGCCCCGCAGGACAGCGGTGATACACCGTCTCAACCGGCGAGGTCAGTGAGATCATCGCCCGCCCCCTCCATCGCCGCCCTGAACCGCGCCAGCACCACGCTCGCAGGCCCGTCGGCCTCCACCGCGCCGCGCTCGAGCCAGATCACCCGGTCAAACCCCTCCAGCGCCGCCGGATCGTGCGAGATCATCACCACCCGCTGCGCAATCGCATCGAGCCGCCGGTGCAGCGCCCGCGTGGTCGGAATGTCGAGCCCCGCGAAGGGCTCGTCGAGGATCAGCCACTCCGGTTCCATCGCCAGCACCGAGATCAGGCACAGCAGGTGCCGCTGCCCGCCGCTGAGGCTGCCGACCGGCCGCGCCCACCAATGCCCCTTGCCAAAGCCCTCCAGCGCCGCCCGCGCGGCGGCCTCGGCCTCGCGCCGCCCCTGCTGGGCAAGGCCAAAGCTCACCTCCTCGCCGCAGGTCGGAAAGATGATCTGGTGATCGGGGTTCTGAAACAGGATGCCGACGCGCGCGAGCGCCGCCTTGCGGTCCGCAAAAAGGTCGTCCCCCGCCACCGTCACCGCGCCCTGCGTCGGCGCGATCAGCCCCGCCAGCAGCCGCGCCAGCGTGCTCTTGCCCGAGCCGTTGCGCCCGACGATCCCGATCCGGCGCTCGCCCAGCGCCAGCGTCAGGAGCTGGAGAATCTCCCGCCCCGCCACGCCGTAGCCCGCTTCTTCAAGCCGTATCTCGCCCATCGCACCCTCTTTTGCCGGCCCGCCCTAGCCCGAAACGGCCCGCAATGTAAGGCCCTGCCCGGCCGCAAAACCCACCAAAACAATCGGAATTGACTTACCCAAGCATTTCACTAAGAATTGCCCCGACTCCCAGCCACCCCACCCAAGGGCCAGCCCGGACACGTCGAAAACCGGAGACCCCAGCGAACAGGTGGACCCATGAGAAACGCGACCCCGAGTGACCCGTATTCATCCCTTCTCCAGAGTTTCTTCTACCGCCACTACGGTGCCGGCGAAGCCCGGCTTTTTTGCCGCATCGTCGGGGAGGCGCGGGCATGAACGCGCATGTGACCGCGCCCGCCACCTCCCTGCCCCTGCACGACGCCCGCACCCTCACCCAGGGCGGCATCCAGGCGATGATCGATCTCGACGGGCAGACGTATTTCCTGCGGATCACCCGCGCCGGCAAGCTGATCCTCACCAAGTGAAGCACGCCGTCCTCCCCACCCCGCGCGGGGCCGCACCCGTGGGCCGGGTCTCGGAGCTGACCCCCGCCGAGCGCGCCGCCGTCACCTACCTGCGCATGGCGCTCTCGGGCGGCGGCGCGGCGGTGGCCGAGGATTTCGCCCTGTTGCTCGGCCCGCAGGACGGGGCCGAGGCCCATGCCGCCTTCACCCGCCTGGCCCGCGCGCTCTCGGAGCGGCCCCGCACCTTCCCGCACCACGCGCCCGGCTGCACCTGCTACGGCGGCGACGAGAGCGCCTTCGCCCAGCTGCTCTCCGCCGCCGCCGCAGGCGACGAGGAGGCCGCGATGGGCTTTGCCCTGCACCTCTTCTCCGGGCGCCCGCCGCTCGGGCTGCTCGGCGCCGCCGCCCGCGCCGGTCTGGCCCTCACCCACATGGCCGGGATGCTCTCCGCCCCCCGGCCTCTCCACTGAACGACACCCAGAAAACAGGACAGCAAAGACCAATGATTTCCAAGCTCAAAGCCACGCTCCTCGCCACGGCCACCCTGGCGCCCCTCCCGGCGCTCGCCGGCCCCGCCGAGGTGCTCGCCACCTACGCCGACATCGCCCAGGCCGGCTACGAGGACAGCCTCGCCACCGCGCAAACCCTGCGCTCCGCCGTCGAGGCGCTCATCGCCGATCCGTCGGACGTGACCCTGGAAGCCGCCAGGCACGCCTGGCTCGCCGCGCGCGTGCCCTACCAGCAAACCGAGGTCTTCCGCTTCGGCAACGCCGTGGTCGACGACTGGGAAGGCAAGGTCAACGCCTGGCCGCTGGATGAAGGCCTGATCGACTACGTCGATGCCGGCGGCGCGACGGATGAAAACCCGCTGGCAGGCCTCAACGTGGTCGCAAACCCCACCCTCACCATCTCCGGCGAGGAGATCGACGCGAGCGAGATCACCCCGGCGCTCCTCTCCGACACCCTCCACGAGGCCGACGAGATCGAGGCCAACGTGGCCACCGGCTACCACGCCATCGAGTTCCTGCTCTGGGGGCAAGACCTCAACGGCACCGAGCATGGCGCGGGCAACCGTCCCTTCACCGATTACGCCAGCGGCGAGGCCTGCACCGGCGGCAACTGCGACCGCCGCGCCGCCTACCTCAAGGCCGCGACCGACCTGCTGATCTCCGACCTTGAGTTCATGGCCGCGCAATGGGCCGAGGGCGGCGAAGGCCGCGCCGCCGTGACGGCGGACGAGACGGCGGGCCTCACAGCCATTCTCACCGGCATGGGCTCGCTCTCCTACGGCGAGCAGGCCGGCGAGCGGATGAAGCTCGGCGTCATGCTGCACGATCCCGAAGAGGAGCACGACTGCTTCTCCGACAACACCCACAACTCGCATTACTACGACGGCCTGGGCATCCAGAACGTCTACCTGGGCGAGTACCAGCGGGTCGACGGATCGGTGGTCTCGGGCGAGAGCCTGGCCTCCCTCGTGGCCGCCGCCGATCCGTCGCTTGACGCAGAGCTGACCGCCGCGCTGGCCCATACCATGCGCGAGCTGGGCCAGATCAAGACCGCCGCCGAGGCGGGCTACAGCTACGACCAGATGCTCGCCGCCGGCAACGCCGAGGGCGAGGCCCTGGTGATGGGCGCGGTCGATGCGCTCGTCGCCCAGACCCGCTCCATCGAGCGCGCCGTCACCGCGCTGGGGCTCGACGGCATCGCCGTGGAAGGCTCCGACAGCCTCGATCAGCCCGACGCCGTCTTCCAGTAACCATCCACCACGACGGGGGGCGCTCGCGCGCGTCCCCCGCTCCCTGCCCGCCGGAGGCCCGCCAAGCATGATCGTCTGCTCCTGCCAGCACATCACCGACCGCGACATCCACGCCGCTATCGACTGGATGCGTGCCTCCGATCCTGCCACTATGATCACGCCGGGCCGTGTCTACCACGCGCTCGGCAAGCGTGCCGACTGCGGCGGCTGCATGCCGCTCTTCCTGTCGACCATGCGCGCCAACACCAACCTCGCCGTCCCCGCCGAACTGATCGGCCTCAGGCAGCGACCCCAGAGGAAAGAACACACCGCATGAAAGGCGACGCAAAGGTCATCGAGTACCTGAACGCAGCACTCCGTTCCGAACTGACAGCGGTCAACCAATACTGGCTCCACTACCGGATGCAGGATGACATGGGCCTGCCCGGCCTCGCCGCCAAGTCGCGCGAAGAGAGCATCGAGGAGATGCACCACGCCGACAAGCTGATCACCCGCATCCTCTTTCTCGAGGGCCACCCCAACCTGCAAAAGCTCGACCCGCTGCGCATCGGCGAGACCCCCCGCGAGATGCTCGAGGCCGATCTGGCCGCCGAGCACGAGGCCCGCACGCTCTACAAGGAGGCCCGCGACCACTGCGAGAGCGTCGGCGATTACGTGTCGAAGAACCTCTTCGAGGAGCTGATGGCCGACGAGGAAGGCCACATCGACTTCCTCGAAACCCAGCTCGACCTGCACGACCGCGTCGGCGAGCAGAACTACGCCCAGCTCAACGCCGGCCCGGCCAAGGACGCCGAGTAGGGCAGAGGAACAGTCATCCTCGGGCTTGACCCGAGGACCTCCCCGCCAAGAGACCCTCGGGTCAAGCCCGAGGGTGACACCCGCAAAACCGCACCCGAATAATCCGTCGCCCCCGCGCGTATCTTCCAAGACCCCCGCAGCAACCGAACGCACCGCGCCCCATGCCCCTCCGCCTCGCCTCCCTCCTCGCCCTCCTCGCCGCGCCCCTCGCCGCCCAGACCCTCACCGACGACCATCTTCCCGTGGTGCCACGCACCCCCGAGGAAGCCGCCCGCATCGCCGCCGTCACTGCCCCCGCCACCGAGTTCTCCGCCCCCGAGGCCTTCGAGCAGAACGCCGGCGGCGCGGCCACCGTCCGGCGGCGCGGCAATGCCGATGCCTTCTCCCAGCCCTCCGGCAACATCGACTTCGCCCGCGAGCTCGACTTCAAGCTGGGCAACGGCCTGTTCCGCAAGCTCTGGGTCTCCTCGCCGTCCTCCACCCTCGCCTCCGACGGCCTCGGCCCGCTCTACAACGCCCGTTCCTGCCAGCGCTGCCACCTCAAGGACGGGCGCGGCCACCCGCCGGTGCCGGGCGAGGATGATGGCACCACCATGTTCCTGCGCGTCTCCATCCCCGGCACCCCCGAGGACGGGATCGAGGAGATCGCCGATTACATCGCCACCCTCCCCGAACCCACCTACGGCGGCCAGATGCAGGACCACTCGCTGCCCGGCATCCCCGCCGAGTACCGCCTCGGCATCACCTACGAGGAGATCCATGTGCCGCTTTCGGGCGGCGAAACGGCCAGCCTCCGCGCGCCCACCTACACAGCCGAAAACCTCGGCTGGGGCCCGCTCCACCCGCAGGCCATGCTCTCGCCCCGCGTCGCCCCCCAGATGATCGGCCTCGGCCTGATCGAGGCGATCCCGGCGGCCGATATCCTCGCAAACGCCGACGAAAACGATGCAAACAACGACGGCATCTCCGGCCGCGCCAACATCGTCTGGTCGCTCGAGTTCGACAAACCCATGCTCGGCCGCTTCGGCCTCAAGGCCGGGATGCCCACCATCAAGGAGCAATCCGCCGCCGCCTTCGCCGGCGACATCGGCATCTCCTCGCCGCTCCACCCCGACGGCTTCGGAGATTGCGCCCTCGCACAGGCCGCCTGCCAGCAGGCCCCTCACGGCGACCAGGACGCCCGCGGCTTCGAGATCGGCGCCGACGGGCTCGACCTCGTCACCTTCTACTCCCGCAACCTCGCCGTCCCGGCCCGTGCCGCCGTCGATGACCCGCAGGTGCTGCGCGGCAAGGCGGTGTTCTACGAAACCGGCTGCACCGCCTGCCACACCCCCAAGTTCGTCACCCACCGGCTCGACGGGCAGCCCGAGCAGAGCTTTCAGCTGATCTGGCCCTATTCCGACTTCCTGCTGCACGACATGGGCGAAGGTCTGGCCGATCACCGCCCCGAGGCCCGCGCCACCGGCACCGAATGGCGCACCGCGCCGCTCTGGGGCATCGGCCTGACAAGCCAGGTCTCCGGCCACACCCTCTTTCTCCACGATGGCCGCGCCCGCTCCCTGCTGGAGGCGATCCTCTGGCACGGCGGCGAGGCCCAAGCCCAGCGCGACGCCGTGGTGGAGATGGCCCCGGCAGACCGCGCCGCCCTGATAACCTATCTCGAAAGCCTGTAGGGTGGGCACTCTGCCCTCCCCCCGAAAGGACATCATGCGCCAGCTCGCCGCCGCCCTCGCCCTCCTCGCCGCCCCGCTCCACGCGGGCGTGCCCGAGGCTATCGACGGCCACATCCTCCCGCGCCATGCCGCCTTCGCCGAGGCCGCCGCCGCGCTCGATGCCGCCGCACAGGCAGATTGCACGGCAGACGGCCTCAAGCCGTCCTACCACGCCGCCTTCGATGCCTGGATCGGCGTTCAGCACCTCGCGCTCGGCCCCCTGCAAGAGATCGGCGGCCCCCTCGCGCTGCAGTTCTGGCCCGATACCAAGGGCTTCACCGCCCGCCAGCTCGCGATGGCTCTGAAGTCCGAGGCGCCCGAGACCGTCACGCGCGAGGGCTTTGCAGGGCAATCCGTCGCCGTGCAGGGCTTCATGGCGCTGGAGCGCATGCTCTACGACGAGGCTTTATCGGCCTACCCCGCCGAGACCTACGCCTGCGCCCTGACCCGCGCCATTGCCCATGACATCGCCACCAAGGCCGCCACCCTCGCCGCCGACTGGCCCGCCACCGCCGAGGCCCTGCGCAGCGCCGGCGCGCCCGGCAACGCCACCTACCTCGCCCCGGCCGAGGCGGCGCAGGCGCTCTTCACCGCCCTCATCGCAGGGATCGAATACAACGACGACGCCCGCCTCGCCCGCCCCTTGGGCAGCTTCGACAAGCCCCGCCCCACCCTCGCCGAGGCCTGGCGCTCGGGCCGCAGCCAGCGCAACCTCGCGCTCTCGCTGGCGGCGCTGGAGGAGTTCGCCGCCCTGCTGGCCGACGGCGCGGCACCCGAGACCCGAAAGCTCTTCGAAAGCACCCAGGCCTGGCTCGCGGGCCTCGACGAGCCCCGCCTTGCAGGCGTTTCCGAGCCCACCGCCCGCATGGGGATCGAGAGCCTCGCCTCCTACCTCTCCGCGCTGAAAGAGACCGCCGCCGCCGAGCTGGGCGCGCATCTCGACGTGGGCCAGGGCTTCAACGCGCTCGATGGCGACTGACCGATGATCCCGCGCCGCGCCTTCCTCGCCAGCCTCGCCGCCGCCGCCGCCCTGCCCCGCGCCTCCTGGGCCGACGCCGGCGCGCCCGCCTTTCTCGCGGCGGCCCGCGCGCCCTCCGGCGCCTTCACCCTCTGCGGCCTCTCCGCCGCAGGCGCCCTGCGCTTCCGCCTGCCCCTGCCCGACCGTGGCCATGCCGCCGCAGCCCACCCCACACGCCCCGAGGCGGTGGCCTTCGCCCGCCGCCCCGGCCGCTTTGCCGTGGTGATCGACTGCGCCTCCGGCCGCCAGACCGCCCGGCTCGACGCGCCCGAAGGGCGGCACTTCCAGGGTCACGGCGCCTTTCTGGAAGGCGGCACCGTGCTAGCGACCTCCGAGAACGACTTCGCCACCGGCGCGGGCGTCATCGGCCTCTGGGCACCCGACGAGGGCTACACGCGCATCGGCGAGCTGCCCTCGGGCGGCATCGGCCCGCACGAGTTACTCACCCTGCCCGATGACCGCAGCCTGCTCGTCGCCAACGGCGGGCTGCGCACCGAAGAGGGCAGCCGCGAGGTGCTGAACCTCGACACCATGCGCCCCAACCTCGCCGTGGTCACGCCCGACCGGGGCGTGAGGGAGCTGGCCGAACTGCCCGAGGCCCTCTGGCCCAACTCCATTCGCCACCTCGCCCTGCGCCCGGACGGGCGCGCGGGCTTCGCCATGCAGTGGCAGGGCGACCCCTCCGAGGCGGTGCCGCTGCTGGGCCTCTGGCAGGCCGGCGCACCCTTGCGGCTCTGCGAGCCCCCGCCCGCCCGCGCACTGGCGATGCGCGGCTACGCCGGCTCGGTCGCCTTTTCGGGTGACGGACAGGCGCTGGCCATCACCTCGCCCCGCGGCGGCGAGGTGCAGCTCTTCGATGCCGAAACCGCCACGCTCACGGCCCACTGGCGCCGCCCCGACATCTGCGGGCTGGCGCCCCTGGGCGCGGGCTTTCTCGCCTCCGACGGGATGGGCGGCCTCTTCGCGCTGGCGACCGACGGCAGCGCCACGCCGCTGGCCCGCCACGAGGCCGCCTGGGACAATCACCTCGTTCCGGTGCGCCCGGCCTGAAGCCTCAGGTCACCGCGCCGCGCTCGGCAAACCGCGCCTCGCGCCATTCGCCGCTCGCCAGCACCTCGCGCAGCGCCAGCACCGCCCGCGCCACCTCTTCGAAGCTCAGGTAGAGCGGCGCAAAGCCGAAGCGCAGCACGTCCGGCGCGCGGAAATCCCCGATCACGCCCCGCGCGATCAGCGCCTGCATGATCTCGTAGCCGTTCGCGTGGCGGAACGACACCTGGCTGCCCCGCGCCGCGGCCTCGCGCGGCGAGCCCAGCTCCAGCTCCGGGCAGACGGCTTCGACCCAGCCGATGAAGGCCTCGGTCATCGCGCGGCTCTTGGCCCGCACCTCCGCCATCCCGACCCCCTCCCAATCCTCCAGCGCGCCCGCCAGCGTGCGCATCGAGAGCACCGGCTGCGTGCCGGCGAGAAAGGCCTTCACCCCCTCCGCGGCCGCATAGCCCGGCTCGAAGGCGAAGGGCCGCGCGTGGCCCCACCAGCCGCTCACCGGCTGGCGGATGCTGCCATGGTGGCGCGCGGCCGCGTAGACGAAGCCCGGCGCGCCCGGCCCGCCGTTGAGATACTTGTAGGTGCAGCCCACGGCAAAATCGGCGCCGTCGCGGTCCAGCGCCACCTCCAGCGCCCCCGCCGAATGCGACAGGTCCCAGACCGCCAGCGCGCCCGCCGCCTGCGCCGCCGCGCTCAGCCCCGCCATGTCGCGCAGCGCCCCGCTGCGGTAGTCGACGTGGTTGACCAGCATCGCCGCAACCTCATCCGTGAGTGCGGCCTCCACCGGCCCCTCCGCCAGCACCAGCCGCGCCCCCGCCGCCGCGCAGACCCCCTCGGCGATGTAGAGATCGGTGGGAAAGCTCGTCGCCTCCGCCAGGATCACGCGCCGGTCGGGGCGCAGGGCAAGGCAGGCGTGCAGCACCTTGTAGAGGTTCACCGAGATCGTGTCGCAGCAGGCCACGCTGCCCGCACCCGCGCCCACCAGCCGCCCGATCCGGTCGCCCAGCGCCAGCGGCATCTCGAACCACCCCGCCGCGTTCCACGAGCGGATCAGCCCCTCGGCCCATTCCTGGCGCGCCGCCACCTCGAGCGCCGCCAGGGCTGCGTGGCTGGCGGGGCCGAGCGAGTTGCCATCGAGGTAGATCACCCCTTCCGGGATCAGGTAGCGCGCCCGCCTCGGGGCAAGCGGGTCATCGGCATCGCGGGCACGGGCGTCGGCAATCAGGTCCATGGGCGCAATCTCGCACGGGCGCGGGGCCCGCGCCAGATCAATGCGCCTCGCCGAAGAGCCCCGTCTGCACCGGATAGTTGGCGGCAACCTGATACTCCGGGTCGTCCTCGCTGACTTCCAGGATCAGCCCGGTCTGGCTCAGCAGCTTCCGGCAGTCATCGCTGAGGTGCCGCAGGTGCAGCTCCTTGCCCTCGTCCATGTACTTCTTCGCCACGCCCTCGATCGCCGACAGCGCCGTCTGGTCGGCCACCCGGCTCTCCGCAAAGTCCACGATCACCAGCTCCGGGTCTCCCTTGGGATCGAACAGCTCGAGAAACCCGTCCGCCGAGCCAAAGAACAGCGGCCCCACCACCTCATACACCTTCGCGCCCTCCGGTGTGGTGTGGCTCCGCGCGGTGATCCGCTTGGCGTTCTGCCAGGCGTAGTGCAGCGCCGAAACGATCACGCCAACGACAACCGCCACCGCGAGGTCTTCCAGCACCGTCACCACGGTGACGAGGATGGTGACGAAACTGGCGAACTTGGTGCTCACCCGCATGATCCGGAAGGTGTTCCAGGCGAAGGTGCCGATGACGACCATGAACATCACCCCCACCAGCGCCGCCAGCGGGATCTGCTCGATCAGCGGGCTGGCGAAAAGGATGAACGACAGCAGAAAGAGCGCCGCCGCAATCGCCGCCAGCCGGGTCCGCCCGCCGGACTTCACGTTGATCATCGACTGCCCGATCATCGCGCAGCCGCCCATGCCGCCGAAGAAGCCGGTGACCGTGTTGGCCATGCCCTGCGCCACGCACTCCCTGGAGGCCCCGCCACGCTGGTCGGTCATCTGGTTGACGAGGTTCAGCGTCAGCAGGCTCTCGATCAGCCCGATGGCCGCGAGGATCAGCGCATAGGGAAAGATGATGTAGAGCGTTTCCAGGTTCAGCGGCGCCAAAGGCGTGCCATAAAGCCCCTCGCCCTCGCCGAACGGGATGTGGAACGGCGGCAGCGTGCCCGCGATCGAGGCCATGTCGCCCACCCGCGGCACGGGGATGTTGAAGACGATCACCACGATCGCCACGATCCCGATGCCCGCCAGCGGCGCCGGGATCACGTTGGTCACCTTCGGCAGGCCCCAGATGATCAGCATCGTCAGCGCCACGAGGCCCAGCATCAGCATCAGCGGCAGGCCGGTCAGCCACTCGCCATCGCCGCCCGGCACCTTGAACTGCCCCAGCTGGGCCAAAAAGATCACGATCGCCAGCCCGTTGACGAAGCCCAGCATCACCGCATGGGGCACCAGCCGGATGAACCTCCCGAGGTGAAACACCCCTGCCCCGATCTGCAGGATCCCCATGAGGATCACCGTGGCGAAAAGATATTCGACCCCGTGTTGCGCCACCAGGCTCACCATCACCACCGCCAGCGCGCCCGTCGCGCCCGAGATCATCCCGGGCCGCCCGCCGAAGACCGCGGTAATGAGCCCCACCATGAAGGCCGCGTAAAGGCCCACCAGCGGGTGCACATGGGCCACAAAGGCAAAGGCCACCGCCTCGGGCACCAGCGCCAGCGCCACCGTCAGCCCCGAGAGCAGCTCGGTTTTGACCCGCGCGGCCATCGGTTCGTCGCCCTGCCGGAAATCGCCCATGATCCCGCGGGCAAAGGCGAAAAACGGGCTCTTGCCCGCGCGTGGCGTCTCACTCATGTCATGTCTTCCGGCTGGCTTGGCTGTTCGCTGCGCTGCAGCTAGCATGTTTGCGCCAGCGGCAAAACCCCCGCAGGCCGTCGCAGGGGCGCCTTGGGCAAACCGCTTGCAGGCCCGCGGCAGATCGGGCTCCATCGGGGCAGCAACGAGGGGAAGGCGCATGAAACGAATGATCGGCATCATCGGCGGGTCGGGTCTTTATGACATCGACGGGCTGCAAGACGCCCGCTGGCTGACCCTCGACACCCCTTGGGGGCCGCCGTCGGATGCCATCTTCACCGGCACGCTGGGCGGGGTGCCGCTGGCCTTCCTGCCCCGCCACGGGCGCGGCCATGTGCACACGCCCTCCACCGTGCCCTACCGCGCCAACATCGCCGCGCTGAAGATGCTGGGCGTGACCGACGTGGTCTCGATCTCCGCCTGCGGCTCCTTCCGCGAGGAGATGGCGCCGGGGGACTTCGTGCTGGTCGACCAGTTCATCGACCGCACCTTCGCCCGCGAGAAGAGCTTCTTCTCCACCGGCTGCGTAGCCCATGTCAGCATGGCGCACCCCACCTGCCCCGCGCTTGGGGCCGAGGTGGCCGAGGCCGCGCGCGGCGCCGGGGCCACCGTCCATCCGCACGGCACCTACCTGGCGATGGAGGGCCCGCAGTTCAGCTCGGTGGCCGAGTCCCGGATGTACCGGAGCTGGGGCTGCGACGTGATCGGCATGACCAACATGCCCGAGGCCAAGCTCGCCCGTGAAGCCGAGCTCTGCTACGCCTCGCTGGCCATGGTCACCGATTACGACAGCTGGCACGAGGGCCACGACACCGTCGACATCACCGAGATCCTCGCCACGCTGCAGGGCAACTCCGCCCGCGCCAAAGAGACCATCGCCAACCTGCCCGCGCGCCTCGGCGCCGAACACGCCCCCTGCCCGCACGGCTGCGACACGGCGCTCGACCACGCCATCATGACCGCGCCCGAGGCCCGCGACCCGGCGCTCCTCGACCGCCTGAAAGCCATCGCCGCCCGCGTGCTCTGAGCCTCCGCGCCCGCCTCAGATGTCCTGGTTCTCCAGCATCCCCATCAGGCCGCGCTCGGGCAGCCAGGGGTTCAGCCCCAGCGCCTCCTCCAGCGCCGTCTTCGCCTCGCCGTTGCGGCCGAGCCCCATCAGGGTCAGCGCCTTGCCGGCGATCGCGGCAAAATGGTCGGGGGCGCGGGTGATCGCGGCCTCGAGGTCCGTCAGCGCGGGGGCGTAGTCGCGCTGCATGAATCGGATGAAGGCGCGCTGGTTGTAGCCCTCGGCATAGCCGGGGCAGTAATCGACCAGCGCATCGAAGGCCTTGATCGCCCCCTCGAAGTCATGGGCCTCGCGCCGGTCCATGCCCTCGTCGAGCAGTTCCTGGGCGCGGGCATCGGGCGCGGTCGCCCAGATATCCCACATGGCATTGGCGTGGCCGCGGGCCTCCATCTCGGTCTCCGCCTCGCGGATCGACCGCAAGACCTCGGCCCGCTTCTCCGGCTCCACCAGCACCGCCGTGTCGCACCCCTCCGCCGCTGCCGCCACCGGGGCAACGCCAAGGGCCAGTGCCGCTATCAACCATTTGCTAACCATGCCCCAGCCTCCCCTGACCCGGCCCCTTCGGTCAACGCCCCACACGAAAACATGATGAACGCCGCCGCCACAGCTTGACCCTCCCGCGCCCTCCGGGCACTCATCCCCCATGTTCCCGATCCGCGACCACAACCCCTCCCGCAAGACCCCCTGGGTCACGCTCGCGCTGATCGTCGCCAATGTCGCGGTCTTCGTGCTGATGACCCTGCCGCTGAACGACCGCCAGCTCTACGCGCTCTACACCGAGTTCGGCGTCACCCCGGCGCGGGTCGAGGCGCTCGATTACCTCACCGCCATGTTCCTCCACGGCGGCATCCTGCACCTGATCGGCAACATGCTGTTTCTCTGGATCTTCGGCGACAACCTGGAGGAGGAGATGGGCCACCTGCCCTTTCTCGCCTTCTACCTCGCCACCGGCGTGGTGGCGACCTGGCTGCACGTGGCCGCCTCCCCCGGCAGCATGGTGCCGCTGGTCGGCGCCTCGGGCGCCATCGCCGGGGTGATGGGCGGCTACCTGCTGCTCTACCCCAGGGCCAGGATCGACGTGCTCTTCATCATCGTCATCATCCCCAAGGTCTGGCCGATCCCGGCCTGGATCGTGCTCGCCGTCTGGTTCGGCCTTCAGCTGGCCAACGGCGCGATGACCGTGGGCAGCGGCGGCGGCGTGGCCTACTGGGCCCATGTCGGCGGTTTCATCGCCGGGGTGATCGGAACCCTGCCCTGGTTCCTCAAGGAGGGCGCCGCGCGCTGGTGGCAACGGACCGATGGCCACCCGCCCCACCCCGAGGCCGACTATGGCCGCCTGTCTTCCACGTCCATCCCCACCGTCCGGAGACGCCGATGACCGAAGCCCCCCGCCGCGCCACCTGCCATTGCGGCGCGGTGGAGCTCGAGGTCACGCTGGTGCCCGCAGGCCTCGGCTCGATCCGCCGCTGCGACTGCTCCTTCTGCCGCCGCCGCGGCGCCGCCCCGGTCTCGGCAAGGCTGGCCGACCTGAAGATCGTGAAGGGCGCCGACGCCCTCACGCTCTACACCTGGGGCAGCCACACGGCGAAACACTGGTTCTGCGCCACCTGCGGCATCTACACCCACCACCAGCGC
Organism: Vannielia litorea; assembly: GCF_900142295.1. Lineage (NCBI taxonomy): Bacteria > Pseudomonadati > Pseudomonadota > Alphaproteobacteria > Rhodobacterales > Paracoccaceae > Vannielia > Vannielia litorea. The sequence goes on from NZ_FSRL01000001.1 coordinate 2,407,048, forward strand.
CGCTCGAACCCCGAGGAATACGGCGTGAACGCGGCCTGCCTCGAGAGCGTCAACCCGCGCGACCTGGAGCCGATCCCCTGGGCCGACGGCGTGAACCACCCCAGCGACCGCAGCTGACTCCGCTGCCGGGTTCCTCGAGTGCTTTCAGCAAGACGCAGCAGCAGCCGCGCGCTGTCCCGACCGGGGCGCGCAAAGCGTGAACGATCCTGATCAGATGCGCCCCGCCCGCGCCGCCCGGGCGCGCGCCTACTCGCCGCGCACCAGCTTGGCGAACTTGGGAAACAGCGTCGGGTTCGCGGCGATGATCTCGCCATCGGCAAGCATGCTGTTGCCCTCGCGGATCGGCTCCACGAAGCCGCCCGCCTCGCGCACGATCAGCAGACCGGCGGCGATGTCCCAGGCGTTCAGCCGCTTCTCCCAGTAGCCGTCGAACCGGCCCGCCGCCACATAGGCAAGGTCGAGCGCGGCCGCGCCCCAGCGGCGCACCCCGGCGCAGGTCGGCAGCAGGCGCGCGCAGGCCTTCAGCGTCTCGGGCAGCTCCGGGCGGCCACCGAAGGGCAGGCCGGTGGCAAAGATGCTCTCGATCATCCGCTCGCGCCCCGAAACCCGCAGCCGGGTCTCGTTCATGAAGGCGCCGCCGCCCTTCTCGGCAAAGAACATCTCGTCCTTCGCCGGGTCGAAGACCACGCCGGCCACGACCTCGCCCTTGTGCTCCAGCGCGATCGACACAGCCCAATGCGGCAGCCCGTGCAGAAAGTTGGTGGTCCCGTCGAGCGGATCGACGATCCAGCGCCGGGTCGGGTCCTCGCCCGGCGTGCCGCCGCCCTCCTCGCCGAGCCAGCCATAGGTCGGCCGCGCGCCCATCAGCTCCGCCTTCACGATCTCTTCGGCCCGCGTGTCGGCGCGGCTGACAAAGTCGCCCGGCCCCTTGGTCGAGACCTGGAGGTTCTCCACCTCGCGGAAGTCCTTCACCAGCGAGCGGCCCGCCGCGCGGGCGGCCTTGATCATGGTGTTGAGGTTTGCGCTGCCCGACATGGCTCGGCTCCTTTGGCGTTCAAGGTGGCGCGTATAGGCCGGATTCGCCCCGCTGCCAAGCGCTAGCCCGCGCGCTGCAGCTTCAGCGGCTCGGTCCGGGCGAGGCGGAGGAAATGCGCCATGTAGGGCTTGGTGGCCTCCTCCTCCCGCGTGGCCGCGTAGAGCCTGCGGGTAAGGCCCTTTTCGGTGAGCGGCCGGGTGATGTAGTCGTCGCTCTTCACCGTTGCGCGCAGCACCCAGTCGGGCAGCACGCTCACGCCGCGCCCCGAGGCCACCAGCAGCAGGATCACCGCCGTCAGCTCGCTCTGGCGCACCTGCCGGGGCTGCACCTTGGCCGGGGTCAGAAACTGCGAGAACACGTCGAGCCGGGCCTGCTCGACCGGATAGGTGATGAGCACCTCGTCGCGCAGGTCCTCCGGCGCCACGAAGGCCTTGGCGGCGAGCGGGTGCGACGCGGCGGCCACGAAGGTCGGCTGGTAGTCGAAGAGCGGCGCAAAGCCGATGCCCGGCAGGTCTTCGGGGTCGGAAGACACCACCAGGTCCACCTCCTCCCGGTTCAGCGCCGGCAGCGCGTCGAAGGCGAGGCCGGGGCGGATGTCCACATCCACGTCCGGCCAGGCCCGGCGGAACTGCTCCAGCACCGGAAACAGCCACTCAAAGCAGGCATGGCACTCGATGGCGATGTGGAGCCGCCCGGTCTTGCCGCTCTTCAGCGCCTTGAAATCGGCCTCCAGCGCCTCCAGCTCCGGCAGGATCTTTTCCGCGAGCTTCAGCAGCCTGTGCCCGGCCGCCGAGAGCTTCAGCGGTTTCGAGCGCCGCACGAAAAGCTCCACCCCGGCCTGCTCCTCAAGCCCCTTGATCTGATGGCTCAGGGCCGACTGGGTGATGTTGAGCACATCCGCCGCCCGGGCCAGCCCGCCGGCCTGGTGGATCGCCCGGACACTCCTCAGGTGGCGAAACTCTATATGCATAGGAAACTCATGATCGTGTTGAGAGTTATGAGCTTGTTTCACATCCCCCGCAATGCGACAACCAAAACCGACCCGATGCCCATGAGAGCCGACATGCCCGCCACCCCTTCCGTTTCCTTCGAGTTCTTCCCGCCGCAAAACCTCGAGGCGAGCTTTCGCCTCTGGGACACCGTGCAGGTGCTCGCCCCGCTCGATCCCACCTTCGTTTCGGTGACCTACGGCGCCGGGGGCACCACCCGCGAGCTGACCCGCGAGGCCGTGGCCACGCTGCACAAGTCCTCGGGCCTCAACGTGGCCGCCCACCTGACCTGTGTCGACGCCACCCGCGAGGAGACCCTGGGCATCGCCCGCGCCTTCCACGAGGCCGGCGTGCGCGAGATCGTCGCCCTGCGCGGCGACCCGCCCAAGGGCAGCAAGGGCTTCGAGCCGCACCCGGAAGGCTTCGCCAATTCCTGCGAGCTGATCTCGGCGCTCAAGGCCACCGGCGACTTCAAGATCCGCGTCGGCGCCTACCCCGACCCGCACCCCGAGGCCAGGGGGGACGGGGCCGATGTGGAGTGGCTCAAGCGCAAGTTCGAGGCCGGAGCCGACGAGGCGATCACCCAGTTCTTCTTCGAGGCCGAGACCTTCCTGCGCTTCCGCGACGCCTGCGTGAAGGCTGGCATCGACAAGCCGGTGATCCCCGGCGTGCTGCCGATCGAGAACTTCCGCAACACCGCCCGCTTTGCCGCCCGCTGCGGCGCCAAGGTGCCGCAGTGGATGGCCGAGGCCTTCGCCACCGCCGAACGCGACGGCCGCGAGGAGCTTCTGGCCACGGCCCTGGCCACCGAGCTCTGCACCGAGCTGCTGGAGGAAGGCGTGGATCACCTGCACTTCTACACCCTCAACCGCCCCGGCCTCACCCGCGACGTTTGCCGCGCCCTCGGCGTCCACCCGGTGCAAACGCTGGAAAACGTGGCCTGACACCGCCACCGGCGCGCCGGAACGAAGGGTTTTCACGAAAGGTCTTCACGCCCGAAGATTCTTCGTGAAGTTCCTTCCGCCGCGGCAGCCCGCCGCGCCGGGCGGCCGGGCCCCTGGCAGAGCCCAAGCTCCTTAACATGTTATCCCTTGGCAAAACCCTCCCGGCAGGCCACAACACCGCAAAGGGAGGACACCCATGCTGACCAAGGATCAACGCGCCAAGGCCGTCGCATCGCTGCTCGAATCGCATCGCACCAAGGTGCAGGGCGAGCGCCCCTCGGCGATGTTTCCCGAGATCGCCCTGGAGGATGCCTATGCCATCTCTTCCGCCGTGGCCGAGGCGCGGGTGGACGCGGGCCACCGGATCGTCGGCCACAAGATCGGCCTCACCTCCAAGGCCATGCAGGCGGCGAGCCAGATCGACGAGCCCGATTTCGGCTACCTCTTCTCCGACCAGCTCCTGCACGACGGCGCGCGCGTGCCCTTCGAGAACTTCTGCAAGCCGCGCGTCGAGCCCGAGTTGACCTTCGTGCTGCACTCCCCCCTCAAGGGCCCCGGCGTGCAGCTGATCGACGTGCTGAGGGCGACCGAATGGGTCATCCCCTCCATCGAGATCATCGACGCGAGGGTGACCGAGCCGCGCAAGATCTTCGACACAGTGGCCGACAACGGCGCCGGTGCCGGCATCGTGCTGGGCGGTCGCCCGGTCCGGCCCGATGCGATCGACCTGCGCACCGTGGGCGCCATCTTCTACCGCAACTCCGAGATCGAGGAGACAGGCCTTGCCGCCGGCGTGCTCGGCCACCCCGCCATGGCCATCGCCTGGCTCGCCAACAAGCTCGGCCCCTATGGCACCGAGCTGAAGCCGGGCGACTACATGCTCTCGGGCAGCTTCACCCGGCCGGTCCACGCCCGGAAGGGCGATACCCTCCACGCCGATTTCGGCCCGCTCGGATCGGTGGCGGTGCAGTTCACCTGAGCGTCACTCCCTGCCCCACCGTCCCGGCGCGTTAACGATGCACCCGCAGCGGTGACCGCCGAAGATCGCGTATGCATGGATTGTGCATCACTTGTGCATGGGTTGTGTATCGGGGTATCAAAATACCCCATCCGGCCGGCTTCCGCCGCCGCACGGTGCCGTAAGGAAGGTGCAACCCACCGAGGCGGGGCCTCACAGGATTCCGATTTCCGCAAGTTTTGCAACGAGTTCGGGCGGCATCTCGGGGTCGCCCACGCGCTGCTTCGGCAGGTCCGGCGGCGCGTCCTCGGGCTTCAGGTAGCGCCACCCCTGAAACGGACGCCGCACCGCAGGAGCCACCCGGATCAACTCCGGCGCCAGCACGATCCCGCAGCGCCGGATCCCGTCACCGCCCACCACCTCGTCGAGCCGCAGCACCTCCTGCCGCGCCTGGATCACGCCCTTGATCACCCAGTAGAGCGAGCCGCCGTTCAGCAGCGCCGCCTCCTGCTTCGGCCACATCCGGGTCACATGGCGGCTCTCCGCCACGCCGGTCTCCCGCCGCCGCTGTGCCCGCCAGGCCTCGAGCTGGTCCAGCGTGTCGACACCGACACAGAGCTTGACCAGATGTATGGTGTTCTTTGTATGTTCACCCATGATGTGGTAGCCTAAATGCCCACCGACGATTCTGCCAGACGCCCTGACGAGGTGTTGAACAGCCCCGCCCATCGCCCTATCCTGCGCCTTCGCAGCACACTCTGGGATCCCGCCATGACCGCCTTCTCCGCCCCGATCGCCGAAGCCATCTGGGACATGAAATACCGTTTCAAGAAGGCCGATGGCACGCCCATTGACGAGACGGTGCAGGACAGCTGGCGCCGCGTCGCCCGCGCGCTGGCCGAGGGCGAGGCCGATGCGCCCGCGCGCGAGCAGGAGTTCTACGAGGCCCTGTCCGATTTCAAATACCTGCCCGCCGGCCGCATCCTCGCCGGCGCCGGCACCGCCCGCGCCGTTACCCTCTTCAACTGCTTCGTGATGGGCACCGTCCCCGACTCCATGGGCGGCATCTTCGACATGCTGAAGGAGGCTGCCCTGACGATGCAGCAGGGCGGCGGAATCGGCTATGATTTCAGCACCATCCGGCCCAAGGGCGCGGCTGTCTCCGGGGTCGCCGCCGATGCCTCCGGGCCGCTGTCGTTCATGGATGTCTGGGATGCGATGTGCCGCACCATCATGTCGGCCGGCTCCCGCCGCGGCGCGATGATGGCGACCATGCGCTGCGATCACCCCGACATCGAGGCCTTCATCGCCGCCAAGTCCGACCCCGCCCGTTTGCGGATGTTCAACCTTTCGGTGCTGGTCTCCGATCCGTTCATGGAGGCGGTCAAGGCCGACAAGCCGTGGGAGCTCGTGTTCGGCGGCAAGGTCTATCACACGGTCCAGGCGCGGGACCTGTGGAACAAGATCATGCGCTCCACCTACGACTACGCCGAGCCCGGCGTGATCTTCATCGACCGTATCAACGCGATGAACAACCTGAACTACGTGGAGAAGATCGCGGCCACCAACCCCTGCGGCGAACAGCCCCTGCCGCCCTACGGCGCCTGTCTTCTGGGCTCGATCAACCTTGCCCGGCTGGTCACCGATCCCTTCGAGGCCACCGCCGCCATCGACATGGAGGCGCTGGCCAAGCTCACCGCCACCGCCGTCCGGATGATGGACAACGTGGTCGATGCCTCCCGCTTTCCCCTTCCCCAGCAGCAGTCCGAGGCGCAGGCCAAGCGCCGGATCGGCCTCGGCGTCACCGGCCTCGCCGACGCGCTGCTGATGACCGGCCTGCGCTACGGCTCCGACGAGGCAGCCGCGCAAACCGAGGCCTGGCTCCACGCCATCGCCCGCGCCGCCTACCTCGCCTCCGTCGACCTGGCGAAGGAGAAAGGCCCCTTCCCCCTCTTCGAGGCCGAGCCCTACCTCGCCTCGGGCACCATGGCCCAGATGGACGAGGACGTGCGCGAGGCGATCCGCACCCACGGCATCCGCAACGCGCTGGTCACATCCATCGCCCCCACCGGCACCATCTCGCTCTATGCCGGCAACGTCTCCAGCGGCATCGAGCCGGTCTTCGCCTATGCCTACACCCGCAAGGTGCTGCAACCCGACGGCTCGCGCACCGAGGAAGAAGTGGTTGATTACGCTGTGCAAATGTGGCGCGATCTGAAGGGTGACGCCCCCCTGCCCGACCACTTCACCAACGCCCAGACCCTGTCGCCCTCCGAGCACGTCAAGATGCAGGCCGCCGCCCAGAAGTGGATCGACAGCTCCATCTCCAAGACCATCAACTGCCCCGAAGACATCAGCTTCGAGGCCTTCAAGGATATCTACCTGCAAGCCTACGAGACCGGCTGCAAGGGCTGCACCACCTACCGCCCGAACGATGTGACGGGGAGTGTTTTGAGTGTTTCTCAAGACAGTTCCGAAGCCCTACCGAAACTCGACTCACCTGCCGAGAGGCTGAAGTGGGCGCAAGAGAAAGCGGGATTTGCCACTCAGCAGCAGGCGGCAGACGCGATCGGAATAAAGCGATCTCGCTATTCTCTGTGGGTCGCTGGCGGAAAACAGGAGCTTTCCAAAGAGGGCGCAGAGTTAGCTGCCAGTGCCTTCAACGTGCCCGCAGGCTGGCTGCTTTTCGGTGAGGGCAATCAATCAGAAACCCTCGCCACCCCCGGCACCGAACCCAACCACCCCCACGGCGATGTCATCTACATGCACGAGCCGCTCGACCGTCCGCAGGCGCTTGAGGGCAACACCTACAAGCTCAAGTGGCCCGACAGCGAGCATGCCATCTACATCACCATCAACGACGTGGTGGTGGGCAACCAGCGGCGGCCCTTCGAGGTCTTCATCAATTCCAAGAACATGGAGCACTTCGCCTGGACGGTGGCGCTGACCCGGATGATCTCCGCCGTCTTCCGACGCGGCGGCGACGTGTCCTTCGTGGTCGAGGAGCTGAAGGCCGTGTTCGACCCGCGCGGCGGCGCCTGGATGCAGGGCAAATACGTGCCGTCGATCCTGGCTGCCATCGGCGGGGTGATCGAGCGCCACCTCATCGCCATCGGCTTCATCGCGGGCGAGGGCATGGGCCTCAAGGCCGACCCCCAGGCGCAGGTGGTCTCCATCGGCAGCCCCCGCGGCAAGGCCTGCCCCGCCTGCGGCCAGTTCACCCTTCAGATGGTCGAAGGTTGCATGACCTGCACCTCCTGCGGGCACAGCAAGTGCGGCTGATCACCTGCGCCTGCCTCACACGGCAGGGCCTTGCAACCTGACGGGAGCGCGGCTCAGGTCTCGCTGTCGTCGACCGGCCGCAGCCCCAGGGCAAAGGTGGCGCGCAGGGCCTCTTCCGGCTTGGTGTCGGCGGTAAAGGTAAAGCCCGCCGACCGCCCGATCCGCGAAAAGTCCCACTGCGCGCGCGGCACCAGCATCTTCTGCCAACCCTCCGCCACGAAGACCTGAGCCGTGCCGCAGCCCGGCCAGTGCCGCCCGGTGTCGCCCACCATCACCACCGGCACGCCCTCGAACACGATATCCTCCGCCCCGGTCTCGATCTGGCCCGAAACATGATGCGGGCAGCAGCTGTTGCCGAGGTCGATCCGGGGCACCGAATAGGGCGAGCCCAGGGTGGCGATCCGCCGGCCCTGCACCACCGGCCCGTCGGGCAGCGGGTTGCGGATGCGCCCGATCCCGCCCTCGCTCACCACCTGCGCCCCTTCGAAGGCAACGTGGCGCTTGCGCCCGGCAAGCCAGTTGAGAAGCAGGATCAGCTCCTCCTCGAACATTCCCGAAAGCTCGATCATCACCGCCTCCCGCAGGTCCGCCGCGATGCTATGCCGCCTGCGGGCCGAGCGCAAACACGTGTCAGAGCCCGAGCCTGTCCTTCAGGGCGGCCAGCGTGGCCCGGTCGGCCTCGCTCCACTCGGCGCGGCGCGAGCGAAAGAGCGTGGCCTGACTGCGGTGCACGCAGCCGTCGGCCAGCACCTTCAGATGGTTGGCGCGCAGGGTCTCGCCCGAGGAGGTGATATCGGCGATCGCCTCCGCCGACTCGTTCTTCACCGTCCCCTCGGTCGCGCCCTGGCTGTCGATCAGCGCGTAATCGGCCACGCCTTCCTGGCGCAGGAAGTCGCGCACCAGCCGGTGATACTTGGTGGCAATCCTCAGCCGGTGGCCGTGAACCGCCCGAAAGGCGCTGGCCGCCGCATCGAGATCGTCCAGCGTGTCGACATCGGCCCAGAAGGCGGGCACCGCGATGACGAGGTTCGCATGGCCAAAGCCGAGGAGTTCCAGCTCCTCCACCCGCTGCTCCCAGCTGGCGATCTTTTCACGCACCAGGTCCGAGCCGGTGACGCCGAGGTGAATCCGCCCCTCCGCCAGCGCGCCCGGAATCTCCCCCGCGCTCAGCAGGTGCAGCTCGCAGCCCTCCACGCCCTCCACCGCGCCCGCATATTCGCGCTCGCTGCCGGTGCGCTTCAGCCCCACGCCTCGCGCCCCGAACCAGTCGAAGGTCTTGTCCATCAGCCGGCCCTTGGAGGGCACGCCCAGCTTCAGCATCAGCCCGCCCCTCCAAGCTCGACCAGCAGCGCAGGCCGGATCACCGCGCCCACCGCCGGAATCTCCCGGCCCTGCCCCAGCACCCGGCAGAGCGCATCGTAGCGCCCGCCCGTGGCCACCGCCGGCAGGTCGGGCCGCTGCGGCGCGAAAAAGCCGAAGACGAAGCCGTCGTAATATTCAAGCAGGGTGCGGCCAAAGCTGCCCTCGAACTCCAGCGCCGCCAGGTCGATGCCCGCCTCGGCCAGCGCGTCGAGGCGGCGGGCAAAGGTGTCGAGCGCGGGCGAGAGCGCGGGCATGTCCACCGCGAGGTCGCGCAGGTGCTCCAGCGCATCCACCGGGTCGGCACGCACGCCCAGCAGGTCATCGAGCAGATCGAGCTCCGCCTGCGGGATCGGCGGCTCCTGGGCATCGGCCCGGAGCGCCGCGATCCGCGCAAGCACCTCCTCGGCCCGGCGCAGGCCAATCTCCGGCCCGGCCCCGGCCAGCACCTTCTCGGCCGGCTCCGCCTCCAGCCGCTGTAGCAGCGCCGCCCGCGTCGCGGGTACCCCGGCGCGCCCGCCGAAGCGGTCGAGCAGCGCCTTGAAACGGCGGGGCCGCCACAGGTGCCGCATCAGCGCCGCCCGGCGCTTCTCGCTGGTCGAAAGCCCCGCCACGGCCGCACTGAGCACCCCGATATCGCCAATCGCCGCCCGCAGCCCCTTGCCGGCAAGGCATTGCGAAATCAGGGCAAAAACCTCGGCATCGGCGCGCGCCCGGTCGCCCCGGTCGAAGAGCTCGAAGCCCACCTGCTCGAACTCCGAAGGCCGCCCCGAGTCGTCCTCCTGCATCCGAAAGACCGTGCCCGCGTAGCAATAGCGCGCGGGCTCCTGCCCCTGCGCCATATGCGCCTGCACCACCGGCACGGTAAAGTCGGGCCGCAGCATCAGCTCGCCGCGGAGCGGGTCGTGGCTCACATAGGCTCGCGCGCGGATTTCCTCGCCGTAGAGGTCCAGCAGCGTGTCGGCCGGTTGCAGCACGTCGGCACCCACGCGCAGCGCACCCGCCGCCTCGAAGAGGCCGATGAGGCGAGAGACCTCTTCGCGCGGCACCTCCTTGAGCATCAGGCGCGATCCAGCATCTTGGCGATCTCGGCCACGAGATCGGCCCGCGCCACCTCCACCTGCGCCGGCTGCTCGGCCCATTCCTCTCGGGAGAGGCCCTCCGCCAGCTTCGCCCCAAGCACCAGGTCCTTCAGCTGCACCACGCCGCGCTCGGCCTCGTCGCCGCCCTGGATCACCGCCACCGGGCTTTGCCGTTTGTCGGCGTATTTCAACTGGTTGCCAAAGTTCTTGGGGTTGCCGAGATAGACCTCGGCCCTGATCCCGGCGGCCCGCAACTCGCCCACCATCGCCTGGTAATCGGCCATCCGCTCCCGATCCATCACCGTCACCACCACAGGCCCCCGGGTCTCGCCCGAAAGCCGCCCCTTGGCCCTGAGTGCAGCCAGCAGCCGATCCACCCCGATGGAGACGCCGGTGGCAGGCACCGCCTGCCCGGTGAACCGCTTCACCAGGTCGTCATACCGCCCGCCGCCCGCCACCGAGCCAAACTGGCGAGGCCGCCCCTTCTCGTCGGTGATCTCGAAGGTCAGCTCGGCCTCGAACACCGCACCGGTGTAGTAACCCAGGCCGCGCACCACGGAGGGGTCCACCTCGATCCGGTCCGGCCCGTAGCCCTGCGCTGCCAGAAGCGCCGCGATCTGCTCCAGTTCGGCGATCCCCTCCGCGCCAATCGCGCTCTCGCCCACGGCGGCGCGCAAATTCACAAAGGTCTCTTCGGCGCTCGCGGCCTTCGACGTCAGAAACGCCACAACCGGATCGGCCTGCACCGCCTCAAGCCCGACGCCCTCGATGAAGGCCCCGCTGTCATCCTTCCGGCCCTTTCCCAGAAGCTCGCGCACGCCCTGCTCGCCCACCTTGTCGAACTTGTCGATGGTGCGCAGCACGGCACCGCGCTGGCCCTCATCGGCCAGCCCCATGCACTCCAGCACGCCGTTCAGCACCTTCCGGTTATTCACCCGGATCAAGTAATCCCCACGCGGAATGCCCACCGCCTCCAGCGTATCCGCCAGCATGGCGCAGATCTCCGCATCCGCCGCCGGGCTCGCGCTGCCGACCGTATCTGCATCGCACTGATAGAACTGCCTGAACCGCCCCGGCCCCGGCTTCTCGTTGCGCCAGACCGGCCCCATCGCGTAGCGACGATACGGGCTCGGCAGATCGTTCCGATACTGCGCCGCCACCCGCGCCAGCGGGGCCGTCAGGTCGTAGCGCAGCGCCACCCAGCCGCTGTCTTCCTCCTGCCAGGCAAAGACCCCCTCGTTGGGCCGGTCCACGTCGGGCAGGAACTTGCCCAGCGCCTCAACCGTCTCCACGCCGCTGGTTTCCAACGGATCGAAGCCGTAGAGCGCATAGACCCGCGCGATCTCGGCCAGCATCGCGTTGCGCTCCTCCACTTCCGCGCCGAAATAGTCGCGGAAGCCCTTGGGCGTCTCGGCCCTGGGCCGGGGCTGTTTCTTCTCTTTCGCCATGGTGCGGGGCCTTCAAAACCAGTCGCGCGGGGCATAGCGCAGCGGGGCCATGCCCGCAAGCAAGGGCTGGCGGCGGCAGGGGCGCCGCTATATGCACGTTACATGACTGACCGCCTCGAAGAAGAACTCGCCCACATCACCCGCGCGGTCGAAGACCTGCACGAAATGGTCGTGGACCATGGCAAGCGGCTCGACGTGATGGAACGGCGGGTCGAATTGCTGATGAAGCGGGCTGCCGAGAGCGACTCCGCCAGCACCGGCGGCATTGTGCTGGGCGACGAGCGCCCGCCGCACTACTGACGGCCCTTACCGGACGGCGGCGGCCACCAGCTTGCGGTCGTGCATCAGCAGCTCGAAGCTCTGGCGCGCGCCGGGCGTCGGATAGACCGAGACGAAGGCCGTCGACTTCTCGAGCCGGTTCAGCTTGCCCTCGCTGCACACCGCCTTGCCGCAGCCGCGGATACCCGCATAGGCCTTGTCGGTCTCGGTGCGCAGCACCCCGCCGCCGCCGCCGTAGTTGACCAGTTCATAGAGCGCCAGGTTGCCGAAGAGCGCCACCGCGCCGGTCACCTTGCGCGGGCAGCCGTCCTTGAAGCCGGTGACGAAAAAGTTGCGCGGCCCCACCGCGCCGGGGCGGGTGTCGTAGAGCTTCCACTTGCCGTTCTTGTCGATCAGCTGGCCCAGCTCGGTGCCCCGCGCACCGCAGCTTTCTTCCACCGCGCCGAAGGGCAGCGTGGCTTGCGGCGATTTCGACGAGGCGGTGCCGCTGGCCTCGGGCACCGAGACACAAGCGGACAGGAGCGCAGCGAGCGCGGTCAGGGGCAAGATGTATTTCATGGCAGCAGCAGCTAGATATCTTCGACGGTCAAGACGCCACTCAGGGACTTGAGCGCGCTCTTGATCTGCGGATTTACCGGAAAATCGCCTTCAAGCTCAAGGTGGACCTCCCCCGGCAGGTCCGCCGCTATCAGGCACAGGCTCACCGCGCCGCGGGATTTCGAGGCCTTGTCGGCCTCCGCGCGATCGAGCAGCGAGCGCACCGCAGCCGCCGCCGCGACGTCATCGAGAAAGAGCCGGATGTCGCTCCGCCCGGCCTGTGCGGCCACCGCGTCGATCGGCGCCACCGAGCGGCCCAGCAGCTTCAGCTGGTCGGCCTCCATGGTGGCCTCGCAGGTGATCACCACGTTGCTCCCCGCGTCCAGCAGATCGCGGGATTTCTCGAGCGCCTCCGAGAACAGGGTTACCTCGTAAAGCCCTGTCGGATCAGAGAGTTGCACGAAGGCAAAGCGGTTGCCGCGCGCGCTCTTGCGCTCCTGCCGCCCGGCCACCGAGCCGGCCAGCTTCACCACCGCCGGGGCGCGCTCCACCTGCCGCATCACCTGCTCCAGCGTGCTCACGCCCTGCCGCTTCAGCGGGCCCATGTAGTCGTCCAGCGGGTGACCCGAGAGGTAGAAGCCGATCGCCTTGTGCTCCTCCCCCAGCCGCTCTCCCACCATCCAGTCATCCACGCTGGGAAGGCGCGGTTCGGGCAGGTCGTCGCCCGCCTCGCCAAAGAGCGAAACCTGAGCGGAAGCCCGCTGATCGTGGATCGCCGACGAGTAGTTCACCAGTGGATCGAGCGCCGCAAACACCCTGTGCCGATTCGCATCGAGCGCGTCGAAGGCCCCGGCGCGGGCCAGCATTTCAAGCGGGCGCTTGCCGATCTTCTTGAGATCCACCCGGCGGGCGAAATCGAAGAGAGAGACAAACTCGCGCCCGTCCCGCGCCTCCACGATGAGCCGCATCGCATCGGCCCCCACGTTCTTCAGCGCGCCCAGCGCGTAGACGACCCGGCCCTCGCTCACGCTGAAGGTCTCCAGCGAGCGGTTCACGCAGGGCGGCACGATCTCGATCCCCAGCCCCCGCCGCACCTCCTCGGCATAGACGGCGAGCTTGTCGGTCAGGTGGATATCGCAGTTCATGACGGCGGCCATGAACTCCACCGGGTGGTTCGCCTTCAGCCAGGCGGTTTGATACGACACCACCGCATAGGCCGCCGCGTGCGACTTGTTGAACCCGTAGTTGGCGAACTTCTCCAGCAGGTCGAAGACCTCGGAGGCCTTCTTCTTCTCCACCCCGTTCTCCGCCGCGCCCTTCTCGAACTTGGGCCGCTCGGCGTCCATCGCCTCCTTGATCTTCTTGCCCATGGCGCGGCGCAGCAGGTCGGCGCCGCCGAGGCTGTAGCCCGCCATCACCTGGGCAATCTGCATCACCTGCTCCTGGTAGACGATGATGCCCTGGGTCTCTTCGAGGATATGGTCGATCAGCGGATGAACGCTCTCGATCTCGCGCTGCCCGTTCTTCACCTCGCAATAGGTCGGGATGTTCTCCATCGGGCCGGGCCGGTAGAGCGCCACCAGCGCCACGATATCCTCGATGCAGTCGGGCTTCATGCGCCGCAGCGCATCCATCATGCCCGAGCTTTCCACCTGGAACACGGCAACCGTCTTTGCGCTGGCGTAGAGCTTGTAGCTCTTCTCGTCGTCCAGCGGGATCGCGTTGATTTCGTTCACCGCGCCGTCGGGCGGCTCGTAGAGCGTTTCGCCATCCGGCCCGATGTGGATCGGTCGCCCGCCCGCGTTGATCAGGTCCACCGCGTTCTGGATCACCGTCAGCGTCTTGAGGCCCAGAAAGTCGAACTTCACCAGCCCCGCCTGCTCGACCCACTTCATGTTGAACTGGGTCGCCGGCATGTCGGAGCGCGGATCCTGGTAGAGCGGCACCAGCTCGTCGAGCGGCCGGTCGCCGATCACCACGCCCGCTGCGTGGGTGGAGGCGTTGCGCAGCAGCCCCTCGATCTGCTGGCCATAGGTCAGCAGCCGGTCCACCACCTCCTCGTTGCGCGCCTCCTCGCGCAGCCGCTCCTCGGTGGCCAGCGCCTTCTCGATCGACACCGGCTTGACCCCCTCCACCGGGATCATCTTGGAGAGCCGGTCCACCTGGCCGTAGGGCATCTGCAGCACACGGCCCACGTCGCGCACGGCGGCCTTGGAGAGCAGCGCCCCGAAGGTGATGATCTGCCCCACCCGGTCGCGGCCATACTTCTCCTGCACGTAGCGGATGGTTTCCTCCCGCCGGTCCATGCAGAAGTCGATGTCGAAGTCGGGCATGGAAACCCGCTCGGGGTTGAGAAACCGCTCGAAGAGCAGCGCATAGCGCAGCGGGTCGAGGTCGGTGATCGTCAGCGCATAGGCCACCAGGCTGCCCGCGCCCGAGCCCCGCCCCGGCCCCACCGGAATGCCCTGCTCCTTCGACCACTTGATGAAATCGGCCACGATCAGGAAGTAGCCGGGAAAGCCCATGCCCTCGATGATGTCGAGCTCGAAGTCGAGCCGTTCCTGGTACTCCTCCACGGAGGCCGCATGGGGGATCACCGCGAGCCGCGCCTGCAGGCCCTCGTTGGCCTGCCGCCGCAGCTCCTCCACCTCGTTCTCGGCGAACTTGGGCAGGATCGGGTCGCGCCGGTAGGCCATGAAGGCGCAGCGCCGGGCGATCTCCACCGTGTTCTCCAGCGCCTCCGGCAGATCGGCAAAGAGCGTCGCCATCTCCTGCGCGCTCTTGAAGTAGTGCTGCGGCGTCAGCCGCCGCCGGTCTTCCTGCTGGTCCACATAGGCACCCTCGGCGATGCAGATCAGCGCGTCATGGGCCTCGTAGATCTCGGGCCTGGGGAAATACACGTCATTGGTGGCCACCAGCGGAATGCCCCTGGCATAGGCCATCTCCACATGGCCCCGCTCGCTGAGGCGCTCCGCCTCGGGCAGGCCGTCCTCGCCGGGGTGGCGCTGCAACTCCATGTAGAGCCGGTCGCCGTAGATCCGCGCCAGCCCCTCCACCAGATGCTCCGCCTTGGGCCGCTGGCCCGCGCGCAACAGCCGCCCCACCGGCCCGTCCGGCCCGCCCGTCAGGCAGATCACCCCTGCCGCATGCCGCTCCAGCTCCTCCAGCGTCACATGCGGCAGGCTCCCGTCGCCGCGCAGGTAGAGGCAGGAGTTGAGCTTCATCAGCGCTTCGTAGCCCGCCTCGCTCTGTGCCAGCAGCACCACCGGCGCGGGCGGCACCGGCTTTGCGCCCGGCGCAGCAGGCTCGTAGTCCAGGTCCACCTGGCAGCCCATGATCGGCTGCACCCCCGCCCCTGCCAGCGTGACGCTGGCCTCCAGCGCGGCGAACATGTTGTTGGTGTCGGTCACCGCGACGGCGGGCATCTCCGCCTTCTCGCAGAGGCCTGCCAGCTTCTTCACCGGCACGGCGCCCTCCAGCAGCGAATACTCGGTGTGAACGCGCAGGTGAATGAATCGGGGAGCAGCCATACCGCTACCCTATGGCGGGCGGGCGGCGGATTGAAGTAGCCTCACGCCCATGAACCTGCCCGCTCTCCTCGCGTCACTCGACGCCCGCGCCCACGCCGCCGCCGACTGGGGCAAGGTCGCCAGCTACATCCCCGAGCTGGCGCGGGTCGATCCGGCGCAATTCGCCATCTCGGTGGTGCTGGCCGATGGAACCCTGCACTCCGCCGGGCAGTCGCAAACGCGCTTTTCCATCCAGTCGGTTTCCAAGGTCTTCACCCTGGCATGCACCCTCTCGCGCATCGGCGAGTCGCTCTGGTCCCGGGTCGGACGCGAGCCCTCGGGCGACCGCTTCGACTCGATCCTGCTGCTCGAGCAGGAGCAGGGCCGCCCGCGCAACCCCTTCATCAACGCCGGCGCGCTGGTCACGACCGACGAGTTGCTCTCCGGCCGCGCGCCCAGGGAGGCGCTCTCCGAGATCCTCGGCTTCATCCGCGCCGCAGCGGGCGACGATGACATCCACATCGACGGAGAGGTCGCCGCCTCAGAGCAGGCCACCGGCTTTCGCAACATCGCGCTGGCCAACTACCTCAAGAGCTATGACAACCTGAAGAACGCGCCCGAGATGGTGCTGGGCACCTACTTTCACCAATGCGCCATCGAGATGACCACCGAGCAGCTTGCCCGCGCCGGTCGCGGCATCGCGGGCCTCCCCGGCGCACCGCTGCTGCTCTCGCCGGTCAAGCGCCGCCGCATCGCCGCGCTGATGATGACCTGCGGCCATTACGACGGCTCCGGCGACTTTGCCTTCCGCACCGGCCTGCCCGGCAAATCCGGCGTCGGCGGCGGCATCCTCGTGGCCGTGCCCGGCGTGGCCTCCGTCGCGGTCTGGTCGCCCGGCCTCAACGCCTGGGGCAACTCCAAGGTCGGCACCGAGGCCATCGAGCAGCTTGCGCACGAGACCGGCTGGTCGGTCTTCGGCTAGCCCCGCTCAACTCTCGGCAAAGACCGCGCCCCGCGCCGTGTCGCGCATGGTCATCGGCAGCTCCGAGGCGGCCTTCTCCCGGATCTGCACGATCCTTTCCTGCGCCGCATCCGCCGTGGCTTCGTCGGCGTTTTCCGCGACCAGGCCGAAGCTGCGCTCCCCGGTGCGGATCATCAGCACCCGCCGCGCGCCTGCGCTCAGGATCATCAGCTGAAACACGTCGCGCGCCACGGCCTTCATCTCGTTGGTTCAGTCGGTGGTGTCCCAGTCGGAAATGCTGCTGAACGTCATCGGTGATCCTCCCCCTGTCGCGGCCGGCATGGTGCGCGATGGGCGAAACGAGCACCAAGCGCCCCCGAACGGGCAGAACCCCGACCTGGCGTCAACTCCGCCGCTCACCCCACCTCGTAGCCCACGATCCGCCCCCGGAAGTAGGGCACCCACACCCCCTCCCGCAGGTAGCCCACCTCTCCGCGCAGCGGCAGCCGCCGCCCGCCGATCTCGCCGTGCTCCGAAAACACCCCGCGCCAATCCCGCAGCACCAGCGTGCCGCCCTCCAGCGAGGGCCGCCCCTCGGCCTCCATCTCCACGATCTCCCCGCCCTCCAGCCGGAACACCACGGCGACCTCCCCCAGCGAGGCCCGCAGCCGCCCGTCCGCCAGCACCTGCCAGCCGATCGCCCCGTTCGCCAGGATCGCATCGGGCGCCCAGGGCAGTTCGGCCAGGTAGCGCATCGCCTCCGACCGGTCGATCTCCGGGCCCCCTGCCCGCGCCACCGGCACCAGCCCGGCCAGCCGCGCCACCAGCCGCCCCCGGCCCCCGGCATAGGCGTCGATCACCGAAAACGCGCAAAACGGCCCCAGCCCGCGCACCCGCGCCAGCCAGACGAACCCCGTCGCCCGCAGCGCCACCCATTGCCGCGCCCGCAGCGCCTGCCATCCCGCCCCCGGCGCCATCTCCATCTCCGCCACCTGGCGAAACCGGGCCAGGCGCCCCGCGCCCCTGGCCCCCATCCGTGCCGCCAGCGCCCGCACCTCCTGCGGCAGCGCCACCGCCGGCCCCGCGCCCTCGCGCGTCTCCACCCGCCGCCGCAAGACCATCGCCTCGCCGGCCGCCCAAAGCGCCAGCGCGACCACGAGACACACCGCAAGGATCCCGATCCAGACCATGCCCCAGCCTCCCACGCCGCCCCCCGGCGCGCCTTGATCCGGCGCAAACCTGCCAAAACATAGCCTCCAGGCTAACTATCTTGACGCCACCACCCGACTCGTATTACCTAGCCACATGACTAACCATCTCGATCTCTTCTTCAGCGCCATCTCCGACCCCACCCGCCGGGCGGTGATCGAGCGCCTCACCCGCGGCCCCGCCGCGGTGAGCGAGCTCCACGCCCCGCACGACATGGCCCTGCCCACCTTCCTCAAGCACCTCAAGGTGCTCGAGAACGCGGGCCTCACCCGCTCCACCAAGAAGGGCCGTGTCCGCACCGTCCATATCGAGGCCCAACCGCTGGCCGCCGCCGAACACTGGCTGACCACCCAGCGCAAACTCTGGGAGGGCCGGCTCGACCGCCTCTCAGCCCTCGCAGAACGTCTTGAAAAAGGAGGCGACGCATGACCGCCCTGACCTTCGACACCCTCACCCTCACCCGTTCCATCGCGGCCCCGCCCGCGCGGCTCTTCCCGCTGATGACCGAGCCCGCCTACCGCGCCGAATGGGGTGCCCCCACCGAGAACACCCGGCTCGACATCGTCGAGGCCGATATCCGCCCCGGCGGCCGCGAACTCTCCCGTTGCGGCCCAAAGGACAACCCCGAGTTCGAAGTCACCACCGACTTCCACCATCTCGACGCCCCCGCGCTCCTGGTCTTCACCGAAACCATCCGCATCGACGGCGCGCCCCTCTCCTGCGGCCTCTGCTCCATCGAGATCACCCCCGAAGGCACCGGCTCCCACCTCACCGTAACCGCCCAGCTTTCCAGCCTGATCGGTGACGAAATGGCCGCAGGCTACACCCAGGGCTGGACAGCCGCGCTCGCCAACCTCGCCCGCCTCGCGGAAAGGCATGCCGCATGACCCCCGATCTCGACCTCCAGCTCTCCCGCCAGATCAAGGCCAGCCCCGCGACGGTCTGGACCTGCCTCACCACGCCCGAGCTGCTCTGCCAATGGTTCGTCCCGGCCCCGTGGCGCTGCGCCGAAGCGGTGATCGAGCCGCAGCCCGGCGGCCGTTTCTACAGCCTCTTCAAGGGCCCCGACGGCGAGGAAATGCCCAATGAGGGCGCCATCCTGCTGGCCGAGCCCGAGCAGCGCCTGGTCTTCACCGACTTCTTCAGGGCCGGCTTCGTGCCCAACGAAACCCCCTTCATGCTGGCCGATATCACCCTGGCTCCCAGGGACGGCAGCACCCATTACACCGCCCTCGTGCGCCACCGCACGCCGGAGGATCGGGCAAGGCACGAGGAGATGGGCTTCCACGAGGGCTGGGGCACCGCCGCCGACCAGCTCGCCACCTTGGCCGAAGGGCTCTGACGTCAAGGGGATGGCGGGTGGGGTGTCGCGCCTCAGGCGCGCACGTCACCCCGCCATCCGCACAAATTCCCGGCAGAACGCGCCAATTGCCGCCCAAACGGGCAGATTTCCCCTTGCCACCCCCGCGCCTGCGCCGCCAAACTCCCCCCGAGGCCCGCTTTCTACGCCGCATCGAAGGCCGGGCCTCGGGGATGCATTCGGTAACGCGGCGGGTAACTCCATGGACATCACGTTTCTTCTCAACGGAGAGACCGTGGCGCTGCGCGACGCAAACCCCACCACCACGGTGCTCGACTGGCTCCGCGAGACGCGCGGGTTGAAGGGCACGAAGGAAGGCTGCAACGAGGGCGACTGCGGCGCCTGCACGGTGATGACCCGGCAGCCCTCCGGCCCCTGGGCCGCCCAGAACGCCTGCATCCTGCTGCTCCCCCACCTCCACGGCCGCGAGCTCCGCACCGTCGAGGGCGTCTCCGCCCCCGATGGCACGCTCCACCCGGTGCAGGCCGCGATGGTGGCCCACCACGGCTCGCAATGCGGCTTCTGCACCCCCGGCTTCATCACCTCCATGGCCGCCGCCCACGCCAATGGCGCGCAGGATTTCAACGACAAGCTCGCCGGCAACCTCTGCCGCTGCACCGGATACGCCCCCATCGTCCGCGCCGCGGAGGCCGCGGCGAAAGAGCCGGTGCCCGCCCATCTCGCGGCCCCCGCGTCGCTCACCGCCGCGCCGCAGCCGGAAATCCCCGAAAGCGCCGACGCGCTCGCCACCTGGTATGCCGCACACCCGCAGGCCACGCTCATCGCCGGCGCCACCGACGTCGGCCTCTGGGTCACCAAAAAGCTCGCCGACCTGTCCGAGGTCGCCTTCCTGCACCGCGTCACCGACCTCGATTACGTCGAGATCACCCAGAGCGAGGTTCGCATCGGCGCAACCACCCCCATCGCGACCCTTCGCGCCGCCATCGCGCCCTATCACCCCTCGCTTGCCGAGCTCTTGCGCCGCTACGGCTCCGAGCAGGTGCGCCAGGCCGCCACCCTCGGCGGCAACATCGCCAACGGCTCCCCCATTGGCGACAGCCCACCCGCCCTCATCGCGCTGGGCGCCACGCTGCATCTGCGCCACGGCGAGGCCCGCCGCAGCCTGCCGCTCGAAGACTTCTTCATCGACTACGGCAAGCAGGACCGCGCCCCGGGCGAATTCGTCGAGGCCGTGAGCTTCCCGCGCCAGCCCGACAGGCTGCGCTGCTACAAGCTCTCCAAGCGGTTCGACCAGGATATCTCCGCCGTCTGCGGCTGCTTCTGCATCACCGTCGAAGATGCCACGGTCACCGCCGCCCGCATCGCCTTCGGCGGCATGGCCGGCACGC
Organism: Vannielia litorea; assembly: GCF_900142295.1. NCBI lineage: Bacteria > Pseudomonadati > Pseudomonadota > Alphaproteobacteria > Rhodobacterales > Paracoccaceae > Vannielia > Vannielia litorea. The sequence goes on from NZ_FSRL01000001.1 coordinate 2,427,350, forward strand.
CGAAGCGCGCCGCCGCCACCGAGGCCGCGCTGACCGGGCAGCCCTGGGAGGAGGCGACCGTCACCCGCGCCATGGCCGCCCTTGCCACCGACTTCCAGCCGCTCACCGACATGCGCGCCTCCGCCGCCTACCGCATGGAAGCCGCGCAGAACATGCTGCACCGCTACTTCCTCGAGAGCCAGGGCATCGCCACCTCGGTGCTGGAGGTGCAGCCATGAGCGTCGCCAAACCCCTCCCGCATGACGCGGCCCCGCTCCACGTCACCGGCCAGGCCCGCTATGTCGATGACATCCCGGTGCCCGCCAACACCCTCCACCTCGCCTTCGGCACCTCCGCCAGGGCCCGCGCCACGATTACCGCGCTCGACCTCACCAAGGTCCGCGCCGCCCCCGGCGTGGTCACCGTGCTGACAGCAGCAGACCTGCCCGCCGCCAACGATGTCTCTCCCTCCGCCCATGACGAGCCGCTGCTCGCCGAGGGCGAAGTCTACTACATCGGCCAGCCGATCTTTCTCGTCGTCGCCACCAGCCACCTCGCCGCCCGCAAGGCCGCCCGCCTCGCCGAGATCACCTACGACGAGCACCCCGCCCTGCTGACCATCGACGACGCCCTGGCCGCCAACTCCCGCTTCGAGGAGGGCCCGCGCGAATACGGCCGCGGCGACCTCGCCGCCGGCTTCGCCGCCGCCGCCACCGTGGTCGAAGGCACGCTGGAGATGGGCGGGCAGGAGCATTTCTACCTCGAAGGCCAGGCCGCGCTGGCCCTGCCGCAGGAAGGCGGCGACATGCTGGTGCACAGCTCCACCCAGCACCCCACCGAGATCCAGCACAAGGTCGCCGAGACCCTGGGCGTGCCGATGAACGCCGTGCGCGTCGAGACCCGCCGGATGGGCGGCGGTTTCGGCGGCAAGGAAAGTCAGGGCAACGCGCTGGCCTGCGCCTGCGCCGTGGTCGCCGCGCGCACGGGCCGCCCCGCGAAAATGCGCTACGACCGCGACGACGACATGGTGATCACCGGCAAGCGCCACGACTTCCGCATCGCCTACCGCGCCGGGATGGACGCGCAAGGCAAGCTCACCGCCGTCGACTTCACCCAATACGCCCGCTGCGGCTGGGCGCAGGACCTCTCGCTGCCCGTGGCCGACCGGGCGATGCTCCACGCCGACAACGCCTATTTCATCCCCAACGTGCGGATCGTCTCGCACCGGCTCAAGACCCACACCCAAAGCGCCACCGCCTACCGCGGCTTCGGCGGCCCGCAGGGGATGCTCGGCATCGAACGGGTGATGGACCACCTCGCCGCCGCCGCCGGGATCGAGCCGCTGGCGCTGCGCCAGAAGAACTTCTATGCCTCCGGCGGGGATATTTCCGGCAAGAAAATGCAGCTGGACGTGCCCGACGTCTCCGCCGCCGAAGAAGACCTCACCTCCCGCGGCGCCACCCAGGTGGAAGACCCCGAAACACCCCCGCCCCCGCCCGCGGGCGTGCAAACCACGCCCTACGGCCAGCCGGTGGTGGACAGCGTCTGCCACGAGATCGTCGCAGCACTCTGCGAGAAGACCGACTATACCGCGCGACGGGAGGCCGTGGCCGCCTTCAACGCCGCCAACCCGGTGCTGAAGAAGGGCCTGGCCCTGACCCCGGTGAAGTTCGGCATCTCCTTCACCCTCACCCACCTCAACCAGGCCGGGGCGCTGGTGCATATCTACCAGGACGGCTCCGTTCACATGAACCACGGCGGCACCGAGATGGGCCAGGGCCTGTTCCAGAAGGTCGCCCAGGTTGCCGCCTCCCGTCTGGGCGTGCCTCTGGAACGGGTCAAGATCACCGCCACCGACACCGGCAAGGTGCCCAACACCTCCGCCACGGCGGCCTCCTCGGGCAGCGACCTCAACGGCATGGCCGTCGCCGCCGCCTGCGACGAGTTGAAGGCCCGCATCGGCGACTTCCTCGCCGAGGTCCACCAGGCCGATCCGGCCGCCGTGGAGTTCAAGGATGATGCCGTGCATGTCGGCGCCGACGTCATCCCCTGGGAGAAGGCCGTGGCCGAGGCCTACGTGGGCCGCGTCTCGCTCTCCGCCACCGGCTTCTACAAGACCCCCGGCATCAGCTGGGATCGCATCAAGGGCCAGGGCCGCCCGTTCTTCTACTTCGCCTATGGCGCGGCGCTGACCGAGGTCGTGATCGACACGCTCACCGGCGAAAACCGGATGCTGCGGGTCGATATCCTGCACGACGCCGGCAGCTCGCTGAACCCCGCGCTCGATATCGGCCAGGTCGAAGGCGGCTTCATCCAGGGCGCGGGCTGGCTCACCACCGAGGAGTTGGTGTGGGATGCCAAGGGCCGCCTGCTCACCCACGCCCCCTCCACCTACAAGATCCCCGCCTGTTCCGACCGGCCTCCTGTGTTCAACGTGGCGCTCTGGCCCAACGCCAACCGCGAGCCCACGATCTACCGCTCCAAGGCGGTCGGCGAGCCGCCCTTCATGCTGGGCATTTCGGCCCTCATGGCGCTGTCGGACGCCTGCGCCGCCTGCGGCCCGCACTACCCGGCGCTCGAAGCGCCCGCCACCGCCGAGCATGTGCTCGAAGCCATAGGGCGGGCACGAGGATGAGCTTTGACCGCGACAGCCTCGCCGCCGCCATCGCCGCCCAGGGCGAGGTGGTGCGCGTGGTTGTCGTCAGCGCGCAGGGCTCCACCCCGCGCGGCCCCGGCACCGCGATGCTGGTCTGGCCCACCGGCCAGCAGGGCACCATCGGCGGAGGCGCGCTGGAATGGGAGGCCTGCGCCATGGCCCGCGCGCGCCTCGGCCAGCCGCCCGTCACCGTGACCCTCCCCCTCGGCCCGGCGATGAACCAGTGCTGCGGCGGCACCGTCACGCTGGCGCTGGAGAGCTTCGCCGAGGCCCCGCCCGAGGCCCCCGCATTCGCCCGCCCGGTCTCCGACACCGCCCCCGCCGAGCCGCCGCTCGCCTTCGCCCGCGCCCTCACCGCCACCCGCAACGGCTCGCAACCCGCCGGGATCGCTCATGAAAACGGCTGGCTGCTGGAGCCGATGACCACGCCGCGCGCCCCGGTCTGGATCTGGGGCGCTGGCCACGTCGGCCGGGCGCTGGCCGCCACCCTCGCCCCGCTCGACCACATCGCGCTGACCTGGGCCGACACCAGCGCCGACCGCTTCCCGCAAACGCCGCCCGTCGCGCCCACCACCGGCGACCTGCCGGCCTTGGCCGCCACGGCCCCTCCCACGGCACACCACCTCATCCTCACCTATTCCCACGCGCTCGACCTCGCGCTCTGCGACACCCTCCTCGCCCGACCCGCCGCCTCGATCGGCCTGATCGGCTCGGCCACCAAATGGGCCCGCTTCCGCGCCCGGCTCGCCGCTTCCGGCCACGCGGCTGCACAAATTTCGCGCATCCGCTGCCCGATCGGTGACCCGACCCTCGGCAAACACCCGCAGGCCATTGCGATTTCCACCGCGGCCCAGCTACTCTCCATGCTCGAAAAGCAGGCAAACGCCGCCATGCGAGGGGACATGACCGGATGAGCGAACTCTTCGCCGCCCATGGGCTGCGCAAGGCCTATCCCGGTGTCGTCGCCAACGACAACGTCAGCTTCTCCATCGACGAGGGCGAGATCCACGCGCTGCTGGGCGAGAACGGCGCCGGCAAGTCCACCCTGGTCAAGATGATCTACGGCCTCGTCAAACCCGACGAAGGCCACATGACCTTTCTCGGCGCCCCCTTCGCCCCGCCCGAGCCGCGCGCCGCGCGCGGCGCCGGGGTGGCGATGGTGTTCCAGCACTTCTCGCTCTTCGACGCGCTCTCGGTGGCAGAGAACGTGGCGCTGGGCATGGAGAACCCGCCCAAACCCGCCAGGCTCGCGGCCCGGATCACCGAGGTCTCCAACGAATACGGCCTGCCGCTCGACCCGCACCGCACCGTGGGCGACCTCTCGGCCGGCGAGCGCCAGCGCGTCGAGATCATCCGCTGCCTGCTGCAGGACCCGCGCCTGCTGATCATGGACGAGCCCACCTCGGTGCTCACCCCCCAGGAGGTCGAGATCCTCTTCGCCACCCTGCAAAAGCTCCGGGCCGAGGGCACCTCGATCCTCTACATCAGCCACAAGCTCGAAGAGATCCGCGCGCTGTGCGACCGCGCCACCATCCTGCGGCTCGGCAAGGTGGTGGGCCATGCCGTCCCGCGCGAGAACACCGCCTCCGAACTGGCCGAGATGATGGTCGGCACCGCGCTGCACCGGCCCGAGCGAGAGCTTGCTCCCTCGGGCGAGATCGCGCTGGAGGTGGCCAACCTCTCCGTCAAATCCACCAACCCCTTCGGCACCTCGCTGAGAGATGTCTCGCTGATGGTCCGCAAGGGCGAGGTGCTGGGCATCGGCGGGGTCGCGGGCAACGGGCAGGACGAGCTGCTGGCCGCCCTCTCCGGCGAGGCCACCTCCGCCCCCGATACCGTCCGGCTCCACGGCCAGCCCATCGGCAAGCTCCCGCCCCCCGCCCGCCGCAAGCTGGGCCTGCTGTCGGCCCCCGAGGAGCGCCTCGGCCACGCCGCCGCCCCGGAGATGTCGCTGACCGAAAATGCCCTGCTCTCGGCCCGCCTGCGCAAGAAGCTGACCAGGAACGACTTCATCAACTGGAAGGCCGCGCAGGCCTTCGCCGAGGAGGTCATCGCCGCCTTCGACGTGCGCACGCCGGGCCCCCATGTCGCCGCCCGCTCGCTCTCGGGGGGCAACCTGCAGAAGTTCGTCATGGGCCGCGAGATCGAGCAGAAGCCCGAGGTGCTCGTCGTCAACCAGCCCACCTGGGGCGTCGATGCCTCCGCCGCCGCCGCCATCCGCCAGGCCCTGCTCGACCTGGCCGCCGACGGCGCCGCCATCGTCGTCATCTCCCAGGATCTCGACGAGCTCATGGAAATCTCCACCAGCTTCGCCGCTCTCAACGGCGGCCGCCTCTCGGCCCCGGTCCCGGTGGAGGGGCTGACCATGGAGCGCATCGGCCTGATGCTGGGCGGCGCGCATGACATGGAAGTGGCCCACGAGCACCACGCGGAGGCTCACGCATGATCCGCCTCGAAAAACGGCCCAACCCCTCCAAGGCCTGGAGCTACTCCACCCCGCTGCTCGCCGTGCTGCTCACCATGATCTTTGGCGGGCTGCTCTTTGCCGCGCTGGGCAAGGAGCCCCTCACCGCCATCCGCACCATCTTCTACGACCCGCTCTTCGGCCAGCACGCCTTTTTCTACCGCCCGCAACTGCTGGTGAAGGCGGCGCCGCTGATCCTCATCGCCATCGGCCTCTCGCTCGGCTTCCGGGCAGGCATCTGGAATATCGGCGCCGAGGGGCAATACATCATCGGCGCGCTCTGCGGTGCAGGCGTGGGCCTTGCGTTCTACCCGACTGAATCCTTTATCATCTTTCCGCTCATGGTCCTCGCAGGCGCCCTCGGCGGCTGGGCCTGGGCGATGATCCCGGCCATCCTGAAAACCCGTTTCGGCACCAACGAGATCCTGGTCTCGCTCATGCTGGTCTATGTCGCCGAGAACCTGCTGCGCGGCATGGCGGTGGGGCTGATGAAGAACCCCGAGGGCTTCGGCTTTCCGGGCTCGCGCAACCTCGCGCAATACCCCTCCGCCACCAGCTGGATCAACCAGAACGCAGGCCTCCACTGGGGCGTCGTCTTCGCCCTGATCGCGGTGATCTTTGCCTATGTCCTGCTGACCCGGCACATACTCGGCTTCAACATCCGCCTCGCCGGCCAGGCCCCCCGCGCCGCCCGCTTCTCGGGCGTGAACCCCACGCGGCTCGTGCTCTTCTGCCTCGGCACCTCCGGCGCTTTGGCGGGCCTTGCCGGGCTCTTCGAGGTCGCCGGCCCCTCGGGGCAGGTCACCACCGATTTCAACGCAGGCTACGGCTTCACCGCCATCATCGTGGCCTTCCTCGGCCGGCTCCACCCCCTCGGCATCCTGCTGGCAGGGCTGCTGATGGCGCTCACCTACATCGGCGGCGAAATCGCCCAGTCGCAGCTGCAACTCCCGGCCGCGGCGATCCAGCTCTTCCAGGGCATGCTGCTCTTCTTCCTCCTGGCGGTCGACCTGCTGACCAACTACCGCATCCGCCTCAAGCAGGGGGCCGCGGCATGACCCACCCGCTCACCCTTGCCGCCCTCTTCCTCGCCTCTGCGGCCCTCGGGTTGGTCTGCCTCAAGTCCAACCTGCTCGTACCCAAGCTGATGGCCTTGCTCTTCCTCTTTCCCTACGGCCTGCTGATGTCCGTTATCGTGCTGACACCGGCATTCGTCACTCCGCTCCTGACCGGCCGCAAGACCGCGTATCGCGGCTGGAAACCCACGCTCGCCGCGTACTTCGGGGTGATGGCCGGGGTAAACAGCACCTTCCTCTGGCCGGGAGCCGCCTGATGGACCTCTCCTCGATCAACTGGCTCCTCCTGCTGGCCTCGCTCATGGTCGCCGCCACCCCCATCCTGCTCGCGGGCATCGGCGAGCTGGTGGTCGAAAAGGCGGGCGTGCTCAACCTTGGCGTCGAGGGCATGATGATCACCGGCGCCATCGCGGGCTTCGCCGTGGCGGTCGAGAGCGGCTCGCCCGCGCTGGGCTTTCTCGGCGCCGCCGTGGCGGGCGCGGTGCTCTCCATGCTCTTCGCCCTGCTCACCCAGTTCGCGCTGGCCAACCAGGTCGCCTCCGGCCTCGCGCTCACCCTCTTCGGGCTCGGGCTCTCTTCGCTGATGGGTCAGAGCTACGTGGGCGTCAAGCCACCCTCCACACCCAAGCTCGACATTCCCCTCCTGTCCGACATCCCGGTGCTTGGCCCCGTACTCTTCTCGCACGACCTGATGGTCTATTTCTCCATCGCGCTGGTCGCCGCCACCTGGGCCTTCCTCACCAAGACCCGCGCGGGCCTCACCCTGCGCGCCGTGGGCGAGAACCACGAGGCGGCCCATGCGCTGGGCTACAAGGTCGTCGCCATCCGCTGCGCCGCCATCGCCTTCGGCGGCGGCTGCGCAGGCCTCGGCGGCGCTTACCTCAGCCTCGTGCGCGTGCCGCAATGGACCGAAGGCATGACCTCTGGCGCCGGCTGGATCGCGCTCGCCCTCGTCGTCTTCGCCTCCTGGAAGCCCTGGCGCGTGCTGATCGGGGCCTACCTCTTCGGCGGCATCACGGTGCTGCAACTCAACCTCCAGGCCGCCGGCCTGAAGGTGCCGGTCGAGTATCTCTCGATGTCCCCCTACATCATCACCATCATCGTGCTGGTGATCATGTCTTCCGGCCGGGGCCGCAGCGCGCTTGGCGCGCCCGCCTCGCTTGGCCGGATCTTCCACGCCACCGGGTGACACAACCCGGGGCTTCACCAACCACTCAACAGGGAGCAACTCCATGAAGAAAAGAACCCTCCTCAAAGGCGCCGTCGCGGCGCTGGCGCTCGCCGCCACGCCCGCACTGGCCCAGGACAAGACCAAGGTCGGTTTCGTCTACGTCGGCCCGGTGGGCGACGGCGGCTGGACCTACGAGCACGACCAGGGCCGCAAGGCGGTGGAGGCCGAGTTCGGCGACGCGGTTGAAACCGTCTACGTCGAGAGCGTTCCCGAAGGCCCCGACGCCGAGCGCGTCATCACCCAGATGGCGCTCGACGGCGCCGACCTGATCTTCACCACCTCCTTCGGCTACATGGACCCCACGATCAACGTCGCCGCCAAGTTTCCGGACGTGAAGTTCGAGCACGCCACCGGCTACAAGACTGCACCCAACGTCTCGGTCTACTCCGCCCGCTTCTACGAAGGCCGCGCCGTGCAGGGCACCATCGCCGGCCGGATGACCAAGTCCAACGTGATCGGCTATATCGGCTCGGTGCCGATCCCCGAGGTCGTGCGCGGCATCAACTCCGCCTACATCCACGCCAAAAAGGTCAACCCCGACGTCCAGTTCAAGATCGTCTGGGTCTTCGAGTGGTTCAACCCGGCCAAGGAGGCCGACGCCGCCAAGGTGCTGATCGAGCAGGGCGCCGACGTGATCCTGCAGCACACCGACTCGACCGCGCCGCTCGCCGCCGCCGCCGAGGCCGGGGGCGTCATCGGCTTCGGCCAGGCCTCCGACATGGCCGAGTACAAGGACGGGCCCCGCGTCTCGTCGATCATCGACAACTGGGCGCCCTATTACATCGCCCGCACCAAGGCGGTGATGGACGGCACCTGGGAGAGCACCAACACCTGGGACGGGATCGGGCCGGGCATGGTCGGCATCGGCGAGATCACCGACAAGGTGCCCGCAGAGGTGAAGGCCGAGGCCGAGGCGCTCGCCGCCTCCATCGCCTCCGGCGAGTACCACCCCTTCACCGGCCCGCTGAAAAAGCAGGACGGCTCCGACTGGCTCGCCGAGGGCGAAGTGGCCGATGACGGCACGCTGGCGGGGATGAACTTCTACGTCGAAGGGCTCGAAGGCGACATCCCGCAATAAGCGGCACCCCATCCACCCTCAAAGGCCCCGCCCCACCCGGCGGGGCCTTTTTCATCGGCGAAGCAAACTCCCGCGATCGGCGACGGAACGAAGGGACTCCGGCGTTACATTCATGTATTCTTATATATGCAACTGATGGAGACCACCATGAAACCCATTGCGTCCACCGCCCTCGCGCTCGTTCTCGGCCTCGCCCTGCCGCTCGCGGCACAGCCCGCCAGCCCCGGAGCCCACTTCATCGAGAACTGGGATGCCGATGGCGACGGCAAGGTGTCGCTCGCCGAAGCCAGCGAAAAGCGCGCCGACCTCTTCACCATGTTCGACCAGGACGAGGACGATGTCCTGTCTTCCGGCGAATACGACGCCTTCGACGAGACCCGCGCCGAGGATCTGGCCAACAACGCCGAGGCGCATGGTGGCATGGGCAAGGGAAAGGGCGCAGGCCAGGGCGTTGACCTGGGCGATCATGTCCGCTCGTTGGACCGTGGCTTTGCCGACGCCGATGGCGACGGCACGGTGAGCCGTGCCGAGTTCGAAGGCATCTCCGCCACATGGTTCGCCCAGCGCGACCGTGATGGAGATGGCTACATCACGACGGCAGACTTCGGCCCCCGGGGCTGATCCTGCCATGGCGCCCGCCTCCCCGGTCTTGGGGGCGGGCGACCTGCTTCAGCCTTGCGCCGCGGCCCGGATCGCCCGGATGTTGGCGCCGTAGGGCGCCGGGTCGGCGACCGAGCCGCCCTTGAACACCGCCGAGCCCGCCACCAGCACATCGGCCCCGGCTGCCGCCACCAGCGGCGCGGTCTTCGGGTCCACCCCGCCGTCGATCTCGATATGGATCTCGCGGTCGCCGATCATCTCGCGCAGGGCGCGGATCTTGTCGCCCATGTCGATGAACTTCTGCCCGCCGAAGCCCGGGTTCACCGTCATCACGCAGACCAGGTCGACGAGGCCGAGCACGTCGCGCACCGCCTCCGCAGGCGTGCCCGGGTTCAGCGCCACGCCGGGGCGCATGCCGGCGGCGCGAATGGCCTGAAGGGTGCGGTGAACGTGCGGCCCGGCCTCGACATGGGCGGTCAGCACATCGGCGCCCGCCTCCGCGAAGGCGTCGATATAGGGGTCCACCGGGGCGATCATCAGGTGCACGTCCATCACGCCCTTGATATGCGGGCGCAGCGCCTTGCACATCGCGGGCCCCAAGGTGAGGTTCGGCACGAAATGCCCGTCCATCACGTCCACGTGGATCCAGTCGGCCCCCTGCGCCTCCGCCGCCTCGCACTCCGCCCCGAAGGCGGCAAAATCGGCGGCGAGGATCGAGGGGGCGATCTTGATCGAACGGTCGAAGGGCATGGGCAGGGCTCCGGTTGGGTCGCGCAGGGGTTACCGCCCTCCCCGGCGCAACGCAAGCCGGGCGGGCACGGCCGCAGACCGCCCTTGCCCCATATTTGACCATCTGGTAAAAATCGCCCCCGTGGACAACCCCGCCACCCCATGCCACGCTTTCCCCCGAGGAGGCCCCGCCCGTGTCTGACAAGCCCGTGACCACCAAGGCCGAAAGCGCCACCGCCAAGGCCCAGCTGCCGCAGCTCACCCTCGCCCGCAATCCGGGGATGGAGCTCGACATGGACTGGGTCATGCGGGCCCAGGCCAACACCTCCGCCATCGAGCGCCGCGCCGCCACCCTGCCGGGCCGCCGCTCGGTCAAGAAGGCCTTCCAGGCCGCGTGGCTCTGCAAGGCGATCACCCTCATCGACCTCACCACGCTGGCCGGGGACGACACCGAGGGCCGTGTCCGCCGCCTCTGCGCCAAGGCCCGCCAGCCGGTGCGGCCTGACCTTCTGAAGGCGCTCGGCATGGAGGGCATCACAACCGGGGCCGTCTGCGTCTATCACGACATGGTGCCCACCGCCGTCGCGGCGCTCCGTGGCTCCAACATCCCCGTCGCCGCCGTCTCCACCGGCTTCCCGGCCGGGCTCTCCCCCTTTCACCTCCGCCTCGCCGAGATCGAGGAGAGCGTGAAGGCCGGGGCCGATGAGATCGACATCGTCATCTCCCGCCGTCACGTGCTCACCGGCAACTGGCAGGCACTCTACGACGAGATGCGCGCCTTCCGCGCCGCCTGCGGCCCGGCCCACGTCAAGGCGATCCTCGCCACCGGCGAGCTGGGCACATTGCAAAACACCGCCCGCGCCTCGCTGATCTGCATGATGGCCGGCGCCGACTTCATCAAGACATCGACCGGCAAGGAGAGCGTCAACGCCACCCTGCCCGTGAGCCTCGTGATGATCCGCGCCATCCGCGACTACTTCGAGGCCACAGGCCACCGCGTCGGCTACAAGCCCGCCGGCGGCATCTCCAAGGCCAAGGACGCGCTGCTTTACCTCGCACTCCTCAAGGACGAGCTCGGCCCCCGGTGGGTCCAGCCCGACCTCTTCCGCTTCGGCGCCTCCTCGCTGCTGGGCGACATCGAGCGCCAACTCGAACACCACGTCTCCGGCGCCTACTCGGCGTCCTACCGGCACGCGATAGGATGACCCGACCGTTGCCACATGGAACGAGGGCAGCGCCCGTCCCGCACGGGGCAGCCCTGAACAACGCGGCACCTCGCCGTCTCGCACAGCACATCCGCAGGGAACAGGCGTCGACGAAGCGCCCGCCCCATCACGCCGCAGGCGTGCCTTTGGCACGACGGGGGGCGGGACGGGCGCTGCCCGGCGGTGCCGGGCTGGGTGCCAAAGCTCAAACGATGCGATCGGAAACGAAATGAACGTCCCCGAAATCTTCGACACCCTCGCCTACGGCCCCGCCCCGGAGTCCGCCTCCGAGGCCCAGGCCTGGCTGGAAAAGCACAACCGCAAGTTCGGCCACTTCATCGACGGCGCCTTCACCAAGCCCGCCAAGGGGTTCGACACCCGCAACCCCGCCACCGGCACGCATCTCGCCACCCTCACCCAGGGCACCGCCAAGGACGTGGAGCAGGCCGTCAAATCCGCCCGCAAGGCCCACCCCAAGTGGGCCGCCCTCTCCGGCCACCAGCGCGCCAAGTACCTCTACGCCCTCGCCCGCCTGCTACAAAAGCACTCCCGCCTCTTCGCCGTCCTCGAGACCCTCGACAACGGTAAACCCATCCGCGAGTCGCGCGACATCGACATCCCCCTCGCCCAGCGCCACTTCTACTACCACGCAGGCCACGCCCAACTCGCCCCCACCGAGCTGCTCGACCGTGCCCCCCTCGGGGTCGCCGGCCAGATCATCCCGTGGAACTTTCCGCTGCTGATGCTCGCCTGGAAGGTCGCGCCCGCGCTGGCCATGGGCAACACCGTGGTGCTGAAACCCGCCGAATATACCTCGCTCACCGCCCTGCTCTTCGCCGAGATCAGCCAGGAGGCGGGGCTGCCGCCGGGGGTGCTCAACGTCGTCACCGGCGACGGCGCCACCGGCGAGGCCCTTGTGGCCTCCGATGTCGACAAGCTCGCCTTCACCGGCTCCACCGCCGTTGGCCGCCGCATCCGCGAGGCCACCGCGGGCCGGGGCATCCCGCTCACCCTCGAGCTGGGCGGCAAGAGCCCCTACATCGTCTTCGAGGATGCCGACATCGATAGCGCCGTCGAAGGCCTCGTCGATGCCATCTGGTTCAACCAGGGCCAGGTCTGCTGCGCCGGCTCCCGCCTGCTGGTACAGGAGGGCATCGCAGAGGCCTTCCACGCCAAGCTGAAGGCCCGGATGGACGGCCTCCGCATCGGCGACCCGCTCGACAAATGCATCGACGTGGGCGCCGTGGTCGACCCGGTCCAGCTGAAGACCATCACCGAGATGGTCGCCGCCAACACCGAGGGCGAGACCTACGTGGCGCAAACCGACTGCCCGCCCGAATCCAGCGGGGGCTGCTTCTACCCGCCCACCCTCATCACCGGCCTCGCCCCCTCCTCCACCCTGATGCAGGAAGAGATCTTCGGCCCCGTCCTCGTCAGCTGCACCTTCCGCACCCCCGACGAAGCCATCCAGCTGGCCAACAACACCCGCTACGGCCTTGCCGCCACCCTCTGGTCCGAAAACATCAACCTCGCCCTTCACGTCGCCCCGCAACTGGCCGCAGGCGTGGTCTGGGTCAATGGCACCAACATGTTCGACGCCGCCGCCGGCTTCGGCGGGGTCCGCGAGTCCGGCTTCGGCCGCGAGGGCGGATGGGAGGGGCTGCTGGCCTACTCCAGGCCCGCCAAGGCCCCCAGGAAAGCCGCCAGCCCGCAAGCCTTCCAGGGCGCCTCCAATGCGTCCCTTCGGGGCGACGGCGCCCCCGCCGACCCGCTCGACCGCACAGCCAAGCTCTACATCGGCGGCAAGCAGGCCCGGCCCGACTCGGGCTATTCCACCGCCATCCACGGCCCCAAGGGCGAGCTGCTCGGCCACGTCGGCACCGGCTCCCGCAAGGATATCCGCAACGCCGTCGAGGCCGCGGCCGGCGCGAAGGGCTGGGCAAAGTCCTCCGCCCACCTGCGCGCCCAGATCCTCTTCTACCTGGCCGAAAACCTCTCGGCCCGCGCGCCGGAGTTCGCCGCCCGCATCAAGGCCCTCACCGGCAAATCCGGCAGTGCCGAGGTCGAGGCCGCCATCTCCCGCCTCTTCGCCTATGCTGCCTGGTGCGACAAGCTCGACGGCGCCGCCAAGCCCGTCCCCCTGCGCGGCGTGGCGCTGGCCCTCAACGAGCCCTGCGGCGTGATCGGCGCGCTCTGCTCGCCCGCCCAGCCGCTCCTCGGCCTGGTCTCCGCCATCGGCCCCGCCGTGGCCATGGGCAACCGCATCGTCGCCTGCCCCTCCGAGCCCTTCCCGCTGGTGGCGACCGACTTCTACCAGCTGCTCGACACCTCCGATGTGCCCGCAGGCGTGGTCAACATCGTCACCGGCCCCCATGCCGACCTCGCCAGGACCCTCTCCGAGCACATGGAGGTCGATAGCGTCTGGAACTTCTCCTCTCCCGACCTCACGGCGCAGATCGAGAAGGCCGCCGCGGGCAACCTCAAGCGCAGCCTCGCCCTCTTCCCCGATTGGACCGACCCGGCCACCGAAGGCCGCGAGATGCTGGCCGCCGCCACCGAGATCAAGACGGTCTGGATTCCCTACGGCGTCTGACCCGCCTCCCGCCACCGTCATCCTCGGGCTCGGCCCGAGGATCACCCACCGCGCGCGCCATTAACCTCTCGCCGTCTTGCAAAAATGCCGTATGCATCGGTTGTGCATGGGTTGTGTATCGGTTGTGACTCCCTAAAATTCGGGGTTAACGCCAATTTCGTCACCCCATACCGACAAAAATGCAAAGCCCGCCGATGACAGACCCGACCGCCTTCGACAACGCCAGTTTCATCCCCGATGGCGCCTCCTACCCCGACCGATGGGCCGAGGCCGCGCGCGAGTTCCGCTCGGTCGAGGCCGCCCTGGGCCGTGCCCGTCTGAACGAGCCATATGGCGACCATCCTTCTGAAAAATATGACCTTTTCTTCCCAAATTCCGCCAGCCCGGAGGGCACGCTGATCTTCATCCACGGCGGCTTCTGGCGCGCCTTCTCGCGCACAGACTGGTCCCATCTCGCCGCCGGGGCCACCGCGCGTGGTTGGGCCGTGGCCATGCCCTCCTACCCGCTCTGCCCGGAGGTGAAGGTCTCCGACATCACCCGGAGCATCGCCCGCGCGGTCTCTGCCATCGCCCTGAAAACACGTGGTAAAATCGCTCTCACCGGCCACTCCGCCGGCGGTCACCTCGCGCTGCGGATGCTCGACCCCACGCTCGATCTCGGCACTGCCCGCGCCCGCCTGTCGCGCTGCCTGGCCATCTCACCGCTCACCCACCTCGCCCCCCTGCGCGACGTGCCGCTGAACGACACCCTGCAACTCACTGAATCAGAGGCCAAATCCGAGAGCCCGATCCACCAGCCCGCACCGTCCACACCCGTTCACGTTCTGGTCGGTGCCGCCGAGCGCCCCTCGTTCCTCGCCCAGGCCCACGCCCTGCCCTGGGGCGTGCCCGTCACCGAGGCCCCGGATCTCCATCATTTCAACGTGATAGACTTCCTCGCCGACCCCGATCACCCGTTCACCGCCTGGCTGGCAAACGAAGGGGCCGAGCCGCCAAACTGGCCCAACCCCTCCGCCTGACACCACGCCTTCACGGGATCAGATCACCACCACTCAACCCTCACCCGGCACGGTATCGATCTCGAACTGCAATATCATCGGTTCGGGCCCCTTCTTCTTGCCGCCAAGCGGCAGCGCGGCCCTTGTTTTCTGGCCAAATCCGGCCTCGTCCAGCAGCCCCTTGAAGCCGCCCATGGCGGTGCCCACGTCCCGAGTGCGCATCAGCGGATCCTGCTCCAGAAAGCTCAGATCCTCCACGTCGGTGCCCTCGGCTGCCGGCGACAGGATCACGACCAGCCGGTCTCGCCCGAAAGATTCATCCGAAATTAACGACAGGTCCTCATTGTAGATCCCGCCGGGCTGCATCCGCTGCCTGTCCATGAATGTAATCGAATAGTCGGCCCCGACATAGAGCACGTTGATATCGAGCGGCGCATCGGTGGTGTTCTCGACCCGCACGCCCACCGTGTCGCCGGGGATGAGCCGGGGCACGTTGCCGGTGTCCATCGGCGCCCGGCTGCCTTCGACGATCGCCCCGGCGTCGAGGTCGAATCGCGCGCGGTGCAGCTCCACGGGCACATCGAGCCCGTTGCCGGCGCTCGCCGCTCCGATACGCAGCACGTTCAGCGCCTTGCCAATATGGGCAAACTGCTCGGCCATCACCCCGGCCAGGGCCTCGGCGCCCTTGTCGGGCGTCGTGACCCGCGGCACCGCCTCGAAGTTTAGGGTCGGGCCAGAATCGCTCTCGAGCACCGGCAGCACGCCGGTTCCGTCCAGGATCCAGATCGCCTCCGGGTCCGGGCTCTCGGGGATCACGGCCAGCCGGATGTCGGCCTCTTCTCCGGCCGCCACGAAGGTGAAACGCCCGCCCAGGAGCTGCCGCTCGCCGATGAGCTGCGCGGCCATGGCCATCTTCTGCTGCACCGGGCCTTCACCCTCCGGCAGGGCCACCCGAAGCCTCAGGTCCACGCCCGCATCCACCTTGCGCAGGAAGGCCCCGCGCGGCACCTCTTCGAGCGTCTTGCCGTCCTCCAGCACCGCCGTCGCGCCAAAGGTGCTGGCGGTGTCGATCGTCACGTAACCGATTGCATCGTCTGTGGAATCCGCCGGCGAAGCCAGCAGGGCCAGCCGCTCGCCCTGGGCCAGCCCGTGCAGGGTGCCCGCCTTGAGCCGCAGCTTGGTCTCGCCCTTTTCGGCGGGCCACTGGCGCACATCGGCGGTCTCGCCCGAGCCAAACACCACCCCGTCCAGGTCGCCCTCGAAAAGCGGCGTCGAGCGGGCAAGGTTCTTGACCGCGTACTTGCGCAGCACCTCCTGGCCGAGCTGGCGATAGGTGATGCCGGGCCGCTCGGCGAGGGTCTCGAAGACGGTATAGGTGAACACCCCCTGAAGCCGGTCCTTGGTGGAGCGCGGCATCAGCTTTTCCGGCGTGGTTTCATTGGTTTGCGCGGCAAAGAAGGCCACGAAGGCGCCTTCGCCCTCGCGGCGCTCCTCCGGCTCCGTCACCGGCGCATGCGCCCGGTCACGCGGGTCTTCCAGCCCGCGCGAGGTGCCCTCGGCATCCACGATCGCCGCCTGCGGCACGCCCAGCGCGGAGGGGTCGAGCTTGCGCATCTTCTCCTCGTCCTCGCCCGTTGGCGCGGCCCGCGTCACCGTGCCCGAGTGGCAGCTGTCGAACACCGCCCAGACGTCAACGCCCCGCGCCCGCAGCATCCCGATCAGCTCGCCGATCTCGTCATCGACCAGCGCATTCTCGACCTCGCCCACGGTGTCGTTCCAGGGCCCGATATCCACCGGCAGAAACAGCTCGTCGAGCCCGTCGAGCTCGCTGTCGGGGTCCTTGGCCGGCGCCTGCGAGCCATGCCCGGAGAAGTGGAGGTAAACGAAGTCGCCCGGCTGCACCTTCGCCGCCAGCGCCTTGAAGGCATCGCGGATCGCCTGCAGCGTCGGCGCGGGCTTGCCCTCGATCCCGTCGGCCAGGACGATCACATCCTCCGCCTTGAAGGGAATACTCTCGTTCGACAGCAGGTAGCTCTGCACCAGGTCGATGTCGTTGGCGGGGCCCTCGAGCCAGAACTTCTCGTCGAGGGCAGGGTAGGTCGAGGCCCCCACGAGCAGCGCGTGATTTTCCCGCGCCAGTGCCGGAAGGGCCGCGAGCGAGGCCACGCCAGCCAGGAGAAATGCCTTGAGTTTCATGACCATGCCCTCAGTTCGTCATCAACGAGTAGCGGTTCGTGCCGGCGCCCTTGTTCTCGACCTTCACGGTGAAGGCCTCGCTCGTCGCCGGGCGCCAGCCGCAATAGGCCACGTCCGACTTGTCGGTATCCGAGCAGACCAGCCGGCCCTTGGCGTCGTAGACATAGAGGTTGAGATCGGAGTCACCGCCGCCCTCCACGTAGACCTCGGCATATTCACCGCCGTCATAGGGCAGCGGTGGGTAGGTGTCGGTCTTCCGGGCCGCTAGCCGCGAGATCGAATAGACCGGCCCGGTCGAAACGCCCTTGGTGCCCGCCGTGCGGATATCCTCGATCACCGAGAGCATCGCCTCGTCCTCGCCCGCCGCCTCCCGGGCCGCGTCGAGCATCGCTTCCCAGCTCAAGGGCGCCTCGCCGGCCAGCGCCTCGCCATCGCTGCCCGCGCGTTCCACCGCCTCGATGGATACGCCCTTTCGCAGCTGGGCCGCCGTGGCCATCAACAGCGGATCGCGGGCCTCGACCCCCGCCGCAAAGAGCGTGCGCGACATCTCCATCGCGCGGAGCGGCGGCATCTCGCCCGCCGCATGGGCAGGGGCGGCGCACGCCAGGGTAAGGGCAATCAAACTTGCACGCAGCATCATCGGGTCTCCAGCAAGAGCATCGGTTCGAGCTTCAGATTGCCCCGCCCCCCGCCCCCGATCAACCGTCCTGAGCCCGCATTCCCTTTCATGACTGGACTTGTCACGTGGCACAGACCGGAGCCGCTGCTAGCCATTGGGCCAAGACGTAAACACTTGAAGGACCACCCAAATGCGCTCCCTCTTTCTTCCCCTCTTCCTTATCGTCATGGTCGCCCTCCCCGTTTCCGTGCGGGCTGGAGAGCTGGACCGGGCAATGGATGCCACCCTCATCGTCAAATCCGCCGACGGGCACGAGCGGTTTCTCGGCTCCGCCTTTCTCTGGCGCGACGGCACCTGGGCCGTGACCAACGCCCATGTCATCGGCCGCGCCCGCGAGGTGGTGCTGGTGAGCACCACCGGCGAGCGCCGCCGCGTGAAGGTGCTGGCCCGCGATGACGTGCGCGACGTGGCCATCCTGGCGGTCGACGGGGCCTTCGGCCCCGGCCTCCAGCCCGCCGCGGCGCCCGCCGGGCTTGGCACCCAGGTCTACGCCCTCGGCGCGCCGCTGGGCATCGAGTTCACCCTCACCCGCGGCATCATCTCCGCCATGGCCCGGCAGGTCGAAGCCGCCGTGCCGATCCGCCTGGTGCAGCACGACGCCGCCGTCAATCCCGGCAGCTCCGGCGGCCCGCTGGTCGATGCCGAGGGCCGGCTGCTCGGAATGAACAGCCAGATCGCCGACGGCTCGCGGCATTATGTGGGCGTGGCCTACGCGATCTCCGCCGCCGATCTCGACCGCATCGTGCCCCAGCTTATCGCCGGAACCCTCAAGGAAATGCCCTCTCTCGGCCTCCAGGTCCGCCCGATCGACGATGCCCTGGCCGCAGCACTCGGCATCCCCGCGAGGGGCGTTCTGGTCGACTCGGTCGCCGAGGCCTCTCCCGCCGACCGTGCCGGTATTCGCGCCGGTGACGTGATTGTCTCGGTCGCGGGCCGCGAGGTTGCCAGGCCGGGCGACGTGGCCTTCGCCGTCGAGGCGGTGCTGGGCTCCGATGGCATCGCCGTGCAACTCTTGCGCGCCGGCGAGACCATTCTGGCCACCATGCCGCTCGACCGCGGTGAGCATATCGAGACGGCAGGCATCGACCGTGCCGCACTGCCCTCCGCCCGCCCGGCCTTCACCTTCTCCCGCCTGGGCGTGCGCCTCGCCGGCAACGAGGTCACCTACATCTCCGAAAACTCGCCCGCCTATCTCGCCGGCCTCAGCCAGGGCGACGAGGTGCTGGCCGTCAACGGCAAGCCGCTGACCGAGATCGAGGGTGGCCTCGCAGCCCTGCGGATCACCGAGCCGATGGTGCTGCTGGTGCGCCATGCCGAGGGCCGGACCGAGCATATCTATCTCGATCCGTGGGATAAAACCCCGCGCCTCCGGCCGGTTGGCGGCGGCAACGTGCTTGACCCCGCCGTGGTGGTGCTCTGAGATGCTGGTCATGGAAGACATCGCCCCCGACCACACCGAACTCACCGCAGCCCCCCGCATCCTCGTGGTGGAGGATGATCGGGCCACGGCAGATACCATCTCCGAGGCCGTCACCTCGCTGGGCTGCGACCCCGTGGTGATGCGCGACTGGGAGAGCGGGTTGCGTGCCGCCGAACTGGCAGACTTCGCCGTGATCGTGATGGACCGGATGCTGCCCGGCGGCGACGGGGTCGATGCCATCG
Organism: Vannielia litorea; assembly: GCF_900142295.1. Classification (NCBI taxonomy): domain Bacteria; kingdom Pseudomonadati; phylum Pseudomonadota; class Alphaproteobacteria; order Rhodobacterales; family Paracoccaceae; genus Vannielia; species Vannielia litorea. Next base: position 2,446,496 of record NZ_FSRL01000001.1, read on the forward strand.
CCAAGATGCGCGGGCGCGGCTCCAAGGCCCTGGTGCTCGTGGTCTCCGCCCTCGGCACCTCGGGCGCCAAGATCGAGGGCCTCGAGAAGGGCGCCGACGACTACCTTGCCAAGCCCTTCGACGGCGACGAGCTCAAGGCCCGCCTCCGCGCGCTTCTGCGCCGCAACCAGATGGTGGTGCTCGACAACGACCTGATGGCCTTCGGCGATGTCGAGATCAGGCTGAAGGCCCGCACGGTGCACATCGGCCAGAAGCACGTGGCCGTCAGCCCGAAGGAGTTTGAGCTCATCACCTTCTTCGCCCGCAACGCCGGGGAGACGGTGACCCGGATGCAACTGCTGGAGAATGTCTGGAACCTGCACTTCGATCCGCAAACCAACGTGGTCGACGTGCACGTCGGCCGCCTCCGCCGCAAGCTGGAGACCGCCGCAGGGCGCCCGATCATCCTGACCGCGCGGGGCGAGGGCTACGTCTTCTCGCCCGAGGCCTGAGCCGCCCATGCGCAAGCTCCGTGGCAAGGCCTCCCTGCGGCTCGCCCTCGGCCTCTCGGCGCTGCTGATCGTCTTTTCCCTCGGCGCCATGGCCCTGCAATACCGGGCCACCGCCGCCGAGCTGGAGCGGCGCGAGCGCAGCCTGCTGGCCGCCGACCTCGCCGGGCTCGCCGCGCTCTACGACCAGCGCCGGATCATCGCGCTGCGTCAGGCCATGGAGTTCCGCTCCGCCGCCGCGCCCGAAACCGGCATGCTCTATCTGTTGGAGGGCAAGGACGGCGAAAAACTCGCAGGCAACATCGACGCCATGCCCGAGGGCCTCACCCCGACGCCGGGTGAGATCGACGCCACCGATCCGGTCAACTTCACCCTCGCGGCCACGCCCTACCTCGGGGTAGCCCGCGAGTTGCGCGGCGGCTTCCCGATGCTCGTCGCCCGCTCCCGCGCGCCCACCGAGGCCGCGCTGGCCGCCACCCGCGCCCAGATCCTTGCCACCGCGCTGGTGCTGGTGGCGCTCTCCCTCGTCGCCGGCTGGCTCGTCTCTCGCTTCATCATGCGCCGGATCGACCGGCTCAATCGCCTGGCCGACCAGGTCGCGGCGGGAGACCTCTCCGCCCGCCTGCCCGGCCCCCGCGCAGATGACGAGTTCGGCGCGCTGGAGCGGCATATCCACACCATGCTCGACCGCATCGGCCACCTCACCCGCGCCCACGGACGGCTGTCGGATACCATCGCCCACGAGCTTCGCACCCCGCTCAACCGGATCCAGGGCAAGCTCGACAAGCTCGAGGGCGACCCCGAGGCCATCGCCGCCGTGTCGTCCGAGATTCGCGGCACCGTCCGCATCTTCGACAGCCTTCTCGAGATCTCCTCTGCCGAGGCCGCCAGCGGTGGCGGCACGGGGCTGGTGCCCGTCTCTCTCAGCCAGATCACCCGCGAGGTCACCGAGCTCTACGAACCCCTGGCCGAGGAAAAGGCGCTCGACTACGGCGCCGTGCTGCAGGAGGGCTGCAAGCTGCTGGGAGACCGCAACCTGATCGCGCAGCTCATCTCCAACCTCGTCGACAACGCCATCAAGTTCTGCCGTGCGGGCGATGCCATAACGATTTCTTTAGAGGAGGGCCCCGAGCGCCACCTCCTGTGCATCTCCGACACCGGCCCGGGCGTCCCCGCCGAGGCTCGCGAGGCGGTGTTCGAGCGCTTCGCCCGCGCCGAGCGCGACCGCGAGGTGGCCGGCCACGGGCTTGGCCTCGCGCTCGTCCGCGCCATCGCCACCCGGCATGGTGCCAAGCTCCGGGTGCTCGATGTCGAAAAGGGTTTCTCCATCGAGATCGCCTGGCCTAAGCTGCCTCCCGACATGGGCTAGACCGACTCGGCTCCGGGGGAGAGTAGCGTGCAAAAACAGGCAGTTGTGAAATGACGCTTCGCTCGGTGCTGGGCGGCGCGGCCCTCGTTCTTCTGGCCGGATGCTCGGCGGTCAACAAGCCGCTCAACCAGCCTCTCGGTGGGGCAGGCAACCCCTCCCTGACCGATGAAGCCGCGATCCCCGGCGACGGCACCACCTTCGTCGGGCTCGCCTTTTCCGGCGGCGGCACCCGCGCCTCGGCCTTCAGCTACGGCATGCTCGAGGCACTGCGCGATGCCACCGCCACGCCCGACGACCCAGACGGTATCCTCTCCGAGGTCCGCCTTGTCACCGGCGTCTCCGGCGGATCCGTCACCGCCGCCTGGTATGGTTACGCCGGCCCGCAGGGCATGCCGAAATTCCGCGCCTATCTCGACAAGAACGGCGAGAAATACATGGCCAACTCGCCCCTCAACCCTTTCACCATCGTGCGCGGGCTCTCCGGTGGCGCCAACGGCCGCCAGACCTTCGGGCGCTTTCTCGATGAAGAGCTGTTCAGGGGCGCCACCTTCGGCGACTTGCGCCGCAAGAGCCGGGTCAAGACTTGGATCAACGCCAGCGACGTGGCCAATAACGTCACCTTCCTGTTCTCGCCCGAAACCTTTGACGCGCTCTGTTCCGACCTGATGAAGCTGCCGCTCTCCGAGGCCGTCGCAGCCTCGGCAGCCTTCCCGCTGGTCTTTTCGCCCATCGTGCTGGAGGCGCATCAGGAGAGCTGCCAGTATGAAGAGCCCGACTGGCTGACCGCCGCACGCTACAACCCCGAGGCCTCCGAGGCGATGAAGGCCCATGCCCGCGCGCTGGAGAGCTACACCGACCCGGAGGAAGCCCGCTTCGTAAAGCTGCTCGACGGCGGCATCACCGACAACTTCGGCACCACCGGCCTCAACGTCGAGCGAGCGCGGGCGCAAAACGCCTACGCCCCGCTGACCGTCGAAGAGGCGGTGAAACTTGAGCGCATGCTCTTTCTCGTCGCCAACGCAGGCGTCCGCACCGATTATGGCTGGACCCAGAAGCTCCCCGGCCCCGGCGGCGTGCAGCTGGCCATGTCGATCGCCACCAGTTCCATGTCGGCCGCCACCCGCGCCGGCTACGACGCCATGCGCCTCACGCTGGACCGCTGGCAGGAGGCACTTGTGGAGTTTCGCTGCGACCTGCCCGCCTCGGAGGTGCGGCGCATCCGGGGCACCACCGCCGGCTGGGATTGCAAGGACGTCAAGCTCTTCGTCGGACAGGTCAGCTTCGACGGCCTGCCCGACGACATGCAGAAGCAGCTCGACAGCATCCCCACGCGGCTAAAGCTGAAGCCCGAACAGGTGGCACTGACGATTGAGGCAGCCCGGCAATCGACGCGACAAAACCCTGAATTCAATGGGTTTCTTCGCGCCAAGGAGGGGTTCGACGGGCCGCCTGCCGGCGCCACGCCCATCGCCCCGAGGCGGATCTCTCCGATCTCCAACTGAGCCGTCAGCCCAGGCGCGCCAGGATCTCCGCCGCCGCTTCCGCAGGGCTGACCTCGCCCCCGGCAACGGCTTCGCCCAGCGCCCTCATCCGCGCGGCGAGCGGCTTGTCTTCGGTCAGCCGCCTGAGCAGCCCGTGCCGCACCTCTTCTTCAAACCAGTGCCGGGCCTGCTCTGCCCGTGTCCGCTCCCAGGTCCCGGTCTTCCGCCGCCACTCCGCCAGCGCCTCGATCTCGGCCCAGGCTTTCTTCAGCCCTTCCGCCTCCACCGCCGAGACCATCAGCGCCTTCGGAAATCCCTCCGGATCCTGAGAGCGCTTGCGCAGCAGCCGCAGCGCCCCGGCGTAGTCTGCGCAGGTGCGGCGGGCCACGTCCTTAAGGGGGCCATCCGCCTTGTTGATCAACAAGATATCGGCGATCTCCATGATCCCGCGCTTGACCCCCTGCAACTCGTCACCGCCCGCAGGCGCGAGCAGCAGCAGGAAGAGATCGACCATGCCGGCCACCATCGTCTCCGACTGGCCGACCCCCACGGTCTCCACCAGCACCAGGTCGAACCCCGCCGCCTCGCAAAGCGCAACGGCCTCCCGCGAGCGACGGGCCACGCCACCAAGCTGGGTCTGCGACGGGGAGGGCCGGATGAAGGCCATCGGGTGACGCGAGAGCTGCTCCATCCGCGTCTTGTCGCCCAGGATCGAGCCGCCGGAACGGGCCGAGGACGGGTCCACGGCGAGCACGGCCACCTTCAACCCACGCTCGACAAGGAACAGCCCGAAGGTCTCTATGAAGGTGCTCTTGCCCACGCCCGGTGTGCCCGAAAGCCCGATCCGCAGGGCTTGCCGCCCGGCCTTGCCGACCTCTCCCATCAGCGCGGTGGCAGCCTCACGGTGGTCGGCCCGTGCGCTCTCGACCAGCGTGATCGCCCGCGCCAGCGCCCGCCGCTCACCCGCCATCACCCGCTCTGCCAGATCGCCCGTGTCCAAGCCGCTGCCCTCTCGTTTTGCAATGGTTTGCCCCGTCGCGGCGGGCTATGTCCAGCCCATGCGCCGAGTTGACGACCCATTCACGCTTGCCCTCCCCATCACGGAGGTGCTGCCCGAACTGGTCGCGGCGCTCCAGAGAGACGGGATGGCCGTGCTCCAGGCCCCGCCCGGCGCAGGCAAGACGACGATGGTGCCAGTCGCACTCTGGGAGGCCGGAATGGCCGAGGCGGGCCGTATCCTGATGCTCGAACCCCGCCGCCTTGCCGCGCGGGGGGCCGCCGAACAACTGGCACGGAACCTGTCAACCCAGCTGGGCGAGGGCGTGGGCTACCGGATGCGCGGCGAGGCCAAGGTGAGCCGCGCCACCCGGATCGAGGTGGTGACGGAGGGCATCCTGACCCGCATGATCCAGTCCGACCCCGAGCTCGCCGGTGTGTCCACGGTGATCTTCGACGAGTTCCACGAGCGCTCGCTTCAGGCCGATCTCGGCCTTGCGCTGGTGCTCGAAGCCCGCGAAGCCCTGCGGCCCGACCTGAAGCTGCTGGTCATGTCCGCCACCCTCGATGCCGCACCGGTGGCCGACCTGATGGGCGAGGCGCCCGTCATCACATCCGAGGGCCGGAGCTTTCCGGTCGAGGAACATTGGGCCGATGCACCCCTGCCCGCCGGCACCCGCATCGAGGGGCCGCTTTCCGACCTCGTGCTGCGCGCACTGGCCGAGACGGACGGTGACATGCTGGTTTTCCTCCCCGGCGAAGGCGAGATCCGCCGCACCGTCGCGGCCCTCGAGCCGCGGCTGCCCAAGGGCGCGTATACCGCGCCGCTCTATGGGGCGATGCCCTTTTCCGAGCAGCGCAAGGCCATCGAACTCTCGCTCGGCAGCCCGGATCACCGGCGCAAGATCGTGCTCGCCACGTCGATCGCCGAGACCTCGCTCACCATTCCCGGTATCCGCACGGTGGTCGACGCGGGCCGAGCCCGTCGTGCCCGGTTCGACCCGGGCACCGGCATGTCGCGGCTGCTGACCGAGCCGGTGAGCCGCGCCGAGGCAACCCAGCGGGCCGGTCGCGCCGGGCGCGTGGAGGCAGGGCGCGTCTACCGGCTCTGGACAAAGGGTGGCCACGGCGCCCTGCCCGCCTTCCCCCCCGCCGAGATCGAAGCCGCCGACCTGACCGGGCTTGCGCTGGAACTGGCGCTCTGGGGCGGCGGCGAGGGCCTTCGGTTTCTCACCCCCCCGCCAGAAGGGGCCATGACCACCGCCCGCGACTTGCTCGCGGGTCTCGGCGCACTCGACCGGGAGGGGCGGATCACGGAGCATGGCAAGACCCTCGCGGCCCTGCCCGTTCACCCCCGCCTGGGCCATATGCTCGCCCTCGCAGGCCCCTCCGCCGCCCCGCTCGCCGCGCTGCTGGAAGAGCGCGACCCGCTCCGCAACGCGGGTACGGACCTCGCCAGGCGGCTGAAACTCCTTCAGAATCCGGGCCTGGCCCCGGAGGCGGCGCGCGGTGCGCTCAAACGGATCGCGGCGGAAACCAGGCGCCTCTCCCGCCTCGCCGGCCCGACCTCAGACCTGACCGCCGCCCAGGCCCTGGCCCTGGCCTACCCGGACCGCATCGGATTGCGCCGCCCCGGAGATGCGCCGCGCTTCCTGCTCTCGGGCGGGCGCGGGGCGCAGATGGCGGCGGAGGATGACCTTGCCGGTCAGCGCCTCATCGTCGTGGCCGATATCGAGGGCGAGGGCCGCGACGCCCGGATCCGTCTGGCACTGCCGATCAGCGAAAGCGAGCTGCGCGCCACACCCGGTGTGGCCCCCGCCTGGCACGATCTGGCCGAATGGTCGAAACGCGAGCGTCGGGTCGTGGCGCGGCAGCAGGAGCGGCTCGGCGCGCTGGTGCTTGACGATCGCAACTGGAAGGACGCGCCTGAAGAGGCCCTCTCGGCCGCCGCGCTCGACGGCATCCGCGACCTCGGCCTGCCGCTCACCGACCGCGCCCGCCGCCTGCTCGCCCGGGTGGCCCTGATGCCCGACCTGCCCGATTGCTCCGAAAGCGCCCTGCTCGCCGAGGCCGAAGACTGGCTGTTGCCCTATCTCGGCAAGATCCGTACCGCCGCCGACATCGCCGCGCTCGACATCACCGACGCCCTGAAGGCCCGGATCGGCTGGGAGGGGATGCAAGCGCTTGACCGCGCCACGCCGCCCAGCTTTACCACGCCGCTCGGCCGCACCATCCCGATCGACTATTCCGGCGAGGCCCCCGAGATATCTCTGCGCCTGCAGGAAATGTTCGGCCAGACGAACCACCCCACCGTGGCCGGCAAGCCGCTCCGCGTGACCCTGCTTTCGCCCGGCGGCCGCCCGGTTCAGACCACGATGGACATACCGGGCTTCTGGGCGTCGTCCTACGCCGACGTGCGCAAGGACATGCGCGGCCGCTACCCCAAGCACCCCTGGCCCGAAGACCCGACCGTCGCTGACCCGACCCTGCGCGCCAAGCCACGCAAATGATTGCGCCGCCGCCCGGCCCGCCGTAAACCGCCGCAATGCCCCGCTTTGCACTGAAAATCGAATACAACGGCGCACCCTTCGCGGGGTGGCAGCGGCAGGCCGACCTGCCCTCGGTGCAGGGGGCGGTGGAGGCGGCGTTGGCGCGGCTGGAGCCGGGCCAGCACAGCATCGCGGCGGCAGGGCGCACCGACACCGGCGTGCATGCGCTTGGGCAGGTCGCGCATTGCGACCTGGCCAGGCACTGGGACCCGTTTCGCCTTTCGGAGGCGCTGAACTATCACCTGAAGCCCGATCCGGTCGCCGTGGTGGCCTGCGCCGCGGTGCCGGACGACTGGCACGCCCGCTTCTCGGCGTTGGCTCGGCATTACCTGTTTCGCGTCGTGGTGCGGCGTGCGCCGCTCACCCATGATGACGGGCTGGCCTGGCGGGTGATGCAGCCGCTTTCGCTCTCTGCCATGCAAGAGGGCGCGGCCCAGCTGATCGGGCAACATGACTTCACAACCTTCCGCGCCTCGGGCTGTCAGGCCAAATCGCCGGTCAAGACGCTGGACCGGCTGGAGATCGAGGAGCTGGATTACCCCGGCGGCCGAGAATTTCGCTTTCACCTCTCGGCCCGCAGTTTCCTGCACAACCAGGTCCGCAGCTTCGTGGGCACGCTGGAGCGGGTTGGCGCGGGGGCCTGGGCGCCGGAGGACGTCGGGACGGCGCTGGCGGCGCGGGACCGGGCGGCCTGCGGGCCGGTCTGCCCGCCGCATGGGCTTTACTTGAGAGCGGTGGATTACCCCTCCGACCCTTTCGCTTAGGCCTCTGCCCTCACATCTGAGCGGGCCTCAGGCGCGCGGTATCATAGCCAGCCCAATCGAGGATTTCGGTCGCCGCCTTCATCCGGTCGGGTCCGATCCGGCCGCGGTCGAGCACGGCACCGAAGCGGCCCGAAGGCGTGCCGATGACAAGCGTGCGATAGTCGGCATCGACCCAGAGCACCCACCACGGCTCGGAGAGGTCGCCCGGAAGCCCCTGCACCGCAAGGCGCCCCGGCCCCGAGGGCACGAGCCGTGCAGTTCCGGCCACGCTTTGCAGTGCCAGACCCTCCGCGTTGGTGGTGAACCGCGCCTGGCAGATCAGGCACGGGCCCGCCTGACGAAAAGAGGCCACCTCGCGCCATTCACCTGCGATCCGGGCGGGATCGAAGAGGGCAATGGAACTGATCGGCGCGGTCGGATTGCGATACGTGTCCGGCGTGGGCGTCTTGGCGCAGCCGGCCAGCAGCAGGGCCACGAGGATCACTCGGTGCATATGTTCACCACCCGGCCGCTCTCGAGCGCGTCGTAACAGCCGAAGAGCGGGCTGGCCGGGGCGCAGGTGCGGGACTTGGCGAAGCAGAGGCCCTCGCAGTCGGAGCTGTCATCGCAGCGCTTGTTGGCGTCGCGCGTGGGCTTCACGCAGACGAAGGTGCCGCCCTCGCCGCGCCGCACGAAACGGCCTTTCTGCTTGGTGCATTGCGCGGCCTGGCCGGTGAGGGCCGGTGGCACGGGAGGCGGTTCGGGGGCCTGATAGATCTGGTCGGGCAGGGTTGGCGCGGGTGTCTCATCTGCTTTCGCCGGTTCCGCCTCGGCGGCCTGGGGCAGAAGATCGTCCTGCGCGTCGGGCGTCATCGCCGCCGCGGGGGGCTCCAGCGCAGCCTGTGTCGGAGCCTTGCCAGCGGGTGTTGCGCCGGTCGAAGCCGCAGCCTCGCTGCCGGGGCGAGCCTTGGGCCTCGGGTCTCCGGGGCCGGCCTCGGCTGCGGCCACGGTCTCGCCGCTCCCGGGCCTGGCCTTGTTTCCCGGCATGACGCAGGAAGCCAGCGCAAGGCAAAGCACCAGCCCCGAGGTCAAGATCCAAGCCCTTCGCACTGCCGTCAGCCTCCTCGCAGGTCGCGGCGAGCCTGCCAGATATGCGCCAAATGTCCAGCCGGATACGCTAGATATTGCGGGCTGACGGCAATGTGATGCTCAGAACGGCAGGGGATGGGCGCGGTGGATTTCGGCGATGCCCTTGCGCAGCTCGTCGGTCAGGGCAAAGTCCATCCCTGCGATGATATGCGCCAGCTGCGACAAGGTCGTCGCCCCGAAGATCACCGACCCCATGAAGGGCCGTTCGGCGGCCCAGGCCAACGCCATGTGGACCGGATCGACCCCGTGCCGCGCGGCCAGCCCCACATAGGCCTCGGTCGCCGCTTCGGCACGTGGAGTGATGCGGCCGCCAAGGTCGCCGTTGATCGCGGCGCGGCTGCCCTCCGGACGCGCACCGCCGACATATTTGCCGGTCAGAAGGCCTGCAGCGAGCGGCGAGTAGGCCAGGAGCGAAACCTCCTCCTGATGCGACATCTCGGCCATGTCGGTATCGTACATCCGGCAGAGCAGGCTGTATTCGTTCTGCACCGTCTCCATCCGGGGGCCGCCGGTTTCGGAGGCGAGCTGGTTCCAGCGGATCATGCCCCAGGCGCTCTCGTTGGAGGTGCCGAAGTGGCGGACCTTGCCGGCGGCCCGGATGCGGCCCATCTCCGCCATCACCTCTTCCATGTTGGCCCGCGTCGCGGCGCGATCCTGCTTTTCGGGCGCAAACCCCCAGTGCTGGCGGAAGTGGTAGGAGCCGCGCTGCGGCCAGTGAAGTTGAAAGAGATCAATGACATCGGTCTGCAGGCGGCGCAGTGAGTTGTCGACCGCTTCGCGCAGGGTTTCGGCGGTGATGCCCCTGCCGTCGCGCACCAGCTGGCTCGGGCCGACGATCTTGGTGGCGATCACCACGTCGCCCCGGCGGCCCGACCGGGCGACCCAGTTGCCGATGATCTCCTCGGTGCGACCGACCGTTTCGGCGCGCACCGGGTTGACCGGATACATCTCGGCGGTGTCGAGAAAGCAGAGCCCCGCGTCGAGCGCGGCGTCGATCTGGGCGTGGCCCTCGGCTTCCGGGGTCTGGTTGCCGAAGGTCATGGTGCCAAGGCACCAGATCGGCACCTTGAGGTCGCTCTTGCCGAGCGTCTGGATCTTCATAGGAAAACTGTCCCTGTTCGCTTTTCGTCAGACGACAGCCTAGTGCCCCGGACCCGGGGGGCAAGGCGATAGGGCACCGCTCAGGAGTTGCGTTTGGCGGGCTCTCCCCCACCCTCGATGCGAGACGCACGGCTGCCCGTGGGGGGGATGATGTAAGCGGCCCAGATGACCAGAAGCCCCAGGAGCGTGCCAAGGCTGTAGGCGAGCACGATCACCAGCCAGTGTGGCTCGAACACCTGGGCGACGAGACCGGCCGTTCCGAAGCCGAAGACCAGAATGATCGCCAACGATAGGAATTTCATCTTTGCACTCCGCCCGAAGGTGTACCCACCTTGGCCTCGCCCGATTAAGATATCGTCATCATCGGCCCGCCTTCGGCCGCACTGATCGGCGATTGCTCGCCAACCTGCGCGGGATGCTACGCCGTTAACGTTTATTAACCAAGTCAACTCGTAGCCGCAGCGCAGCATTTCCTGCCTGCGCACCGGCCCCGACGATCTGCAGCCACCGGCGCCGGGGACTGTGGTCATGGCGCCAAAAAGCCGCTAGGCTCATTGAAGATATCAAGCGAAAACGAGCCCTTGCCCTCTGATCTGATCATCTTCACCGACCTCGATGGCACCCTCCTGGACCATCATTCCTATAGCTACGCTGCGGCGCAGAGCGCTCTATCAAGGGTTGTCAAAGAAAGTTTTCCGCTGGTGCTGTCCAGCAGCAAGACCGCCGCAGAAATGGCCGCACTGGCCCGTGAACTGCCCGCCAGCCCCGCCGCGCTGATCGTGGAGAATGGTGCGGGCGTGGTGTGGAGCGGGGAGGATACGGCCACCGGCGGGCGCCATGGGGCGCTGATGGAGGCCCTGGCTCGGGTGACACCGGAACTTCGGGCGCTCTTCGAGGGCTTTGCCGACCTCGGGCCGGAGGGGGTGGCACGGCTGACGGGCCTGCCGCCCGCCGAAGCGGCGCTGGCATCGCGGCGCGACTGGTCCGAGCCCGGCATCTGGCGGGGCAGCGAAGAGGCCCGTGCCGCCTTTCTGGCCGAGCTTGCCGCGCAGGGTGTGACCGCGCGGCAGGGCGGCCGGTTTCTGACCCTCTCCTTCGGCGCAGACAAGGCCGACCGGATGAAGGAGGTGGCAGACCGCATCGCGCCCACAGCCCATGTTCTGGCACTCGGGGACGCGCCCAATGACATCGGGATGCTGGAGGCTGCGGACACCGGCATCATCATCGCCAACCCGCACGGCGCCGGAATCCCGCCGCTGCCCGGAGAAGAGACCGGGCGGATCCGCAGGGCGGGCGAAGGCCCTGCGGGATGGAACGCGGCGGTGCTGGCCTTCATTGACGAACTGACATCTGCCAACAGGCAGGCCTGACACGGGGGATAGGACCTTGGCCGATTTTCACCAGAGCGGCAGCGTTGCGACGCTGCACAACCTGCGCACCCTCGATCCGGCGGCCATGGCCCGCGAACTCGAGACGATCGCGGTGACCCGCAAGATCGTGCTGATCCTGCCGTCTCTCTACTCGGAACTGGAAGGCGAGGCCCTGCCCGCGATCCTCGACGAACTCTCCAAGGTGCGATTCATCAGCCGGATCATCATCGGGCTCGACCGCGCCGACGCGCAGCAATACCGCGACGCCAAGGCCTTCTTCGCCCGGCTGCCGCAGGAGCACATGGTGTTGTGGAACGACGGGCCCAGACTGACGGCCATCGACGAGCGGCTGAAGGCGCTGAACCTCTCGCCGCAGGAACCCGGCAAGGGGCGCAACGTGTGGTTCTGCATGGGCTACGCGCTGGCCCAGGGCGACTCGGCGGTGATTGCGCTGCATGACTGCGATATCCTGACCTACGACGCGGCTTTGCTGGCGCGGTTGGTCTACCCGGTGGCGAACCCGAACTTTCCGTACCAGCTCTGCAAGGGGTTCTACCCCCGGATCGCTGACGGAAAACTTAACGGACGGGTCTCACGGCTGCTGGTCAGCCCGATGCTGCTGGCGCTGAAGAAGGTGATCGGAGACCACGATTACCTCGATTACCTGCGCGGTTTCCGCTATCCGCTGGCGGGTGAATTTGCCATGCGCACCGGCATCTTGCCCGACATGCGCATCCCATCGGACTGGGGGCTGGAGATTGGTGTGCTGTCGGAGGCCTGGCGCAATCTGAGCCCCAAGGCGGTGTGCCAGGCGGAGATCTCGGACCGCTATGACCACAAGCACCAACCGGTGAGCGAGGATGACAAGACCACCGGCCTCAGCCGCATGTCGATCGACATCTGCAAGGCGCTTTACCGCAAGCTCGCGGCGGATGGCACTGTTTTTACACCCAATCTGTTCCGCTCGCTGAAGGCGACCTACTACCGGACGGCGCTCGACATGATCGAGATCTATGCCCACGACGCGGCGATGAACGGGCTCTCGGTGGACCGGCACCGGGAGGAGGCGACGGTAGAGCTCTTTGCCTCCAACATCGTCGAAGCGGGCCAGATTTTCCTTGAGAATCCGATGGAAACGCCCTTCATCCCGAACTGGAGCCGGGTCTATTCGGCCGACCCGGACCTGATGCGCGACATGGCCGCGGCGATCCGGGAGGACAACGCGGAGTTCGGCTGAGGGGTTTTGCAGAAATGCCCGGACGCGGCGGCTGAAATCGCGTTAACCAGCGAAAAGCACCGATACACAACCCATGCACAACCGATGCACACCCCATGCATACGGCATTTCTGCAAAACGACGAAAGGTTGCGGCACCGTGCGGTGCGCGTCGTGGACCATCGCCGCCCGGCCCTCCGGGGCACAGGCTGAAGCGGCCGCCCTGCCCCTCTCGTGTCAGTGCCTGTTGGAGATCCACCGGCACTGGTAGGGGGCCAGCGCGATCTCGCCCCGCGCGGCATCGACCGGCTCGTCCGAGAGCAGGTCGACCCAATCCTCTCCGCCGATCAGGTTGATCGACATGACCGGGAGGGTGATCAGCTCGCCGGTGAGGTTGTGCAGCGCGAAGATCGACTGCGAGCGGTCGAGACTTTGCCGCCAGACGCCGAAGATGCCCTCGCCCAGTTGCAGGGTGAACTGGGTGGCGTTGGGGTGAAAGGCGGGCTGTCGGGTGCGGATGGAGATGCGGCGCTTCATCCGGGCCAGCACCTCGGCCTGGGGCGTGGCGGGATCGTCGAGCGCCTTGCGCAGGGTCGGGTAATCCCAGCGGTGGCGGTTGATGGCGCGGTTCACCCCGGTCTTCTCGACGCCCTCGTGGTCATTGGGCGTGGCCAGCAGGGAGTGGATGTAGAAGGCGGGGATGCCCTCGAGCGACATCACGATGGTCTGCGAGCAGAGGAAGCGCTCGATCTGGTGGGCATCGAGGCCGTTCACGGTGCCCTTCATCGCCTCGAACCAGGTGATGTTCAGCTCATAGGGCTTTTCGCCGCCGCCGGGCAGAGAGCGCATCGACACGAGCCCGCCGTGGGCGCGGACCGCGCCGATCACCGCCTCGATGTCGTCCTCCGAGAGCAGCCCCTCGGCCGGACGCATGCCGATGCCGTCATGGCTGGCGGTGAAGTTGAGGTAGGCGCAGCCCAGTTGCGCGGGCGGCATGGCCATGAGCCACTGGTTGAGCGCGCGCGAGGATCCGGTGAGCAGCGCGTGCAGCACCAGAGGCGGCAGCGAGAAGTTGTAGATCGCATGCGCCTCGTTGCGGTTGCCGAAGTAGCTGAGGTTCTCGGCGTTGGGCACGTTGGTCTCGGTCAGCAGGATCACCGGCTCGGTGGCGTAGTCGAAGAGCAGGCGCATCAGCCGGACGATGGCGTGGGTTTGCGGCAGGTGGATGCAGGTGGTGCCGATCTCCTTCCAGATGAAGGCCACGGCATCGAGCCGGATCACCCGGATGCCGTTGTCGATGTGCAGCCGCATGACGCGCAGAAACTCCAGCAGCACCTCGGGGTTGGCGAAGTTCAGATCGACCTGGTCGTGGGAGAAGGTGCACCAGACGTGCCGGGGGCCGGAGGGCGTTTGGACCTCGCGCAGGAGGTCGGAGGTGCGCGGGCGGACAACCTGGCTGAGGTCGTCTTCGGGGGAGGCCTCGAAAAAGAACTTGTCGTAGGGTTCGTGGCCCTGGAGGTAGTCGTGGAACCACTTGGAAAAGCTGGAGACGTGGTTGAGCACCAGGTCGGACATCAGCTTGAACTCGTCCGCGATGCGGTTGATGTCGGGCCAGTCGCCGACCTGCGGGTTCACCGCCCGGTAATCGACCACGGCGAAGCCGTCGTCGGAGGTGAAGGGGAAGAACGGCAGGATATGCACCCCCGAGATCACCCCTTGCAGGTAGTGGGTGAGAAAGTCGCGCAGCAGGTCGAGCGGCTTGTGGTTTCCGTCCACCAGGGAGTTGGCATAGGTGATGACGAGGGTGTCGGCCTCGCTCCAGAGGTTGTTACCGGCCGTCCGGGCGCGGCTGCGCGGGTGGCTGCCCTCGGGCCAGAAGGCCTCGTGCACCCGATGGGACAGCGCCTTGCAATCGTGCTCGGGGTAGATCTGCGCGAGCAGGGCTGCGGTGCGGGATTTCACCGAAGGGGCGGGGCTTGGCATCGCGGGTCTTGGGCCTTGGGTCATCTCTCGAGGTAGAGCATCAATGCCGGCCCGGGTTCAAGGAACCGGGCGCTCCCGGAGCGGATGCAGGCGCCACCTGCCGAAAACTTGTGCACTTCGAGCGCCGCTCTGCGGATCAGGCGGAAGCCGCGAGGGCGAGTGCGGGTCGGGCGGCGGCGGGAACGATCTCGGCAACGGCTGCTCGCTGCTTGGAGTTGCGGACGAGGATGATGGCCGGGTTGGCGACGGCCTCGCCGGTCACGGTGCGGGCGAGGTCGGAGAGGGTGCAGGCGAGGTGGCGCTCGGCGGCGGTGGAGGCGGAGCAGGTGATCTCGACCTCCGCCGTGGCGGGCACGCCCGCGGCCAGCAGGTTGGCCTCGATCTCGGCGGCGCGGGCCACGCCCATGTAGAGCGCCAGCGTGGTGCCGGGGGTGCAGAGGGCGCCCCAGTCCGGCGCGGCATCTCCCGCGCGGCAGGTGCCGGTGGCAAAGACCACCCGGTCGGTTGCGCCGCGCTCGGTGAGGGAGCGGCCGCGTGCGGCAGCGGAGGCGGAGGCGGCGGTTACACCGGGGACGATCTCGACCGTAATGCCATGGGCGCGGGCGGCGGCGAGCTCTTCGGTGGCGCGGCCGAAGATGCCGGGATCGCCCGACTTGAGGCGGACGACGCGCTGGCCCGCGCGGGCGGCGGCGACGATCACGGCGTCGATCTTGTGTTGCGGCCAGGAGCAGGCGCCGACCTCCTTGCCGACGAAGACCCGCTCGGCGTCGCGGCGGGCGAGTTCGAGCACCTCGGGGTCGACCAGCCGGTCATAGAAGATGACATCGGCCTCCTGCAGGCGCTGGACGGCGCGGAGCGTGAGCAGGTCGCGCGCGCCGGGGCCGGCGCCGACGAGGGAGATCAGGCCCGTCGCCTCGGGGAGGCCTTTGGCGACGGCCTCCTTGAGGGCACGGGCGGCCTCGCGCTCGGACCCGGCGGCGTGGAGGCGGCGGGGGGCCTCGGTGAAGGCCCAGCGCCAGAAGGCGCGGCGGGCGGGTTTGGGGATGGAGCGGGCGACAGCCTCGCGCATCCGGCCCGCCATGGCGGTGAACTCGCCGAGGCGGGGCTCCAGCATGGTTTCGATCCGGGTCTTTACCTGGCGGGCGAGCACGGGGGCCGCGCCCTCGGTCCCGATCGCCACAACGAGCGGGTCGCGGTCGACGATCGAGGGGGTGAAGGCGTCGCAAAGCTCGGGCTGGTCGACGGTGTTGGTGACGGTGCCGGCGGCGCGGGAGAGGGTGGCGAGCGCCGCATCGAGCGCCGGGCAGCCGGTGGCGATGAAGGCGAGCGCGGCGTTCTGGAAGGTGTCGGCGGTCACCGGGCCGGGGTGATGGCTGGCGCGGCCGGAGGCGACGAGGGCGGCGAGCTCGGGGTCGAGCGCAGGCGCGGCGAGGAGGAGGCGGGCCTCGGTCTTCAGGATCAGCCGGGCCTTTTGCGCGGCCTGCTCGCCGCCGCCCGCGATCACCACGGTGCGGCCGGTCATGCGGAGGAACATGGGGAAGGTCTTCATTGCGCGTTCTCCTGTCAGGCGGCGTGGGCGGTGTGGCGGGTGGACCAGGCCTCGGCGGCGAGACCGGGCGCGCGGCCGCAGGTTTCGAGCGCGAGCTCGGCGGTGCCCAGCACGATGGCGGTGGCGAAGGGGTCGGTCAGCTCGCCCGACCAGAGGCGGGCAAGGTCTGCCGGGTCGGGCTGCGCGTCGGCGAGGCGGCGGTGGTCGGCTTCGAGCGCGGGGGCGGAGGCCTCCCAGCGAGTGCCGTTCCGGGTGCCGAAAAGGGCGATGTCCTTGGAGGGATGCCGCTCGAACTCGCCGCCGCCGCCCTTGAGCACGGTCATTGCGGGCTGGCCGAGGAGGTCGCAGGCGTCGGCCTGAAGTTCGCGGTAGGGCGGGTGGAACACGCCCTGCACGGCGGCGGGCGCGAGAGCGGGGTTGAGCACCCGCAGGACGGTGTTGACGGCGGAGCGGAGGCCGAGGATCTCGCGGAGGCGCAGGAGGTCGAGCAGCCGGGGGGCGAAGGCCTCGAGCGGCAGGTAGGCGATGCCCTGCGCGGCGATGAGGTCGGCGGCCTCCTGCATCGAGCGGGCCTCGGGGATGCCGGCGGCGGACAGCGCGGCGCGGACGGAGGCGGCGGCCTGCTGGTGCGAGTTCCAGCCGTGGAGCAGGACGGGCGCGCCGGCCAGCGCCGCGAGGCGGGCGGAGAGCAGGAACCACGGCAGGCCACGGGTGCGGCCGGCGGCGTAGCTGGGCCAGTCGAGCGCGGGGGCGGGGCCAGGCCAGGCGGGGAGGGTCGCGCGGGCGGCCTCGACGAAGCCTGCGACCTCGCCGGGGGTTTCACCACGGTAGCGCATGAGCATCAGCAGCGCGCCCACGGCCTCGGGGGCGGCCTCGCCGGAGAGGATGAGGGCCATGGCTTCGGCGGCCTCCTGCTGCGTCAGCGAGCGGGAGCGGCCGGGGCCGCGGCCGAGGATGCGGACGTAGGGAGACAGGCTCATTCGGCGGCCTCGCGGCGGGTGGCGGAGGTGAGCAGCGCGGCCAGCTCGGGGCGGCAGGAGCCGCAGTTGGTGCCCGCCTGAAGCGCCGCGCCGATGGCCTCGACGGAGGCGAGGTGCTGGCTCTGGATCGCGGCGAGGATGGTGTTCACACCGACATCGAAACAGGCGCAGAGGGTTGCGCCGGGATCGGGCATGTCCTGCCCTGGCTGGCCGGAGAGCTGGGCGGGCGCGGCGGCCGCACCAAGCTGGCCGGCCATGAAGCTGCGTGACACCGCGACGGGCTCGGCGGCGATGAAGAGGGCAGCGGCGAGGCGGCCCTCCGCGAGAAAGGCAAGGCGGGCGCCGTTGCGCGACCTGTCTTCGACCACGAGCGCCTGGGCCTCGGGGCCAAGCCCGAAGACCCTGCGGGCCCAGGCCTCCCAATCCTCGGGGGCCTCGCCGCCTGCGAGCTCCAGCCGCCAGCCGCCCCGGGCGCGGGCGAGCGCCCAATAGGGGGCGTCGGGGCGCGGCTTGCTGGCAGAGACGGCGAAGCCGAACCAGGCGGCGGCGAAGGGGGCAATGGCGACCTTGGCCCCCTTGCTCTCGGGCTGGCCGGAGACCGGGTCGACGACCGAGGCCACCAGCGCGTCGGCCCGGCCCAGCGCGGCGGTCTCGCCGGTCCAGTGCATCGGCATGAAGACCTCGCCGGGGCGGACCCTGTCGGTGACCATGGTGCGGCAGAGCGCGCGGCCCGAGGGGCTTGTGACCTCGGCGATCCCGGCTGGGCGGAGGCCAAGGCGGGAGGCGTCGTCGGGGTGCACCTCGAGGTAGGGTTCGGCCATGTGCTGGGAGAGGCGCGGCGACTGGCCGGTGCGGGTCATGGTGTGCCAGTGGTCGCGCACCCGGCCTGTGTTGAGGCGGAAGGGAAAGGCCGGGTTGGCCGCCGTGGGGGCGCTGCGCAGGGGCAGCATGCGGGCACGGCCGGAGGGGGTGAAGAAGCGGCCGTCGGCAAAGAAGCGGCCGCCGGTGCGGGTGGTGTTGACGGGCCATTGCACGGGGGCGAGATCGGCATAGTCGGCGTCGGTGAGCCCGGCGAGGCCGGAGATGTCGAAGTCCTTGCCGAGCTGGGCGGCGATGCCCGAGAGGGTGGCGTATTCGCGGAAGATCTCGGCGGGGGAGGAATAATCGAACGCGCTGCCCCAGCCCATCGCGGCGGCGACCTGCGCGATGATCTGCCAGTCGTGCCGGGCCTGCCCGGGGGCGGGCAACACGGTGCGCTGGCGGCTGATCCGGCGCTCCGAATTGGTGACGGTGCCCTCCTTCTCGCCCCAGCCGGTGGCGGGCAGCAGCACATGGGCGAGCCGCGCGGTATCGGTTTCGGCGGTGATGTCGGAGACCACGACAAACTCGCAGCCGGCGATGGCGGCGCGGACGCGGTCGGCCTCGGGCATCGACACCGCCGGGTTGGTTGCCATGATCCAGAGCGCCTTGATCTGGCCGCGCTCGACGGCATCGAACATGTCGACCGCCTTGAGGCCCTGCGCCTCGGGCATCCGGGGGGCCTGCCAGAACTCGCGCACCGCCATGCGGTGCGCGGCGTTCTCGAGATCGAGGTGGCAGGCCAGCATGTTGGCCAGCCCGCCCACCTCGCGCCCGCCCATGGCGTTGGGCTGGCCGGTGACGGAGAACGGCCCCATGCCGGGCCTGCCGATCCGGCCGGTGGCGAGGTGGCAGTTGAGGATGGCGTTGACCTTGTCGGTGCCCTGGGCGGACTGGTTGACGCCCTGGGAGTAGACGGTGACGACCTTCTCGGTGCCGGCCCAGAGGGCATAGAAGCGGTGCAACAGAGCGTCGGGCAGGCCGGTTTCCGCGGTCGCAGGGGCAGCGGAGATAGCGGCGGCGAGGGCCTCATCGAAGCCCTCGACGGAGGCGCGGAGGAAGGCCTCGCTGACCGCGCCGCTCTGGTCGAGATGGCGGAGCAAGCCGTTGAAGAGCGCCACGTCGGAGCCGGGCGCGAGCGGCAGGTGCAGGTCGGCGGCATCGCAGGTGGCGGTGCGGCGCGGGTCGATCACCACGATCTGCATGGAGGGCCGCGCGGCCTTGGCGGCCACGATGCGCTGGTAGAGCACGGGGTGGCACCAGGCGAGGTTGGAGCCGGTGAGCACGACGAGATCGGCCTGCTCCAGATCCTCGTAGGTGCCGGGCACGGTATCGGTGCCGAAGGCGCGGCGGTGACCGGCAACCGAGCTGGCCATGCAGAGGCGGGAGTTGGTATCTATGTTGGCCGAGCCGATGAAGCCTTTCATCAGCTTGTTGGCGACGTAGTAATCCTCGGTCAGGAGTTGGCCGGAGACGTAGAAGGCCACCGAGTCCGGCCCGTGCTGCGCGATGGTCTCGGAAAACCGGCGGGCGACTTCGGCGGTGGCCTCGGGCCAGCCCGCCGCCTTGCCGTAGAGCCGGGGGGCGAGCAGCCGGCCTTCAGGCCCGACGGTCTCGCCCAGGGCGGAGCCCTTGGAGCAGAGCCGCCCGAAGTTGGCGGGGTGGCTCTTGTCGCCCGAAACGGTGAGGCCCCCTGCCCCGTCGGGCGTGGCCAGCACGCCGCAGCCCACGCCGCAATAGGGGCAGGTGGTGCAGACGGCGGGGGCGCTCATCACGCCGCACTCCGGGCTGCGGCCACCGCCTCGGCGTCGAGCAGCACGCGGCCTGCCTCGATGCGCACCGGGTAGGTGGCGATGCGGCCCTCGTCGGCGCCCTGGGCCTCGCCGGTCTCGAGGCTGAAGACCCAGTTGTGCAGCGGGCAGGTGACCTTGCGGCCGTGGACGATGCCCTCCGAGAGCGGCCCGCCCTTGTGTGGGCAGCTGTTGGAGGCGGCGAACACCTCTTCCGGGCCGGTGCGGAACAGGGCGACGCAGCCCAGCTCGGTCTTCACGATGCGCGCGCCGCGCTCGGCGATGTCGGTGACGGCGCAGATGTCGATCCAGCTCATTCGGCGGCCTCCTGGGTGAGATCGGCGACGAGCCGGAAGCTCGCGGCCTTTTCGGGGCGGGCGTGGTCGGCCCAGGGATCCTTGCGGTAGACGGATTGGGAGATCTCGAACCTCTCGTTCAGCGCGGTGCGTTCGGCGGGGTCGGAGAGGGTTTGCCTGACCCAGTCGAGCCCCACCTTGGCGACCCATTTGTAGGGGCGGTCGAGATATTTGGCGTTCTCGCGGTAAAGCTGGATGAAGGCCGTGGTCCACTCGATCGCCTCCTCCTCGGACTTCACGTCGACCAGGCGCTCGGTTTCCTTCAGGTCCATCCCGGCAGCGCCGCCGACACCGACCTGGTAGCCGCTATCGACGCAGATGATGCCCACGTCCTTGCAGGTGGCCTCGGCGCAGTTGCGCGGGCAGCCGGAGACGGCGAGCTTGACCTTGTGCGGGGTCCAGCTGCCCCAGAGCTTCTTTTCGAGCTTGATGCCGAGGCCGGTGCTGTCTTGCGTGCCGAAGCGGCACCAGTCGGAGCCGACGCAGGTTTTGACCGTGCGCAGGCCCTTGGAATAGGCGTGGCCCGAGACCATGCCGGCCTGGTTGAGGTCGTTCCAGATGGCGGGGAGATCCTCCTTGCGGATGCCCAGCAAATCGATCCGCTGGCCGCCGGTGACCTTGACCGCGGCGCCGTATTTGTCGGCCGCGTCGGCGATGGCGCGGAGTTCGGCGGCGTCGGTCATGCCGCCCCACATGCGGGGCATCACGCTGTAGGTGCCGTCCTTCTGGATGTTGGCGTGGTTGCGCTCGTTGACGAAGCGGCTCTGCGGGTCGTCCTGGTAGTCGAGCGGCCAGTCGGCCAGCAGGTAGAAGTTGATCGCCGGGCGGCAGGTGTGGCAGCCGTTGGGGGTTTTCCACCCCAGCTCCTGCCAGACGGCGGGCTGGCTCTTGAGCGCGCGGGCCTTGATGAGGCGGCGCACGTCCTCGTGGCTGAGGTCGGTGCAGCCGCAGATGTTTTGCGCGGCGGGGATCTTGAAGCCGTCGCCGAGGGTGACAGACATGACCTGCTCGACGAGGCCGGTGCAGGTGCCGCAGGAGGCCGAGGCCTTGGTGGTGGCCTTGATCTCGGCGAGGCTGGTCGCGCCCGCTTCGATGGCGGCGACGATCTGACCCTTGCACACGCCGTTGCAGCCGCAGATTTCTGCGTCAGCCGGTAAGGCTGCAACGGCCGCCATAGGGTCCACGGCGGCACCTCCCTGGAAGGCCGGGCCGAAGATCAGCGTCTCGCGCATCTCCTCGACGGGGGTCGCCTCCTTGATGAGGCCGAAGAACCAGTTGCTGTCGGCGGTGTCGCCATACATCACCGCGCCCACCAGCCTGTCGCCCTCGA
Source organism: Vannielia litorea (assembly GCF_900142295.1). Classification (NCBI taxonomy): domain Bacteria; kingdom Pseudomonadati; phylum Pseudomonadota; class Alphaproteobacteria; order Rhodobacterales; family Paracoccaceae; genus Vannielia; species Vannielia litorea. The sequence goes on from NZ_FSRL01000001.1 coordinate 2,467,803, forward strand.
TGACGAGGCGCTTGTATACGCCGCGCGCCGGGTCGCGGAAGACGATATCCTCGCGGCCCTCGCCCTCGGCGAAGTCGCCGGCCGAGAAGAGGTCGCAGCCGGTCACCTTCAGCTTGGTGGAGAGCTCCCGGACGGTGAAGGCATCGGCCTCGCCGGTGAGGGTTTTCGCCAGCACCCTGGCCTGGTCGTAGAGCGGGGCCACGAGGCCGAAGAGGGTGCCGTTGAACTCCACGCATTCGCCCAGCGCGAAGATCGAGGGGTCGGAGCTGCGCAGCTGCGCGTCGACGGCGATGCCGCGGTTGACCTCGAGGTGGGCATCGTTGGCCAGCCGGGTCTCGGGGCGGATGCCGACGGCCATCACCACGAGATCGGCCTCCAGCACGGTGCCGTCGTCGAGCAGCACGGCCTCGACGCGCCCCTCGCCGAGGATCGCCTTGGTGGAGGCGCGGGTGCGCACGGTGATGCCGCGGCGCTCGAGATCGGATTTCAGCAGGTAGCCGGCGCTCTCGTCGAGCTGGCGCTCCATCAGGTGGCCCATCAGGTGCAGCACGGTGACCTCCATGCCGCGCAGGCGCAGGCCGGCGGCCGCCTCGAGCCCGAGCAGCCCGCCGCCGATCACCACGGCTTTCGCCCCCGGCGTGCCGGCGGCCTCGATCATCGCCTCGGTGTCGTCGAGGTCGCGGTAGGTGATGACGCCGTCGAGCTCCCTGCCCGGCACCGGGATGATGAAGGGCGCGGAGCCGGTGCCGATCACCAGCCTGTCGTAGGGCACCTCGCCGTTCTGGCCGACCACCACCTTGCGGTCGCGGTCGATGCGCACCACGCTCTCGCCGAAGCGGCAGGTCACACCGTGGCGGGCGTACCAGTCGGCATCGTGGGTGACGATCTCGGCGTAGCTCTTTTCGCCCGAGAGCACGGGCGAGAGCATGATGCGGTTGTAGTTGCCGCGCGGCTCGGCGTTGAAGAGGGTCACCTCATAGGCCTGCGGGTCGGCCTCGAAGAGATGCTCCAGCATCCGGCCGGAGGCCATGCCGGCCCCGATGACGACGAGTTTCTGGGTCATGTGCGATCTCCCTGCGTGGGGCAGTTTGCGACAGGCCGCACCGGCACCGGGGTGGGGTGCGGCACGACGAAGAGGTCGAAGACGAACTGGATCATGGGGTGCTCCTCACACGTACCAGGCGACGATGTGGGCGAGGTCGGGGCCCTGGTAGATCGGCAGGGCGACCATCGAGCCGTAGCCTGCGGCAAGGCCCGGCTTGCCGCTCTCGACGACCGGAAGGCCGGAGCCCAGCACCTTGCCGATACTGCCCTGCCAGGGCTCGGCGCGGCGCTCCTGGCCCGCGTTCTCCGGATCCCAGAGCGCGCCTTCGCGGGCGCAGATGCCATCGACCAGCGCCGCCCCGCCGCCCTTGCCGACCTTGGCCGCGCGGGCATCCCAGATCTCGAACCGGCGGGCGATGGGGGTGCCGCGGGCCGAGAGCAGGGTGAGCACATGGGCCGCGCCGAAGGGGGTTGGCACGGGCAGGCCGAGGCCGGTGGTGAGCCCGGCCTTGCCGGCGGCATCGGCGCGGATGAAGCGGTAGCCGGAGCCGAGATCGCGCATCAAGATCGGCGTGGCGCTGGCCCAGACCCCGCCCGGAAGCCCCTGCCCCGCCGGGAACCGGGTGTGCTGCGAGACCCACTCGAAGTGCCTGGCGGCGCCGTAGTAGCCATCGTCCAGGACCAGGATCCTGTCTTGCTCCTTCCAGACCTCGATGGCGCCGGTGCGGTTTTCATCGTCACCGCAGAGCACCACCAGAACCGCCTTGAGGGTTTTTCCGGCAAAGACCGGCACCGCCACGGCGGAGGTGAGCCCGGCCTCGGCGGCGGCCTCGGTGCGCTTGAAATAGCTGCCGTCGAAGCCTTTCAGCACCACCGGGCGGGCCTCCTCCCAGGCCCGGCCCGGAAGGCCCTGGCCGCGGGCGAAGCTCTCGCGGCGGCTGGCCTGCTCGAAGGCGGCCAGATCGCCGTAGCTGCCGCCGCCATGCACGAGGGTCTCGCCCTCGGGCACCCAGATTTCGGCGACCTGGATGAAGGTCTTCGTTGGTGTGTCGATCGCGACATCCATGATGTCGTCTCCCTTGTGCTGCATGGGGGCGCTGCGGCGTCCGCCCGGTATGATCTTGAAATCCGTGGTCACGTCGCCCCCGTTCAGGCGGCCTTCCTCGCGCCGGACTTCTGCCTGCTCTTCTCGGTTTTGCCCGTGGCGCCGTGCTCGTACTCCTCGAGGAAGTTCAGCACCTGCTCGCGGTAGAGGTAGTAGTCGGGGTGCTCCAGCAGGGCCTTGCGGCTGCGCGGGCGGGGCAGGTCGACATCGACGATGCGGCCGATGGTGGCCTGCGGGCCGTTGGTCATCATCACCACGCGGTCGGCCAGCAGGATCGCCTCGTCGACGTCATGGGTGACGCAGATCGCGGTGACCTTGGTGCGCTGCCAGACTTCCATCAGCACCTCCTGCAGCTCCCAGCGGGTGAGGCTGTCGAGCATGCCGAAGGGCTCGTCGAGCAACAGCAGCTTGGGCGAGAGCGAGAAGGCGCGGGCGATGCCGACGCGCTGCTTCATGCCGTTGGACATCTCGCTGGCGGGCTTGTCCATCGCGCTGCCGAGGCCGACGCGTTCGAGGTAGTAGTCGACCACGTCGGCGCGCTCGGCCTGGCTGGCCCTGTTATAGACCTTGTCGACCCCGATGGCGCAGTTTTCCCGCGCGGTGAGCCAGGGAAAGAGCGAGGGCGCCTGAAACACCACGGCGCGCTCGGGGTCGGCGCCGCGCACGTGGAAGCCGTCGAGCTTGATCGCGCCTTTCGAGATGTCGTTCAGCCCCGCGACCATGGTGAGCACGGTCGACTTGCCGCAGCCGGAGTGGCCGATCAGCGAGATGAACTCGCCCTTGTTCATCTTGAGATTGAAGTCTTCCACCACGGTCAGCGGCCCCTTGGGGGTGGGGTAGATCTTGTGGAGCCCGTCGAACTGGAGGAAGTTCAGATCCTTCATCCCCTCCTGCGCGTCGGCCTGGGCCTTGGGCAGGTTGTGGATCGGCTGGATGTCGGGCAGCACCCGGCCGGTCTCGGCCTGGGCGGCGATGCCGGCATCCATCAGGTAGGTCGTCACCTGTGCCCGCAGAGCCTTGAAGCCCTCGTGGTGGTTCATCTCGCCGCGCTCGCGGGGGCGCGGAATGTCGACCCGGAACTCCTCGCCCAGGGTGCCGTCGGGGTTGAGCGCGATGATCCGGTCGGCCAGCACGATGGCCTCGTCCACGTCGTTGGTGATGAGCACGCAGGTCTTGCGGTCGGTGCTCCAGATGCCCTCGATCTCGTCGGCGAGGTTGGCGCGGGTGAGCGCGTCGAGCGCGGAGAGCGGCTCGTCGAGCAGCAGCACCTCGGGGTTCATAGCGAGCGCCCGGGCCACGTTGACCCGCTGGCGCATCCCGCCGGACAGCTCGGCCGGGCGGCGAGTGGCGGCGTGGGAAAGGCCCACCATCTGCACGTAATGGGCGACCTTGGCCTCCTTCTCGGCCCTGGGCAGACCGGGAAACACGGTATCGACCGCCAGCCCGACGTTGCCGGCCACGGTGAGCCAGGGCATCAGCGCGTAGGACTGGAAGATCACGCCGCGCTCCGGGCCGGGGCCGGTGACCGGCCGGCCCTTGAAGGTGACGGCGCCGGAGGAGGGCTTTTGCAGGCCCGCCATGAGGTTGATCAGGGTCGTCTTGCCGGTGCCGGAGAAGCCCAGCAGCACCAGAAACTCGCCTTCGGCCACGTCGAGGGTGATGTCTTTCAGGACTTCGGTGCGGTGGATGCCTTCACCGAAGCCGACGGAAACATTGTCGAAATTCAGGATACCCATCTCGGTCACCGCTGGTTGGAGAAGGTGAAGAGCGACTGGAGGGCATACATCACCCGGTCCAGCAGGAAGCCGATGATCCCGATGGTCAGCACGGCGACCATGATGCGGGCCAGCGAGGAGGAGGAGCCGTTCTGGAACTCGTCCCAGACGAACTTTCCCAGGCCGGGGTTCTGCGCCAGCATCTCGGCGGCGATCAGCACCATCCAGCCCACGCCCAGCGAGAGCCGCAGGCCGGTGAAGATGAGCGGCAGGGCAGAGGGCAGGACCAGCTTGGTGATTTTGGTCCAGGTGTTCATCTTCAGCACCTTGGAGACGTTCACCAGGTCCTTGTCGATGGAGGCCACGCCGAGCGCGGTGTTGATCAGCGTCGGCCAGAGCGAGCAGAGGGTCACGGTGATGGCGGAGATGGTGAAGCTCTTGGGAAACAGCCCCTCGCCGGTGGAGGTGGCGGAAACCACCATGGTGACGATCGGCAGCCAGGCCAGCGGCGAGACCGGCTTGAAGATCTGGATCAGCGGGTTGATGGCGGCATTGGCGTAGGGCGAGAGGCCCGCGAGGATGCCGAGAGGGATCGCCACGGCGGAGCCGATGAGGAAGCCGAAGAACACCGTCTTGATCGAGGTCCAGATCTGCTCGTAGAAGCTGGGCGCGCCGGTGTAGGCCACCGATTTTACCTCGTCGGCGCGGCCCTCGGCGATGAGCTTGTCGTTGCGCTTGGCCACCATCTCCTCGAACTTCGCCTTCTTGGCGGATTTGGCGACGGCATCCTCGTGGAGGTTGACCGCCTCGCCCCAGACCTGCACCGGGCCGGGCACGGCGCCGAGCGAGGTTTGCACGCGGGGCGCCAGGGTGCCCCAGAGCAGCAGGAAGGCGGCGATGGCCAGCAGCGGAACGCCGAGAAGGCGCCAGATCTCCTTGCCCTGGGCGCGCGGGTTGTCGCCTGCGGCGGCCTTCAGGACCGGGGTGATCCAGGCCAGGCCAAGGACGGAAAACCACTTGTCGGCCTTGTTGATGCGGGTGAAGAGGCGCGCTTTCCGGGCTTCCTTGGCGGCGGCGGCGTCGGTCAGCGATTGAGGGTCTATGGCGGTCATTCGAGCTCTCTCGGATTGGGGCTTTGGTGCTGAGGCCACGCCGTTGCGGCCGGGGGGGTTGGCTGCGCGACCCCGAGGGGGGAGCGCGCGGGTGTCTCGGGATGGCGGGTGGGGCGTTGCGCGGCAGCGCGCGCGTCACCCAGCCATCCGGGGCGTCAGCCCTGCACCTCGTTGCCGACGACAACCTGGGCGCCCTTCAGGCCGATGGGCAGGCTGTCGAGGTAGGCGTTGGGGGCCTTCCCGTCGTAGGGGATGCCGTCAATGATGTCGGCGGCGGGGGTCGGCGCCTTGTAGCCGTCGCTGTCCCAGGGAAAGTCGGCCTCGTTGGCTAGCCCTTCATCGACCAGCAGGCGGGCGGCCTCGAGGTAGATGTCGGGGCGGTAGACCGACTTTGCGGTTTCGGCATACCAGTCGTCCGACTTGGGCTCGGCGATCTGGCCCCAGCGGCGCATCTGGGTCAGGTACCAGATGGCATCGGAGTAGAACGGGTAGGTCGCGTTGTAGCGGAAGAACACGTTGAAGTCGGGGACCTCGCGCTTGTCGCCCTTCTCGTACTCAAAAGTGCCGGTCATCGAGTTTGCGATCACCTCGGCGTCGGCGCCGACGTATTCGGGCTTCGACAGGATCTCGACCGCCTCCATCCGGTTGGCGTTGTCGTTCTCGTCGAGCCAGATCGCGGCGCGGATCAGCGCCTTCACCACGGCCTTGGTGGTGTTGGGGTACTGCTCGGCGAAGTCGGCGGTGATGCCGAAGACCTTTTCGGGGTTGTTCTTCCACAGCTCGTAGTCGGTGATGACCGGCACGCCGATGCCCTTGAACACCGCCTGCTGGTTCCAGGGCTCGCCCACGCAGTAGCCATAGATGGTGCCGGCCTCGAGGGTGGCGGGCATCTGCGGCGGCGGAGTCACGGAGAGCAGCACGTCGGCGCCGATCTGGCCCGAGATGTTTTCGGGGCTGTAGAAGCCCGGGTGCAGGCCGCCGGCGGCGAGCCAGTAGCGCAGCTCGTAATTGTGGGTGGAGACCGGAAAGACCATGCCCATGTTGAAGGGCTTGCCCTCGGACTTGTACTGTTCGACGACCGGCGCCATGGCGGAGGCGGAGATCGGGTGCACCGGCTTGCCATCCTCCTGCGGGATATTGGGCTTCATCAGCTCCCAGACCTCGTTGGACACTGTGATGCCGTTGCCGTTCAGGTCCATCGAGAAGGGGGTGACGATATGGGCCTCGGTGCCGAAGCCGATGGTGGCGGCGAGCGGCTGGCCGGCCAGCATGTGGGCGCCGTCGAGGGTGCCGTCGATCACGCCGTCGAGCAGGACCTTCCAGTTGGCCTGGGCCTCCAGCGTGACGAAGAGGCCCTCGTCGAGGAAGTAGCCCTGCTCGTAGGCCACCGCGAGCGGAGCCATGTCGGTCAGCTTGATGAAGCCGAACTTCAGCTCGTCCTTTTCGAGGTCCAGCGACTGGGCCATCGCGGTGCCGGTCAGAAGGGTCGCCGTGGTGGCAACGATTCCGAAGAGGGTTTTCATGTGGTCGTCCCTTGGTTGGGGGCGCTTGCGAACGCCCAAAAACAAAAAAGCCGCTGACCGACATCGCGCCGTGCTGGCGCAATGGGTCGAGCGGCTGTGCTCGGGTTACCCGCATCTTCGAGGGTGAATTCTGTCGGACGAGACGCCCTTGCCTCATCTGGGATCAACACATGCCCGCGACGCTGCGGGCGGTCAACATCTGCTTCGGGAAAGCCGCGCCGCGGGGTGCTGCACTGCGGCGTGGTGCGAGGCTGTGCCCAAAAATTGGTCAGCGATCCTGCCCCGGATCAAAAATGTAGCCGTCGAAGAACGAATCCGCAGGCAGGGTGAGTCGCCCCGAGGGCGAGGCGGCGGGGGTGTCTTCATGCAGCGCACCCTCCATCCGCTCGGAGGCGCCGGGCATGTCGGCGGTGGTGGCGGCGAGGTGCTGGCGGTAGAGGTCGGAGCGGAACACGCGCCGCCCTTCGGCCTGCGCGGCGGGACGGTCGAGCCCGGTTCGGGCGGCGATCCGGTCGGCGATGAGCGCGCCGGTGGAGCGCCAGGGAAAGGTCGCGGCCCCCTCGAAGAAGGCGAGGTAGCGCGGCACGGAGCGCATGTCGCCCTTCTGGCTCACGATGAGCCGCCCCGAGAGCGCCCGCTCGATCAGCTCGGCCGGGGTGTCGAGATAGGGCTTGCGGGCGAGGATCTCGGCGGCGGTCATCCGGTTTTCGGGCTGGCCCAGCCAGCGGTTCGCCCGCCAGATGGCCCGCATCAGGCGCCCGGTGAGCTCGGGCTCGGTCTCGGCCCAGTCATGCCGCACGGCCAGCACCTTCTCGGGGGCGAAGCGGCGGATGGCGGTGCCTGGCAGCAGCAGCTCCCCTGCCCCGCTCTCCACCGCCAGCGTGCCCCAGGGCGCGCCGACGCAGAAGGCCTCGATCTCGCCGGCGGCAAGGGCCTCGGCCATCAGCGGCGGCGGAACGGTATGGACCGAGAGCGCCTGCGGCACGGCGAAGCCCAGCGCGCCGAGCCAGTGATAGAGCAGCTCGGCGTGGCCGGAAAAGGGAAAGGGCACGCCCATCCGCAGCCCCTCGGGCCGCGCGGCCAGCAGCGCGCGCCCGGCAGCGGCGGCATCGTCGAAGTCGAAGGGGTGGCCCGCGTCGCGCATCTCGCGGGCAAGGGCCGCGGAGACGCCGATGGCATTGCCGTTGACCGAGAGCACCTGCAGCACGTCGAGCCGGATGCCCGAGCCGCCCAAGCCCAGCGCGGCGGCCACCGGCATGGGCGCCAGCATGTGCGCGGCCTCGACCTGGCCCAGCGAGACCATGTCGCGCAGGGTCGACCAGGAGGCGGCGGGACGCAGGGTGAGCGCCAGACCTTCGGCCTCGGCAAAGCCGATCTCGCGGGCGATCACCAGGGGGGCGGCATCGACCAGCGGGATGAACCCGGCGGACAGGGGCGCGCTCACGAGAGCAACCCGGCGGCGGTGACGAGGCTTTGCGCCACGTCGGCGAGCTTGACGCCCTGGTCCATCGCGGCCTTGCGCAGCAGCGCGTAGGCCTGGTCCTCGTCGAGCCCCTTGGCCTTCATCAGCAGGCCCTTGGCGCGGTCGATGATCTTGCGCTCCTCCAGCGCCTGCCGGGTCGCCTTCAGCTCGGCGCGCATCTGGGAGAACATGTGGAAGCGGGCGATGGCGGCATCCATGATCGGCTTGATCCGGTCGGGGCGCAGCCCGTCCACGACATAGGCCGAGACGCCGGCCTCGATCGCGGCGCGGGTGAGCCCGGCATCGTCGCGGTCGACGAAGAGCGCCACGGGCCGGTCCATCGGGCCGGAGGCGAGGGTGAGCTCCTCGAGCATGTCGCGGGAGGGGGCGGCCACATCGACCAGCACGACATCGGGGTTGAGTTCGGAGATGCGGCGGGAGAGACCGGTGACCTCGGAGATCACGCTCACGTCGAAGTCGCCCGCCTCACGCAGGCTGTCGACGATGAGGAGGGCCCGTTCACGGTCGGCCTCGACGACGATGATGGAGAGTTTGTCCGGCATGTCCGCAGTTCCGAAGTGGCCGGACCTGCCTATGCTGCGCCGCAGCGAGCAACAAGTGGCGGCGGGGTGGCCCGCGCGGCGGCGGATCGGCGCGGGCGGCGGCTGCGCAAGGAGTGTGCGAATCGCCCGGAAAGCAGGCGGAGCGCGAAAGCGGTGCTAGCGGATCGCGCCCAGGGAGCTTGCCAGCAGGTGCTGGGTGTAGGGGTGGTTGGCCTCAAGCTTGCGCATCTCGGCCACGCCCAGCTCCTCGACGATCTCGCCCTGCTGCATCACCGCCACCTGCCCGCACATGTGGCCGACCACGCCGAGGTCGTGGCTGACCATCAGGTAGGTGAGGCCCATGTCGGTGCGCAGGTCCGACAGCAGGTTGAGGATTTCGGCCTGCACCGAGACGTCGAGCGCCGAGGTGGGCTCGTCGAGCAGCAGGATGCGCGGCTCGGGGGCGAGCGCGCGGGCGATGGCGACGCGCTGCCGCTGGCCGCCCGAAAGCTGGTGCGGGTAGCGGAAGCGGAAGCCCTTGCCGAGACCCACCGAGTCGAGCAGGCGGGTGATGCGGGCGTCGATATCGGAGAAGCCGTGCAGTTGCAGGGTTTCGCCCAGCACCCGGTCGACCGTGTGGCGCGGGTGGAGTGAGGCATAGGGATCCTGGAACACCATCTGCACGGTCTTGTAGAACTGCTTGCTGCGGCCCCTTGGGTGCAGGCTCTCGCCGGCAACCGAAATCGCGCCGTCCCAGCTTTCGACCAGCCCGGCGATGGCGCGCAGCACGGTGGATTTGCCCGAGCCGCTCTCGCCCACCAGCCCGAAGCTTTGGCCCTCCACCACGGCGAGGTTCACGCCCTTGACGGCGACGTTGCGCGCGGCGCCCTCGCCGAACCAGACGCGGAGATTGCGGATGTCGATCGCGTCGCCCTTGCCTGCCGTGGTCATCGCGCACTCACCGAGGGGGCCTCGCGCCAGGCGGGGTCGCGTTGCAGCACCTCGAGCCTGTCGCGGGGGTGTTCGAGATCGGGCACCGCGTTGAGCAACCCGCGGGTGTAGGGGTGGCGCGCCTCGCCCAGCTTGCCGGCCTCGCAGACCTCGACGATCCGCCCGGCGTACATCACCGCCACGCGGTCGCAGAAGTTGGCAACGAGGTTGAGATCGTGGCTGATGAAGATCAGGCCCATGCCGCGATCCTTCACCAGCTTGTCCATGATCTCCAGCACCTGGAGCTGCACCGAGACATCGAGCGCCGAGGTGGGCTCGTCGGCGATGAGGATCTCGGGGTCGGGGATGAGCATCATGGCGATCATGATGCGCTGGCCCATGCCGCCCGAGACCTCGTGGGGGTAGAGCTTGAGCACGCGCTCGGGCTCGCGGATGGCCACCGCATCGAGCATCTCGAGCGCACGGGCGCGGGCCTCGCGGCGGCTCACCCTCTCATGGGTCGTCAGGGCCTCGACCATCTGCTGCTCGACGGTCATCACCGGGTTCAGCGAGAACTTCGGGTCCTGCATGATCATCGAGGCATGGGCGCCGCGGATGCTGCGCATGTCCTTCTCGGTGGCGGTCAGCAGGTTGGTCTCGCCCATCTGCATCCGGTCGGCCTCGACGAAGCCGGGCTTGCGGATGAGCTTGAGCAGGGCGCGGCCGGTCATGGACTTGCCCGAGCCGGATTCTCCGACGATCCCG